>JBQCHA010000269.1:0-8727 GCA_051955175.1 Sphingomonas sp.
GATCGCGCTCGACGGCGATTTCGAGGGGTATTGGCGCTCCGGCGGCATCGGCATCGGCAAGGCGGGGATGCGCGCCGGACTGTTCCATCCGACCACCGGCTATTCGCTGCCCGATGCGGTGCGCACCGCGGCGCTGGTCGCCCGGCAGCGCGATTATTCGGGAGCGGCCTTGCATCAACTGCTGCACGATTTTGCCGCCAAGGCATGGAAAAGCCGCGGCTTCTATCGGCTGCTCGACCGCATGTTGTTCCGCGCCGCCGAACCGGACGAACGCTATCGTGTGCTCGAACGGTTTTATCGGCTCGATTCCCGGCTTATAGGCCGGTTCTATGCAGGGCGATCGACGATGAGCGACAAGGTGCGGATCCTCACCGGCAGGCCTCCGGTGCCGGTCGGCCGGGCGTTGCGGGTGCTGCGGGAGCGGCGGCGATGACGCGGGCGATCGTGATCGGCGCCGGCTTCGGCGGACTGGCGCTCGGCATCCGGCTGCAGTCGGCCGGCATCGAGACGACGATCGTCGAGGCGCGCGACAAGCCCGGCGGCCGCGCCTATTTCTGGGAACGCGACGGCTTCACCTTCGATGCCGGGCCGACGGTGATCACCGATCCGGCCAGTTTGAAGGAGCTGTGGGCGCTGACCGGGCGCGACATGGCCGACGACGTCGTGCTGGAGCCGGTCGATCCCTTCTATCGGCTCAACTGGGCCGACGGCACCAATTTCGACTATACCAACGACGACACCCAGCTGGTGCGGGAGATCGCCCGGATCAATCCGGACGACGTCGCCGGCTATCGCGATTTCCTCGACTATTCGGCCGGCGTCTATGCCGAGGGCTATGAGAAGCTCGGCCATGTCGCGTTCCTCGACCTGAAGTCGATGGCCAAGGCGGCGCCGGCGCTCGCCAAGTACGAGGCGTGGCGATCGGTCTATTCGATCGTGTCGAAATTCGTGAAGAACGAGAAGCTGCGCGAGGCCTTCTCGTTCCACACGCTGCTGGTCGGCGGCAATCCGATGACGACCAGCGCGATCTATGCGCTGATCCACAAGCTGGAGCGCAACGGCGGCGTGTGGTTCGCGCGCGGCGGCACCACCCGGCTGGTCGCCGCGATGGCGACGCAGTTCGAGCGGATCGGCGGGACGCTGCGGCTCGCCGACCCGGCGGTCAGCATCGATACGCTGGGCGACCGCGCGACGGGCGTGACGACGCAGAGCGGCTGGCATGGCGAGGCCGACATGGTCGCGACCAACGCCGACATCATGCACAGCTATCGCGACCTGCTGATCGGCTCGCGCAGCGCGCAGCGCACGCGCCAGCGGCTGGAGCGCAAGCGATTCTCGCCGTCGCTGTTCGTCGTTCATTTCGGGATCAAGGGCAGCTGGCCGGGCATCCCGCACCACATGATCCTGTTCGGCCCGCGCTACAAAGGGCTGCTGACCGACATCTACGATCACGGCGTGCTGCCGCAGGACCTGTCGCTCTACCTGCACCATCCGACCGTTACCGATCCCAGCCTGGCGCCGGAGGGGCATTCGACCTTCTACGCGCTGGCGCCGGTGCCGCATCTCGGCAAGTTTCCGGTCGACTGGAAACAGATCGGCCCGATCCTGGAAAAGCGCATCCTCGACGAGGTCGGCCGCCGTCTGATCCCGGACATCCACGGCCGGATCGTCACCAAGTTCAGCTATGCCCCCAGCGATTTCGCTCATGACCTGAACGCGCATCTCGGCAGCGCCTTCAGCCTGGAACCGATCCTGACGCAGAGCGCCTATTTCCGGGTGCACAATCGCGACCCCAACATCCCCAACCTCTATTTCGTCGGCGCCGGCACCCATCCCGGCGCGGGCATTCCCGGCGTGGTGGGAAGCGCGAAGGCGACCGCGGCGCTGATGCTGGAGGGCGGGGAGTAGGGGCGGCTTGCGCCCCAGTTGTGGCCATTCCACAATGTCCGCAATTGGGTTAGACGAACAGCATTGCAGGGAGGCAGGATGTTCGTTTTGATGATGGCGGCCGCCGCTTTTCAATCGGAACGCACGGCCCTTCCGCCGCCGCCGCCACCAGCGATTTATGATCCGCAATCTGGTCCGTTCATTGTCCACTTGAACGATCAAGGTCGGGTGGCGAAGATCAATATGGCGTGATAGCCAATGCCGTGCGCAGTTGGTCTGGATCGTCACTGCAAGCATTCTCTATTTGCTTCCACTCGGCGCAGCGCCCTGTCGATTGGGAAGTTGCCTTCAAGGCGCTCGATGTCGTCGCTAGCCAATTGAAGTTGCATCAAGCGAAGGTTGTTGTATCGCCTAATGGGGGCCTTTGTGAGGCGGCTTCGGTGCGACCCACCAGTCATGGATCATATGTTGAGATAACGGGCATGGTCCGGCTCTAACCCGTCAGGCCGCTTCCCACCCAAACGCCGCCATTCCTGCGCAGGCTGGAATCCAGATTGGCTGGCTTGAAGGTTCTCGCCCGAGGCCGAGCGTATCTGGATCCCCGCCTGAGCTGGGATGACGGAGAAGAGGGGCGCTTTGCCGCATTGTCAGACGCCAGCCTGACGCGCCGCGACTTGCTCCGACGCGCCGGCTGGCTTACCCGGCGCCCATGAACCGCATTGCCGTCTATTGTGGCTCCGCCACGCCTGCCGATCCCGTCTATATCGACACTGCCCGCGCCGTCGGGCGCAGCCTGGCCGAGCGGGGGATCGGCGTCGTCTATGGCGGCGGCAAGCTGGGGCTGATGGGCGCGGTGGCCGACAGCGCGCTTGCGGCGGGCGGCGAGGTGATCGGCGTGATCCCCGACGCGCTGGTCAACGCCGAGGTGGCGCATCGCGGGCTCAGCGAGCTGCACACCGTGCGCACCATGCACGAGCGCAAGCAGCTGTTCACCGACCTGTCCGACGGTTTCCTGACGATCCCCGGCGGCACCGGCACGATGGACGAATTGTGGGAAGCGATGAGCTGGGCGCAGCTCGGTTATCATGCCCTGCCGGTCGGGCTGCTCAATGCGGCGGGCTATTACGATCATCTGATCGCCTTCGTCGCCAAGATGGCCGAGGTCGGCTTCCTGCGCCCGCAGCATCGCGAGCTGCTGATCGTCGATGAAGCGCTGGAGGGGGTGCTCGACAAGATGGCGGCGCACCGACCGCTGGAGGCGACCATCACGCGGATGAGCAAGGCCGATCTGTGACGTCAAAACCTCGCTCCCGCCCCGGCGCAGGCCGGGGTCCAGACAACAGACCTTCGTGATGACCGCTGCGCCCGGATATCGCGGCCGTCCCGACCAGAACCCGGCCCGCGCCGGGGTGGTGGTGAGAGGATGAGGCCGCGCCGCGCCGATCTGGTCGCCCATGCGCGGGCATCGATCATGCGCGGATCGAAGAGCTTCGGGGCGGCGTCGCGGTTGTTCGACCGCACGACGCGGGAGCGGGCGTGGCTGCTCTATGCCTGGTGCCGGCGCTGCGACGATCTCGCCGACGGGCAGGATCATGGCGGCGACCGGCGCGCGGTGGCCGATCCCGCGGCGCGGCTGGCGGAGATCACCGCCAAGACCGAGACTGCGCTCGCCGGCGGCACCGCCGGCGATCCGGCGTTCGATGCGCTCGGCCAGGTTGCCGAGGAGGTGCGCCTGCCGCATGCCTTCGCGCGCGACCTGATCGACGGGTTCCGGCTCGACGCGGAGGATTGGCGGCCGCGTGGCGAGACCGATCTGCTGCGCTATTGCTACCATGTCGCCGGCGTGGTCGGCTGCATGATGGCGGTGGTGATGGGCGTCGACCCGGCCGACCCGGCGACGCTCGATCGCGCCTGCGACCTCGGCCTCGCCTTCCAGCTCGCCAACATCATGCGCGATGTCGAGGAGGATGACCGCGTCGGCCGCTGCTACCTGCCGCTCGAGTGGCTGGCCGAGCATGACGTGCCGCCGGGGCAACACATGAAGCCGTGGTATCGCGAGCAACTGGTGGCGATGGCCGCGCGGCTGGGCAGCCTTGCCGAGGCGCATGAGGCGAGCGCGCGGCACGGCACGCCCGCGCTGTCGTACCGCTCGGCCTGGGCGGTGCTGGCGGCGGCGGATATCTACGGCGGCATCGCTCGCGCGGTGGTGCGTCGCGGCGCGCACGCCTGGGATCATCGGGTGACGATATCCACGCCGGCGAAGGTGATGATGATCGGCCGCGCCGCGCGTCTCTCGGCCCGTCGCGAGGCGCTGTACCCGCCGACGCCGCGCGATCCGACGCTGTGGACGCGGCCGGGGCGATAGCGTCCCAGCCTCGAGGGGGTTTGGCGAAGGTTGCCGGTCTGGAGTGGTCTCGTCCTTCGAGATGGGAGAGGACCGCCGTGCGACCGGATGTCACGGCCGGAAGCGCGGGGTCCCGGGAGCCTTACCCGCCCCTCACCCGCGCTGGTCGGCGCTCCGGCCCTGCGCGCGCACCAGCGTCGGGCCGCTCGCCTGGCAGTTCGCCTCGATCACCGGATAGTCGAGGTCGGTGTTGCGCTGCAGGGCGTCGAGCATGGCCGCCTGGCAGGCGGCGGCGGTCTGGTAGTGGACCTGCTCGACACGCTGCTGTTGGCAGGCCTGCGACCCGTCGGTGCAGCCCATGATCGCGATGACGTAGAATATCGGTCCCATCGAAAATCTCCCAGTCAAGCGTATCAATCGGCGAACCGGCGCATCGGTTCCTCGCTTTGCCGCACCGCGCGTGACTGGCAGAGCAGGGCGTGCGCCCCTACATCGCCGCTGATGCCACCCGAAACCGCCACCCGGACCCGCGCCGACCAGCCCCTGTGGCCGACGCTGAAACGCTTCCTGCCCTACCTCTGGCCGGCCGGCGAGGCGGGGCTGAAGCTGCGGATCGCCGGCGCGATGCTGCTCGTCATGGCCTCCAAACTGGTCCAGACGTTCGGCTCCGCCTATGCGTTGAAATACGCAGTCGATCGCATGGCGGCGGGCGATCACGCGATGGGCACGCTCGTCATGCTGCTGGTCATCGCCTATGCCGTGGCGCGTTTCGCGACGACCGCGTTCGACAATCTGCGCAACGTGATCTTCGAGCGCGTCGGCCAGGACGCCACCCGCCGGCTGGCGGCGACGGTGTTCCGCCACCTTCACCAGCTGTCGCTGCGCTTCCACCTCGAACGGCGCACCGGCGCGGTCACCAAGGTGGTCGAGCGCGGCACCAAGAGCATCGACACGATGCTCTATTTCATGCTGTTCAACATCGCGCCGACGATCTTCGAACTGGTCATCGTGCTGGCGCTGTTCTGGAGCAATTTCGGCGGCTGGCTGGTCGCGTCGACCATCGTCATGGTTGCCGCCTATATCGTCTTCACCCGCACGGTGACCGACTGGCGGAACGCGTTACGTGCGAAGATGAACGATCTCGACACCGGCGCGGTCGCCCATGCGGTCGATTCGCTGCTCAATTTCGAAACGGTGAAGTATTTCGGCGCCGAGGAGCGCGAGGGCCGGCGCTACGAACGCGCGATGACCGCTTATGCCGATGCCGCGGTGAAATCGGAAAACTCGCTGGCGTGGCTCAACATCGGCCAGGCGCTGATCACCAACGCGATGCTGGGCGGCGGCATGGCCTATGTCGCCTGGGGCTGGAGCCAGGGGCGGTTCTCGGCGGGCGACGTGGTGTTCGTCTCGACATTGTTGTCGCAGCTGTTCCGGCCGCTCGACCTGCTCGGCATGGTCTATCGCACGATCCGCCAGGGGGTGATCGACATGGCCGCGATGTTCGACCTGATCGACACGCCGAGCGAGGTGACCGACGCGCCGGGCGCGCCGCCGCTCGCGGTAGCAAAGGGGCATGTCCGGTTCGAGGACGTGCGCTTCGGCTATGAGGCGGAGCGGCCGATCCTGAAGGGCATCGATCTCGACATTCCCGCCGGCCACACCGTCGCGGTGGTCGGGCCGTCGGGTGCCGGCAAGTCGACGCTCGCCCGCCTGATGTACCGTTTCTACGACCTGACCGGCGGGCGGATCACGATCGACGGGCAGGACATCCGTGAGGTGACGCAGGCGAGCCTGCGCGCCGCGATCGGCATCGTGCCGCAGGACACGGTGCTGTTCAACGACACGATCGGCTACAACATCGCCTATGGCCGCGAGGGCGCGACGCATGACGAGATCGTGCGCGCGGCGCGCGGTGCAGCGATCGCCGACTTCATCGAGCGCCAGCCCGAGGGTTATGAGACGCGGGTCGGCGAGCGCGGGCTGAAGCTGTCGGGCGGCGAGAAGCAGCGCGTGGCGATCGCGCGGACGCTGCTCAAGGACCCGCCGATCCTGATCCTCGACGAGGCGACCAGCGCGCTCGACAGCCGCACCGAGGCGGAGATTCAGACCACGCTGAAGTCGATCGAGCGCGGCCGCACCACGATCGTGATCGCGCACCGGCTGTCGACGGTGGTCGACGCCGACGAGATCGTCGTGCTGGAGGCGGGCGAAGTCGCCGAGCGCGGCACCCATGCCGCGCTGCTCCGCCAGAACGGCCTCTATGCCGAGATGTGGAATCGCCAGGCGCAGGAGCGCGAGGACGAGGCGCTTGCGGCGGAGTGAGCGGGCCGGGCGGGCTGCCGTCCCGCCCGCCGATCAGGCCAGCTCGCCCTGCAGCAGCTTGGGCAGCGTGCCCGATTCGCCGCGCGCCTCGGCCATGAAGCGCTGCTTCAGCGGCGGGATCGCGTTGACCGCGGAGATGCCGAACCGGCGCACCGCGCTCGCGGTGCGGCCGGGCAGGCCGAACAGCCGGGTGAGCCCGTCGGTCGATGCCGCGACCATCAGATTGTCGAGCGCGCGCCAGCGCTGATAGCGCGCCAGCACCTGCGCATCGCCGAGATCGAGCCCGAGCCGCTTGCCCTCGACCAGCACCTCGACCAGCGCAGCGACGTCGCGGAAGCCGAGGTTGAGCCCCTGGCCGGCGATCGGGTGGATGCCGTGCGCGGCGTCGCCGACCAGCGCCAGCCGCTCGCCGGTGATCCGCGCGGCATGATGAAAACCGAGCGGGTAGCTCGCGCGCGGCGACAGGTTGGAGAGGTGGCCGAGAAAGCCGCCCATCCGCTTTTCCGCCTCGGCCATGAAGGCGCGGTCGGACAGTTTCAGCATCGCCGGGCCATCCTTGGCCGCGACGCTCCACACGATCGCCGAGCGGTGGCCGCCGGCATCGTCGTTGAGCGGCAGCAGCGCGAACGGGCCGGTGGGATAGAAGATTTCGAAGGCGACATGCTCGTGGTCGCCCTCATGGTTGAACGCGCTGATGATCGCGTGATGATCATAGGACCAGCGCGCGACGGTGATGCCCTCGGCCTCGCGCGTCGGTGAATTGCGGCCCTCCGCCGCGATCAGCAGCGGCGCGGAGACGATCGCGCCCTTATCAAGCGTGGCGGTGACGCCGTGCGGCCCGCGATCGACGCTGATCGCGCGGCGCTGCATCCGCAGGTCGACGCGCGGCGCGGCGGCGGCCGCTTCGTGCAGCACACGGCGCAGCTCGCGATTCTCGTACATCGTGCCCAGCGCGCCGTCGTCGGGATCGGGTACGAAATCGAGCGCGCCCGGCTCCAACCCGTCGCTGACACGAATCTGGCGGATGTCGCAGCCGAGGCCGGCGAGCCGGTCGCCGATGCCGATCGCCGCCAGCATCTTGCCCGCCGCGCTCGCCACCGCCGAGGCGCGGCCGTCGAACCCTTTGGCCAGAAATACCGCCGGATCCGCGGGATCGACGACGATCGAGGAAAGGCCATGCGCATCGAGCGCGACCGCCAGCGTGCTGCCGACCAGCCCGCCGCCGAGAATGAGAACGTCCGCCTGGGTCATGCCAGCCGATGTAGAGCGCCGCGCCGCCGGGGGAAAGGACGAACCGTTGTGCGGGCGGTTTGGGGCTCGCCCACGGCCCGTCGCGGCCGGCTTGACGGGGGACTCGCGAGGGGCGATTGTCACGAACGAGGAACATCCAGCGTACATTCTTGGGGATTTGACTGATGGCGAGCCGGGCGCAGCCGTCGATGTGGCGACAGACCGTGAAGGCCGGGGCCGTGCGCAGCGGCGCGCTGTTCGGCGCCGTCGCGCTGGTGGTGGGCACAATGCTGCTCGCGCTGGCGCTGGTCAGCTATCATTCGGGCGATCCCTCGCTCGATACCGCCGCGGGCGGGCCGGCGAAGAACTGGCTGGGCACGCCGGGTGCGGCGATCGCCGACCTGTTGCTGGCACTGGCCGGGCCGGCCTCGGCCCTGTTCCTGCCGCTCGGCCTGGTGTGGGGCGGCCGCCTGTGGCGCGACCGACCGGTCGGCGCGTGGCGCCGGATGCTGGGCGGCGTCGCCATCGGGGTGGTGCTGATCGCGACGGCGGTCGCCTTCGTCTCCGATTCGGCGGTGATGACGCTGCCGGCAGGGTGGGGCGGGTTGATCGGCCTCACCGTCACCTCCGCGCTCGACTGGCTGATCGCGTTCATTCCGAACCCGGCCGCGGTGGTGTGGACCGAGCGCGGCATTGCCGGACGCCGCAGCACCGCGAGCTCGTCCGGTTCCTCGCCGAGTGCTGCTTCGCGCTGGTCGGTGAGCAGCGCCGGCCGGCTGAACCAGTCGCGCTCGGAAAGCGCCAGATCGAGGCTGCGCAGGTAGATGATCAGCCCGACCAGCGCGATCACCGCGCCAATGCCGCGCTCGGTCCACACCACCGCGGCCGGGTTCGGAATGAACGCGATCAGCCAGTCGAGCGCGGAGGTGACGGTGAGGCCGATC
>JBQCHA010000270.1:0-8954 GCA_051955175.1 Sphingomonas sp.
GTTCATGGTCGTCTCCGTGCCCATCGTATTGCAATAGCCGGTCGACGGCGCCGAGGAAGCCACCAGCTTGATGAAGCCGGCATAATCGATCTCGCCGGCGGCGAGCATCTCGCGCGCCTTCCAGATGATCGTCCCCGATCCGGTGCGCTCGCCCTTGTGCCAGCCGTTGAGCATCGGGCCGACCGACAAGGCGATTGCCGGGATGTTCACGGTCGCGGCCGCCATCAGGCACGCCGGCGTGGTCTTGTCGCAGCCGACCGTCAGCACCACCGCGTCGAGCGGATAGCCGTAGAGCAGTTCGACGAGGCCGAGATACGACAGGTTGCGGTCGAGCGCGGCGTTGGGGCGCTTGCCGGTTTCCTGGATCGGGTGGACCGGGAATTCGAGCACGATGCCGCCCGCCTCGCGAATGCCCTCGCGCACGCGTTCGGCCAGCACCAGGTGATGACGGTTGCACGGCGACAGGTCGCTGCCCGATTGCGCGATGCCGATGATCGGCTTGCCCGAACGCAGCTCCTCCAGGCTCAGCCCGAAGTTCAAATAGCGCTCCAGATAGAGCGCGGTCATGTCGATATTGTCGGGATTGTCGAACCAGGCGCGCGAGCGCAGCTTGGGCTTGGGGGTGTCGGTCACGATGTTTCGGCCTCAGTTCAGCGGGCGACGGACACGCGGTAGATCATGACCGCCCGGTAGGGCTTGCCGGGATCGACGCGGGCCGACGGGAAGTCGGCATGGTTGGGGGCATCGGGGAAATTCTGCGGCTCAAGCGCGATGCCGTCGCCCATGCGGTA
The DNA here is from genome assembly GCA_051955175.1 of Sphingomonas sp. Lineage (GTDB taxonomy): Bacteria > Pseudomonadota > Alphaproteobacteria > Sphingomonadales > Sphingomonadaceae > Sphingomonas. The sequence goes on from JBQCHA010000270.1 coordinate 792, forward strand.
GAGATGGCCCTGCTTGCCCAGATAAGTGCCGTCAAGGAAGTTGCCGGAGTAGACCTGCAGCCCCGGCCCGGTGCCGAGCACCTCCAGCACCCGGCCGGAGGCGGGATCTTCCAGCCGCGCGTCGAGGTGCGGCGTCGCCGTCTGGCCCGCGTCGAGCGCGAAATTATGGTCGTAGCCGCGGCCATAGGCGATCTGCTGATTGGTGCCGTCGCGCAACCCGTCGTTGAGTCGGCGGCCCTTGCGGAAATCGAACACCGTGCCGGTCACGTCACGCAACTCGCCGGTCGGGATAAGCGAGGCGTTGACCGGCGTGAAATGGCTGGCCGGGATCGTCAGTATTTCGTCCATCGCCCCTTGCGGCGCGCCTTCGCCCGCCATGTTGAAGATGGCGTGGTTGGTCATGTTGAGGATCGTCGGCTTGGTGGTGGTCGCCTCGAACTCGATCTTCAGCGATCCCGTCTCGTCGAGCGAATAGGTCACCCGCGCCTTGACCGTGCCGGGATAGCCGGACGCGCCGTCGGGGCTGGTCAGCGTGAAGACCGCGCTGGCGGTCGGCCCCGACTTGATCGAGGCGAGCGTCCAGTTCTGCACGTCGAAGCCCTGGCCGCCGCCGTGCAGCGACTGGCCGTGATCGTTGAGCGGCAGGTGATAGGTCTTGCCGTCCAGCGTGAAGGTGCCATTGGCGATGCGGTTGCCGTACCGTCCGATCGTCGCGCCCCAGTAATTGGGCCGCTGCTCGTAGCTCTTGAGATCGTCATAGCCGAGCAGGATGTCGGCGAAGTGCCCGTTCCGGTCGGGTGCCATCATCTTCCACAAGGTCGCGCCATAGGTGAGGATCGTCGCGGAGACGCCGTTGTCGGCCTTCAACGTCACCGCCTCGACCTCGCTGCCGTTCGACAGTTTGCCGAACGATGCCTTGCTCGCGTCCGCCGCCTGCGCGGTCGAGGCGCCGGTGCCGGCGAGCGCCAACGCCGCTGCCGCCACTGCGGTATTCCGAAACTTCACCATCATCCCCGCTCCCATTTGCCCTTGCTGCCGCTCAATTGTCCTGCAATGCATTGACGCAAGCTGTCGGCTCCATATAGTCCGACAAATAAAAAGAGCACAAGCGGGTTTGCCTTGTTCAGCCGACAAAAGCAGCCCCGCGGAGTCGAGAGGTTTCAAATGCCAGCAGTAATCTCTTCCCCCGACGCCCCGCCGAGCGCCAATCCGGCCGGCGGGCAGGCTGCGGTGCGCTATGGTCCGGCGCTGACGCTGCTTGCCAGCCTGTTCTTCATGTGGGGCTTCATCACCGTCATCAACAACACGTTGCTGCCGCACCTGAAGTCGGTGTTCGATCTCAACTACACCCAGACGACGCTGATCGAATCGGTGTGGTTCATCGCCTATTTCTTCGCCTCGATCCCCTCGACCAAGCTGATCGAAAAGGTCGGCTACAAACGTTCGCTGGTGATCGGCTTGCTCGTCATGGCGGCGGGATCGCTGGGCATGATGCTCGCGGCGACCATCCCGTCCTATGCCGTGACGCTCGTCATGCTGTTCGTCATCGCCAGCGGCATCACGCTGCTGCAGGTCGCGGCGAACCCCTATGTCGCGGTGGTCGGCAAGCCGGAGACCGCCTCGTCGCGCCTCAACCTGGTGCAGGCGATGAATTCGATGGGCACCTGGCTGGCGCCGTTCTTCGGCGCCTATCTGATCCTCGGCCGGTCGAAGGGCGGCACGTCGGCGGTCGGAACGGTGCTGACCCCGGCCGAGCGGCTGGCGGACGCGCATGCCGTGATCCTGCCCTATGGCATCGTCGCCGCCGTGCTGGTCGTGCTGGCGATCGTCATCGCCCGCTTCCCGCTGCCGGCGATGAGCTCCGACGTCGCTGATGGATCGCGCAAGCGGCTGATCAACCCCGAACTGTTCAAGCACCGCAACCTGGTGTTCGGCATTCCGGCGATTTTCATCTACCTGATCGCTGAAATCGGCGTCGCCAACCTGTTCGTGAACTTCGTCAGCGCGCCGGACATCGGCAACATGACGCATGAGGACGCGGGCAATTACCTGTCGTTCCTGTGGGGCGGCATGATGGTCGGCCGGTTCGTCGGTTCGGCGCTGATGCAGCGGATCGACGCGGGCAAGGTGCTGGCCGGCTTCTCGATCGCCGCGTTCGTCGTGGCGATGATCACCGTGCTGGCGCATGGCCCCGTCGCCATGTGGGCGCTGATCCTCATCGGCCTGTGCCATTCGATCATGTTCCCGACGATCTTCACGCTGGCGATCCGCGGTCTCGGTCCGCTGACCGAGGAAGGCTCGGGCCTGCTGGTGATGGCGATCGCCGGGGGCGCGCTGGTGATCGTGCAGGGCTGGATCGCCGATACCTACGGCCTGCAGGCCTCGTTCCTGCTGACTGCGGCCTGCGAGCTCTACACGCTGTTCTACGCGCTGTGGGGCAGCAAGCCGACGCACGCGCTGCCCGAGCAGCATCCGGTCGGCTAACCGTCGTCCTCCTCGGTGGACTGTGGCCCGGCGGTCAGTGCGACCGCCGGGCCTTTTTGTCTGTGCGGAAGATAGGAGGGCACTTGCCGGCGCCGAGCCGGAAGGAGTCAGCCCCCGGCGCCGCCCTTCATGTCGTCGACCATCGCGCTGCGGGTATCCTCCAGCGCCAGGTCGACGAGCACGTTCATCGCCTCGGCAGCTGCGTCGCCATCGCCGTCGGCGATCGCGTCATAGACCCGCTGGTGATCGGGGATCGGATTGCGCGGCAGCGCGCGAGTGCGCTGCTTGAACAGGGTGGTCCAGTTGACCGCGGCGCCGATGCTGGCGCTCAGCACCATGATCGCCTGGTTGCGCGTCGCCTGCAGGATGGCGTTGTGAAAGTCGCGATCGGCCGCGCGACCGGCCTCGGTGGTCAGCGTGTGCCGGCGCATCGCCGCAAGCGCGTCCTTCATCGCCTTCAGGTCGGCCTTGTCACGGCGCAGCGCGGCGAAGCGGGCGGCGGCCGGCTCGACCACCGCGCGCAATTCGAACAGCGCACGGACGAATTCGAGGTCGGGCTCGCCGGTGAACGCCCAGCCGAGCACGTCGGGATCGAGCAGGTTCCAGCGATCGCGCTCCAGCACGCGTGTGCCGGCCTTGGGGCGGCTGGCGATCAGCCCCTTGGCGGTCAGCACCTGGATCGCCTCGCGATAGGCGCTGCGCGACACGTTCAGCTCGCCGGCGAAGGACACCTCGCCGGGCAGGATGTCGCCCGGCAGATACTTGCCCGACAAGATCTGCGTGCCGAGCTTGTGCGCGATCGCACCGTGGAGCCGGCGCCCCGGGCCGCGCTGATCTTCGGTCGCTTTGAAGCTGTCGTCCCCAGCTTCCGCCTTCGTTTTCGTCACCTTGCGCGGCACCTCCCCGGCGCGCACCGTAACAGCGCGATCGACGCGAGGGAACGAGAAACATTGCGTTCCGCGCGAGAGCAAAATATGTCGGAGTAAATGGTCGGCGCGGCAGTGAAGCGAGCGCGCCGGATCGGGGAGATGATGATGACCTACCTTCGTCTGTTGCAGCATCGCGCGCCCGACGGCACGCGCAACGTGATCCTGGCCGATGGGGACGACGCCCATGTCCTCCAGGGCGTCCGCACCACGCGAGAGCTGGCCGAGCGGGCGATCGCCGGAAACACCACGCTCGCCCAGGCGGCGCAGGCCTGCCCCGCGGGTGCTGCGGTCGATCTCGCGGCGGAATTCGCGGCCGGGCGCTTCCTGGCGCCGATCGACCATGACGACCCCGCGCATGTGCTGCTGACCGGCACCGGCCTCACGCATCTCGGCTCCGCCGAAGGGCGCGACAAGATGCACAAGGCGGCCGCGGCGGGCGAGAAGCTGACCGACTCGATGCGCATGTTCCTGGAGGGCGTAGAGGGCGGCAAGCCCGGCGAGGGGAAGATCGGCCAGCAGCCCGAATGGTTCTACAAGGGCGACGGGTCGCAGCTGGTCGGACCGACCGATCCGCTGACCATGCCCGCCTTCGCGCGGGACGGCGGCGAGGAGCCCGAGCTTGCCGGCATCTATATCGTCGCCGAGGACGGCACGCCCTGCCGGCTGGGCTTCGCGCTTGCCAACGAATTCTCCGATCATGTGACCGAGCGGCACAATTATCTGTGGCTGGCGCACTCCAAGCTGCGCCAGGCGGCGCTCGGGCCGGAGCTGCTGCTGGGGCCGCCGCCGGCGAGCGTCGAGGGAACCAGCCGCATCCTGCGCGACGGCAAGACGCTGTGGGAGAAGCCGTTCCTGTCGGGCGAGGCCAACATGTCGCACGCCTTCGCCAATCTGGAGCATCATCACTTCAAATACGACCTGTTCCGCCGGCCCGGCGACGTGCACGTCCATTTCTTCGGCACCGCGACGCTGTCGTTCAGCGACGGGGTCGCGACGGAGGAGGGCGACGTGTTCGAAATCCTGGCCGCGCCGTTCACCCTGCCGGTGGCGAACCGCCTGGCACGCGCCACCACCGGTGGCGACCGCGTTGCAGTAAGAGTGCTCTGACCGACATCAGCCAATAACCACAACTAGGCCCTTGGGAGGGGGTAAGATAATGAAGCCGCTGACTAATATGCTGCGCCGTGGGGCGCTTGCGCTGCTCATGTCCGGCACGGCTATTGCGCCGCTGCACGCCGCGACCGACAACACGCCGACCAAGGCGACGCTCCATGCCGACCAGCCGGGGCCGGTCTATCACAAGGAGATCTTCACCCAGTTCGCCGAGCAGCTCGGCAACGGCATCTATGGCGGCCTCTGGGTCGGCAAGAATTCGAAGATCGCCAACACCGACGGCTTTCGCAACGACGTGGTGGGCGCGCTGCGCGAGCTGCAGGTGCCGGTGATCCGCTGGCCGGGCGGCTGCTATGCCGACCAATATCATTGGCGCGACGGCATCGGCCCGCAGAAGAGCCGGCCGGTCCGCGTCAACACCAATTGGGGCGGCGTCACCGATCCCAATACCGTCGGCACCGACGAATATTTCACGCTGCTCAAGCTGGTCGGCGCCAAGGCCTATGTCTCTGCCGACGTCGGCGATGCCTCGCCCGGCGAGATGACCGACTGGGTGCAATACATGACCGCGCCGGCCGGTACGCTGGCCGACGAACGGGCGAAGAACGGGCAGAAGGCGCCCTATGAATTGCCGTTCCTCGGCCTTGGCAACGAGCTGTGGGGCTGCGGCGGCAACATGCGGCCCGAATATGCCGCCGATGTGACGCGCCGCTACGCCGCCTTCGCCAAGGTGCCGGATGGGACCAAGACGCTGAAGATCGCGTCGGGCGCCAATTCGGGCGACTACAATTGGACCGATACGATGATGCGCATTGCCGGCGATCAGATCGACGGCATTTCGATGCATTATTACACGCTGCCCGATGGCGGCTGGCCGCCGCACAGCGATCCGATCCATTTCGACGAGACCAGCTGGGCCGACACGCTGTGGAACGCCGAGCATATCGAGGAGCTGATCGAGAAGCACTCGGCGGTGATGGACAAATACGACCCGCAGAAGCGTGTGATGCTGGCGGTCGACGAATGGGGCACCTGGTACCAGCAGGATCCCGGCACGCATCCCGGCTTCCTGCGCCAGCAGAACTCGCTGCGCGACGCGATGGTCGCGTCGACCACGCTCGACATCTTCGCGCGCCATGCCGATCGCGTGCGGATGAGCGCGATCGCCCAGATGGTCAACGTGCTGCAGGCGATGGTCCTGACCGACGGCGCCAAGATGGTGCGCACGCCGACCTATTGGGTCTATGACATGTACAAGCCGTGGCAGGACGCGACGGTGCTGCCGATCAAGGTCGACACGCCCTGGTATGCCAAGGGCAAGTTCACCATCCCCGCGGTCAGCAGCTCGGCGGTGAAGGGCAGGGACGGCCTGATCCACATCGCGCTGTCGAACGTCGATCCGGAGCAGGCCAACACCGTGACGATCGCGCTGGACGGCACCACCGCCTCGTCGGTCAGCGGCACGATCCTGACCGCCCCGACGATCACCGCGCACAACAGCTTCGACGATCCCGACGCGGTCAGGCCCGCCGCCTTCAGCGGCGCGCAGATCCAGGACGGCAAGCTGGTCGTGACGATGCCGGCCAAGTCGATCGTCGTGCTGACGCTGCAATGACGGGTGGCATGCGCCGGATCATGAACGTGCTGGGCACCGCGGCGCTGGCGTTTGCCGGCGCCGCGGTTGCCGCGCCGGCGCCCGGTGGCGCGGCGACGCTCAACGCGCAGCTGTCGGGCGATCTGGTGCCCACGCACGACCCCGCCATCATCCGGCAGGGCGACACCTATTACGTCTACAACACCATCGGCCATTACATCGGCATCAAGACGTCGAGTGACCTGAAGCACTGGACCGCCGCCGGATCGGTGTTCGCCGCCATGCCGGCGTGGGCGACGCGGGCAATCCCCGACGCGAAGGGGCTGTGGGCGCCCGACATCTCGTATGAAAATGGAGAATACCGGCTATATTACGCCGTCTCCAGCTTCGGCTCGAACCGGTCAGCGGTCGGCCTGGCGACCAGCCCGACGCTCGATCCCCAGGCCCCCGATTATCGCTGGACCGATCACGGCATGGTGGTGGCGTCGCAGCCCGGCGATGATTTCAATGCCATCGACCCCAATCTGGCGGTCGATGCCGAAGGCGGGCAATGGCTGGCGCTGGGCAGCTTCTGGGGCGGCATCAAGCTGTTCCGGCTCGATGCTCGCACCGGCAAGCCCTATCCCGGCGAACAGCCTCATTCCATTGCCCGCCGCCCCGTCCCGGCCGGTGCGCCCGACGCGATCGAGGCGCCGTTCATCTTCCGCCACGGCGGCTGGTATTACCTGCTGACCTCGTTCGATTATTGCTGCAAGGGCGTGAACAGCACCTATTACACCGTGATTGCGCGGTCGAAGGCGATCACCGGACCTTATCTCGGCAAGGACGGCAGCAAGGCGATCGAAGGCGGCGGCACCGTGCTGCTGCGCGCCGACCTGAAGGAACAGGGGCGCTTCCGCGGCCCCGGCCACGCCGGCGTGTTCACCGACGCCGACGGCACGACCTACGTCGCCTACCACGCCTATGACAAGGACCATGACGGCGCGCCGACGCTGCGCATCGCGCCGCTGAGCTGGGGTGCCGACGGCTGGCCGGTCGCCGACTACTAAGCCTGCTAGGAGAGGACATCATGGCATTCATCCTGTCGCGCCGCACCTTCGCCGCCGGTGCCGCGCTGCTGCCGGTCGCCTGTGCGCCGGGCGGTCGCGTCGCGATGGGCGGCGCGGGCACGGCGACGGCCGCGCCCGACATCGTCAATCCGGTGGTCAGGAACCGCGCCGACGCGCAGGTCTTCCGCAGCGAAGACGGCTGGTATTATCTGACCGGATCGGTGCCCGAATACGACCGGCTGGTACTGCGCCGCGCGCGCACCATCGAGGGGCTGCACGATGCCGAGGAGCGCGTGCTGTGGCGGCATCAGGCGAGCGGACCGATGTCGGGCTTCCTCTGGGCGCCCGAGCTGCATCAGGTCGACGGCCGCTGGTACATGTATTTCGCCGCCGGGCCGAGCGGCGGCGGCCAGGATGTGTTTCGTATCCGCACCTATGCGGTGGTGTGCGACGGGCCGGACCCGATGACCGGCAATTGGCGCGTCGCAGGGCAAGTGCAGACCGGCTGGGACAGCTTCACGCTCGATTCGACGATGTTCGTGCATCGCGGCGTGCGCTATTTCTGCTGGGCGCAGCGCGAGGCGGGGATCGAAACCAATTCCAATCTCTACCTGGCGCCGATGGCCACGCCGCTGACGCTGGCGGCCAAGCCCGTGCGCCTGAGCGTGCCGACGCTGCCGTGGGAAATCCGCGGGTTCAAGGTCAACGAGGCGCCGGCCTTCCTGGAGCATCAGGGGCGGGTGTTCATCAGCTATTCGGCATCGGCGACCGACGCGCGCTACTGCCTGGGCCTGCTGTGGGCGGATGCCTCGAGCGACCTGATGGACGCCAGGAGCTGGACCAAGTCGCAGGAGCCGGTGTTCACCTCCTGCCCCGAAACCGGCGTCTATGGCCCCGGCCACAACAGCTTCACCGTGGATGAGCAGGGCCGCACGATGCTGGTCTATCACGGTCGCGATTACGAGAAGATCGAGGGCGACCCGCTGTTCGACCC
>JBQCHA010000271.1:0-9295 GCA_051955175.1 Sphingomonas sp.
TGTTCTTGGTCGGCGACGTGCCGATCAAGGCGCGCCGCCTGGTCGACGTCACTTACGAATGCCTGATGATCGGCATCGAGCAGGCGAAGCCGGGCAATCATCTCGGCGACATCGGCAGCGCCATCCAGCGTCATGCCGAAAAGCACCGCTACGGCGTGGTCCGCGATTTCTGCGGGCACGGGCTCGGCCGCCTGTTCCACGATGCGCCCGAGGTGGTGCATGCCGGCCGCCCCGGCACCGGACCGGAGCTGAAGCCTGGCATGTTCTTCACCATTGAACCGATGATCAACATCGGTCGCCCCGACGTGAAGGTGCTCGACGACGGCTGGACGGCGGTGACGCGCGACCGCTCGCTGTCCGCGCAGTTCGAACATTCGATCGGCATCACCGAGACGGGCTGCGAAATCTTCACGTTGAGCCCCAAGGGCTTCGACAAGCCGCCTTACGCCTGACCGACGCCTGCCTGCCGCTTATTCCGCCGCCGCCCGGCGCGCTGCATTGGCGGCGTCATGCGCCAGTCGGATCGGCGGCGGCAGGCGGCGACCATCATTGAGCTTCATCACCCAGTCGACCGCGCTATCCAGCGAGATGCGGTGGCCGATGCTGATGTAGATCGGCTTGGCGCGCGGCCGCATGCGGAGCGCCACGCCGACCTGCTCGCCACGATCGACCAGCGGCAGGGTGTCGCCCGGTTCGGGGCCGAGTTCGCCCTCCACCGTTCCGCACAACAGGCTTTTGGCGCAGCCGATCGTCGGCACGTCGGCGACGACGCCCAGATGCGTGGCGATACCGCAGCGGCGCGGATGGGCGATGCCCTGGCCGTCGACCAGCAGCAGGTCGGGCTTTACGGCCATGTGCTGCAGCACCGCCAGGATCGCGGGCGTCTCGCGAAAGCCGAGATAGCCCGGCACATAGGGAACCCCCGGCACCTCGGTGCGGCTATGCGCCGGCAGCACGTCTCTGCCCGGCCAGCTCAGCGGCGCGACGGCGGCATGGATCGGTCCGCGGGTGTCGCGCCATTTCATCGACGTATCGACACCGGCGATCGTCGCCACCGGACCGATCCGGTCGTGCCGTTCGGCCGCTTCGGCGATTGCGCGTTGCACCGCGGAGCCTGCCTTGAGATCGGCGGGATGGAGCCAGTCAGCCGGAATCGTCATGCCCGTTCAACGCACTGCCGCCGCCGAAGATGCTGCCCATTTTTTGGGCACATTATGCCTATTGCATCGTTTCTCAGCATAAGAGTGCGTCATTCTGACGAAGAACCGGCGCGTTCTTGCCGATCTGCGGCTGGCACGGTTATTGAAAGGGCGATCACGTCGCGGGGAGGCGAAGAGTAAGAGATGAAGAAGATCGAGGCGATCATCAAGCCGTTCAAGCTGGATGAAGTGAAGGAGGCGCTGCACGAAATCGGGGTATCGGGCATCACCGTGACCGAGGCCAAGGGCTTCGGTCGGCAGAAGGGCCATACCGAGCTTTATCGCGGCGCCGAATATGTCGTCGACTTCCTCCCCAAGGTGAAGCTGGAAGTCGTAGTCGAAGACGGCCTTGCCGAGCGTGCGGTCGAGGCGATCGCCGCCGCGGCACAAACCGGCCGGATCGGCGACGGCAAGATTTTCGTGATTCCCGTGGAGACCGCGCTGCGCATCCGCACCGGCGAACGCGACAACGAAGCGATTTGACGCAGCGCAGCATATTCGCGATGCTGAATCCGCAGCCACATAACTAAATTTCCCGATTCGCACTTTGTACGAAACAGAAAGGCACTGATTTCATGGCGAACGACGCCGGCACCATCCTGAAGATGATCGAGGAGAATGACATCGAGTGGGTCGATCTCCGCTTCACCGACCCCAAGGGCAAGTGGCAGCATTTGTCGATGGTCGCGAGCATGATCGACGAAGACGCGCTGACCGACGGCCTGATGTTCGACGGTTCCTCGATCGCCGGCTGGAAGGCGATCAATGAATCCGACATGATCCTGATGCCGGACCTGGACGCCGTGTATATCGATCCGTTCTCGGCCACGCCGATGCTGATCCTGTTCTGCGACATCGTCGAGCCGTCGACCGGCGAGGGCTATTCGCGCGACCCGCGCACGACGGCGAAGCGTGCCGAGGCGTATCTGGGCACCACCGGGATCGGCGACACCGTCTATGTCGGCCCCGAGGCCGAGTTCTTCATGTTCGACAACGTCCAGTTCGAAACCGGCTACAACACCAGCTATTTCCGGATCGACGACATCGAACTGCCGACCAACACCGGCAAGGATTATGAAGGCGGCAACCTGGGCCACCGTCCGCGCGCCAAGGGCGGGTATTTCCCGGTCGCGCCGGTCGATAGCGCCGTCGACATCCGCGGCGAAATGGTCTCGACGATGATCGAGATGGGCCTGCCCTGCGACAAGCACCACCATGAGGTGGCTGCCGCGCAGCACGAGCTGGGCCTCACCTTCGGCACGCTGACGCAGACCGCCGACCGCATGCAGATCTACAAGTACGTCGTGCACCAGGTCGCGCATGCCTATGGCAAGACCGCGACCTTCATGCCCAAGCCGATCAAGGACGACAACGGATCGGGCATGCACACGCACTTCTCGATCTGGGAAGGCAAGACGCCGCTGTTCGCCGGCGACGGCTATGCCGGGCTTTCCGACACCTGCCTCTATTTCATCGGCGGCGTGATCAAGCATGCCCGCGCGCTGAACGCCTTCACCAACCCGACCACCAACAGCTACAAGCGTCTGGTGCCGGGCTTCGAGGCGCCGGTTCTGCTGGCCTATTCGAGCCGCAACCGTTCGGCATCGTGCCGCATCCCCTACGGCACCGGCACCAAGGCGAAGCGCGTCGAGTTCCGCTTCCCCGACGCGATGGCCAACCCGTATCTGTGCTACGCCGCAATCCTGATGGCCGGCCTCGACGGTATCCAGAACAAGATCCATCCCGGCGAGGCGATGGACAAGAACCTGTACGACCTGCCGCCGGCCGAGCTGGTCAACGTGCCCACGGTGTGCGGTTCGCTCCGCGAGGCGCTGGTCGCGCTGCAGGAGGATTACGAGTTCCTGCTGAAGGGCGATGTGTTCACCAAGGACCAGATCGAGGCTTATGCCGACCTCAAGTGGGAAGACGTGATCCGCTTCGAGACCACGCCGAGCCCGGTCGAATACGATATGTACTACAGCGCCTGAGGCCGGCGACGACCGGCCGGTGCGCAAAGCGCACAGGCGCTGTCGGCCGCCTCGCGCCAGCGAGGACCGACGCGACAGGGAACAAAATGGGCGTCCGGAGCGATCCGGGCGCCCTTCCCTTTTGCCCGTCATCGCCGCGCAAGGCGGTGGCCGGCCCCCTGCCCTCGTGCTATGCTTGGCTAACACAGCAACCAGTCAGGAGCCCGCCGATGATCCCGCCCAGCCCGTGGAGCAACCAGCGCCGCGCCGGCATCGCCGACGATGTCGATTTCGAGGTGAAGGGCCACGACCTGCAGTTCGTCGAGATCGAACTCGATCCGGGCGAGAGCGCGGTCGGCGAGGCGGGGGCGATGGTGTGGAAGGACGCGGCGGTCGAGATGACCACCGTCTTCGGCGACGGCCGCGACAGCCAACAGGGTGCGGGCTTCATGGACAAGCTGCTCGGCGCCGGCAAGCGGCTGGTGACCGGCGAGAGCCTGTTCACCACCGTCTTCACCCATCGCGGCACCGGCAAGGCGCGTGTCGCCTTCGCCGGTCCGATCCCCGGCACGATCATCCCGCTCAAGCTGAGCGAGATTGGCGGCACGCTGATCTGTCAGAAGGACGCCTTCCTGTGCGCGGCGCGCGGCGTCGCGCTCGGCATCTATTTCCAGCAGCGCATCATGACCGGGCTGTTCGGCGGCGAGGGCTTCATCATGCAGCGGCTCGACGGCGACGGCTGGGTCTTCGCGCAGATGGGCGGCGCGATCGTCCAGCGCGAACTGCGCGCCGGCGAGGAACTGCACGTCGATACCGGCTGCCTCGCCGCGTTCACGCCCAGCGTCGATTTCGACCTGGTCCGCGCCGGCGGCGTCAAGAGCATGGTGTTCGGCGGCGAAGGCGCCTTCTTCGCACGGCTGCGCGGGCCGGGGCATGTATGGATCCAGTCGCTGCCCTTCTCTCGTCTCGCCGGGCGGATGCTGGCGGCAGCGGGACCGCTCGGCCGCGACCGCGGCGAGGGCTCGGCGCTCGGTGGCCTCGGTGACATGATCATGGGGAATTGAGGCCGACCGATCATCAGCGCAGAGGAGCGTCGATTGGCAGCTTAGGTCGTCGTCTTGCCGCTGCTCGCCTATTAGGTCGTTCAATGCGTGCGCGATGCGCGGCGGAAAAGCTGACTGCTGCTTCTGTGGGCCCCCTGATGTCGGTCGAATTGGTCTGGATGGCGGACGGCCTGACCGCACGTCCAAGCTAGATCGCCAGTCGCGCGGCGATCGCCAGCAGCAGCGCCGGCGGCATGACCAGCGCGCCGATCGCGAAGAACTGGCGGTAACTCACGTCCAGTCCCTCGCGGCGTAGCGCCGCAAGCCACAGGATCGTCGCCAGGCTACCGCTCACGGCGAGATTGGGCCCCAGATCCACGCCGATCAGGACGTCGTCGGTGATCACGCGGGCGACCGGCGCGGCATGGAGCGTCGTGCTGGCGATCAGCCCGACGGGCAGGTTGTTGGCGAGGTTCGATGCCAGCGCGACGATCACCCCGCTGGCGAGCGCGGTGGTGCGCGGCTGCGACGCGGCATGGCGGCCGAGCGGCCCGACCAGATCGGCCACGGCGCCGATATGCTGAAGTGCGGCGACCAGCACGAACAGCCCGGCGACCAGCGGCAGGATGCTCCACGACACCGATCGCACCACGTGCAGCACCCGCGACGCGCCATGCCCTAGCAGCACCACGCTAATGCCCAACGCGGCAAGGCAGGTGGGCAGCCCGAGCGACCGCCCCAGCGCCGACATCACCAGCAACAGCACCGCAGTAAGGATCAGGCCGACGAGCACGATCCCCGCCGCGCCACCGAGCCGGTCGCTCTGGACATGCGCGGTGCAAGGGGCCTGCAGACGCCGCCGCATCGCCAGGCGCAGCACGCCCCAGGTAACGCCGATCGCCACCACCGCGGGCAGTGCGAACGCGGCCAGCCAGGCGCCGAGCGGCGGCAGGTGGCCGCCGTACAGCACCAGATTGGCGGGATTGGAAATCGGCAGCACGAAGCTCGCCGCATTGGCGACCAGCGCGCAGGCGAACAGTGCCGGCAGCGGGTCCGCCTCTGCCTTGCGTGTCGCGGCGATCACCGCCGGCGTCATCACCACCGCCGTCGCGTCGTTGGACATGAAGGCCGTCACCACCACGCCGATCGCGTAGACCAAGGTGAACAGCCGCGCGCTCGACCCGCCGGCCCAGTCCACCGCGTGGCCTGCCAGCCAGTCGAACAGCCCCTCCCGCCGCGCCATTTCGGACAGCAGCATCATGCCGGCGAGGAACAGGTAGACGTCCATCCCGCGCGCCACCGCCGTCGCGGCATCGGCCAGAGGCAACAGGCCGCCTCCCACCAGCAGCGCCGCGCCGGCGAGCGCCCACACCGCCTCGGGCAGGCGCCACGGGCGGATGACGACCGCGGCCGCCGCGGCGACGCAGATGGCGAGGGTGGCGGCAGAAGCGGCGGCGGGGCTCATGGTCGTCCGGAACCTTCGTCGCCGACCGCCGGTTCGGCAAGCATTGTTTTCCCGGGAGATTGACCATGCCGCCCAAGGCCATCGCGCTGAATTGCACGCTCAAGGCCGATCCGGCCGAGGCCTCGTCGACCGACGCGATGATCGCGGTGCTGGCGCGTGCCTTCGCCGATCACGATGTCGAGGTGACAGAGACGGTCCGCGTCGCCGCGCTCGATATCAAGCCCGGTGTCACCTCCGACGAAGGTGACGGCGACGAATGGCCGGGACTGCGCGCGAAGATCCTGGCCCACGACATCCTGATCCTCGGTGGCCCGATCTGGATGGGCCAGCTCGGCAGCGTCGCCAAGCGGGTGATGGAGCGGATGGACGCGTTCCTGTCGGAAACCGACGATCAGGGCCGGATGCCGAGCTATGGCAAGGTCGTCGTGCCCGCGATCGTCGGCAATGAAGATGGCGCGCACGTTTCCTCGGCGCAAATCTTCCAGGCGCTGAACGACGTCGGCTTCACCGTGCCCGCCGTCGCCACCTGCTATTGGGTCGGCGAGGCGATGGGTTCGACCGACTTCAAGGACCTCGACGAGACGCCCGAGAAGGTGACGAAGACGGCGAAGATGGTCGCCGGCAACGCCGCGCATCTCGCCCGACTGCTGAAGGAGTCGCCTTATCCGGGCTGATGCAACCGGCAAATCATCAACGGGCGTCGGCGCTTAATCTTGCCTCTTGGAAGGAGGGGGTCGCCCTCACCCTTCCCACTCGCCTGCGGCTCGCGGGCCCCTTCCCTCTCCAAAAGAGAGAGGAGGGAGCGCCGAAGGCGCGGAAGGCGGAGGGCGAGCCAAGCTCTCTGTGAAGGGGACAGGCCCTCACCGAGGGCGCTTCAGATCCGAAACCCTACCCGCCAATCACTCCGCCGCGACCGGCTCGGCGGCTTCCGCCGCCTCGATCTCCGCGGCCTTCGCCTCGACCAGCTTGACGATGTGGTCGATCATGTCGGCGTCCTGCACATGATGGTCGGTGACGCCCGACAGATAGACCATGTGCTTGCCGTTGCCGCCGCCGGTGAGGCCGATGTCGGTCTCGCGCGCCTCGCCGGGACCGTTGACGACGCAGCCGAGCACGCTGAGCGACATCGGCGTGCGGATGTGTTGCAGCCGCTCCTCGAGCTTCTGCACCGTGCGGATCACGTCGAAGCCCTGCCGCGCGCAGCTGGGGCAGCTCACCACGCGCACGCCGCGATTGCGGATGCCCAGCGCCTTCAGGATTTCGAAGCCGACGCGCACCTCGTCCTCGGGCTCGGCCGACAGCGACACGCGGATCGTGTCGCCGATGCCGAACCACAACAAGCTGCCGATGCCGATCGCCGACTTGACGGTGCCGGCGACGAAGCCGCCCGCCTCGGTAATGCCCAAGTGCAGCGGGCAATCGACCTGTTCGGCGAGCTGCTGATAGGCGGCGACCGCCAGGAACTGGTCGGACGCCTTCACCGCCACCTTATATTCGTGGAAATCGTGATCCTGCAGGATCTTGATGTGATCCATCGCCGATTCGACCAGCGCATCGGGGCACGGCTCGCCATACTTTTCCAGCAGGTCCCGTTCCAGGCTGCCGGCATTGACGCCGATGCGGATCGCGCAGCCATTAGCCTTGGCGGCATTGACCACTTCCTGCACGCGTTCGGCCGAGCCGATGTTGCCGGGGTTGATGCGCAGGCACGCGGCACCGGCATCGGCCGCCTCCAGCGCGCGTTTGTAGTGGAAATGGATGTCGGCGACGATCGGCACGCGGGCAGCGCGCACGATCTGCTTCAGCGCCGCGGTGCTCTCCACATCGGGGCAGCTCACGCGGATGATGTCGACGCCGGCATCCTCGCAGCGGCGGATCTGGTCGATCGTCGCCTTCGCATCGCTGGTTGGGGTGTTGGTCATCGTCTGCACGGTGACGGGGGCATCGCCACCGACCGGCACGTTTCCGACCATGATCTGGCGGCTTTGGCGGCGCACGATATCGCGCCAGGGGCGTACGGACATGGCTGGTAACTTCTTGATGAGAACGCCTGGTGCATATAGCGGCTCGGCCGTGCCGGCGAAAGGCTTCGTCGTGCCGGGGAAGCGCGTCCCATGCATCTCGACACACCGGTACCACCGTCCGCCGCCCGCCCGTCCCGTCATTACGGGCTGGACTGGCTGCGCATCGGGGCGTTCGGGCTGCTGATCTTCTACCACATCGGCATGGCGTTCTCGCCCTGGCGCTGGGTGATCAAGGCACCCGCCACGGTCGACTGGCTGACCGTGCCGATGGCGCTGCTGACGCCGTGGCGGCTGCCGCTGCTGTTCGCTGTGTCGGGCTACGCCTCGCGCCGATTGTACGAGAAATCGGGCTCGGTCCGCGCCTTCCTCCACTCACGCAATCGGCGGCTGCTGATCCCGCTCGCCTTCGGCATGCTGGTGGTGGTGCCGCCGGAAATCTGGGTGCGCGTGCAGGAGCAGGGCTATGCCCGGAGCCTCGGCCATTTCTGGCTGGTCGATTACTGGCGTCGCGGCACCTTCTTCGGCGTGGAACTGCCGAGTTGGGAGCATCTGTGGTTCGTCGCCTATCTCTGGGCCTATACGATGGTGACGGCAGCGCTGATTGCCCGACCGGGCGGTGCCGCAGCGTTGAGCCGCTGGCTGGAGCGACTCGACCGCGGTGACCGGCTGTTGTGGCTGCCGATCCTCGGCCTCGTCGCCGCCAAGCTCGCGCTGTTGTTCGTCGTGCCCGAAAAGCAGGGACTGACCACCGATTGGGCCGGCCATGCCGCCTATCTGCCCATCTTCCTGTTCGGCTTCGCGCTCGGCGGTACCGATGCGCCCTGGCCGTCGATCGCCGCGCTGCACCGCAAAGCCGCCATGCTGGCACTGATCGCCGGGCTGGTCGTCGCCGGGATCGAACGGACGTTTGAGGACGCCATCCCCCATGCGATGATGGCGCTCGATCGCGCCAGCCGGCTGACGATGGCGTGGAGCATGATCCTGCTGCTGCTCCATGTCGCGCAGACCCGATGGAATCGCGATCACCCGCTGCGCGCGACGTTGGCCGAGGCGGTGTTCCCCTTCTACATCATCCACCATCCGCTGATCATCGTCACGACGTGGTACCTGCTGCCGCTCGGCCTCGGTGACGGCGCGATGTTCCTCATCCTGCTGGCGGTGACGATCGGCGGCAGCCTCGCGTTCTACGGCATCGGGCGACGTATCCGCCCGCTGCGGCCGCTGATCGGGCTGGGCGCTATGCCGAGGGGTGCAGGCGATCGCGATAGCGGCGGCTCCCGCGCAATTGCGCGCCGCTCGCCAGCTCGACGGTGAAGTCGCCGCTCTTGTCCCCTTCTATCCGTCGCACCGCGGCCCGGCGGACCAGGCGGCTGCGATGGATGCGCACGAACCCGTCGCCGAGCTGTTCTTCCAGCGCCGCCAGCGTGGCGCGGTGCAGCAGCCGCCGGTCTCCCCACGCGATCTCCACGTAATTGGCCGCGGCCGTCACGCTCTCGATCTCGTCGAGCGGCACGCTGTGCGTCACCGCGCCGTCCGGCACGGGCAGCATCGGCGTCGCTGACGGGGCGACTGCCGGCGTGGCCGCGCGGGCGATCGC
>JBQCHA010000272.1:0-2639 GCA_051955175.1 Sphingomonas sp.
CTTTCGCGGGAGCACGGTTACTTCCGGAACAGCGTCTCGGCGGTCGGCTCTGCCGGGGACAAGGTGCCCTCGGTCTCGTCGGCCGCCGCTTCGGCCTCGCGCGCCGCCTGCTCGCGCTCGGCGCGCAGCTCGTTGATGAGCGCCTCGCGGTCGCCCGCCAACCGGTTGTCGACCGGCGCCTCGATCCCCGCCGATTTGGCCGCCTTCGCCACCGCCGCGTCGAGCTCGCGCTGCGAGGTGAGGCCCAGCGTCACCGGGTCCTTGGGAACGATATTGGCGATGTTCCAATGGCTGCGGTCGCGGATCGCCTGGATCGTGGTGCGCGTGGTGCCGATCAGCTTGCCGATCGCCCCGTCCGAAATTTCGGGATGGTTGCGGATGATCCAGGCGATGCCGTCGGGCTTGTCCTGCCGCTTGGAGACCGGCGTGTAGCGCGGGCCCTTGGTGCGGCGGACCTGTTCCGGGCCCTTGGTCATCTTGAGGCGGTAGTTCGGGTCCTTCTGACCCTTGTCGATCTCGTCCTGCGTCAGCTCATGGGCGCGCACGGGATCGCGGCCGGTCAGCTTCGTCGCCGCGGTATCGTCGGCGATCGCCTGCACCTCCAGGATGTGGAGCCCGCAGAACTCGGCAATCTGCTCGAAGCTGAGCGCGGTATTGTCGACCAGCCAGGAGGCGGTCGCATGGGGCATGAGCGGCTGTGCCATGCGGAAATTCTCCGAAAACAATAAGGGCCGCCCCTCACGGAGCGGCCTGTCACATGATCCGACTTAGTGCGATGCGCCGATGGGCGCAAGGCTCACGCAGCGCGGCGGACGCTTTCGATCGGGGCCAGCGCGGCGAGGAATTGGGCCGCCGACGCCGCCCAGGTGAAGCCCTGGCCGTGGGCGGCACACGCCGCGCGATCGCGGGTCAGCGCGCTGGCGATCGCCGTGTCGAGGTTCTCGTCCATCGCGCCGGTCCGCGGTGTCAGCACATCGACCGGCCCCGTCACCGGGAAAGCCGCGACTGGCGTGCCGCAGGCCAGCGCCTCGATCATCACCAGCCCGAAGGTGTCGGTGCGGCTGGGAAAGACGAACACGTCGGCCGCGGCATAGATGCTCGCCAGCTCCGCCCCGAACCGCGCGCCCATGAAGATCGCCCGCGGATAGCGCCGCTCCAGCGCCGCGCGCGCGGGACCGTCGCCGACCACCAGCTTCGACCCCGGATGGCCGGCATCGAGGAACGCCTCAACGTTCTTCTCCACCGCCACGCGGCCGACGTAGAGCTGGATCGGCCGCGGCAGATGCCCCAGCGCGGCATGCGGCTTCACGCCCGGTCCGAAATGGGCCAGGTTCACGCCGCGCCCCCAATGGCGCACCTGCTCGATGCCGTGCTCGACCAGCGTCGCACGGATCGAGGGCGTCGAGGCCAGCACCGACTGCGCCGGCAAATGAAACCACCGGATGTAGCGCCACACCCATTCCGGGTTCACGCCGGTCCGCGCCGCGACATAGTCGGGGAATTGCGTGTGATAGGCCGTGGTGAACGGAAAACGCCGCGCCAGGCACCACCGGCGCGCGGCGAGGCACACCGGTCCTTCGGTCGCCAGATGCACCGCATCCGGCCGGAAATCGGCGAGCAGCCGTCCGACCCCGCCGGCACCGACCAGCGCCAGCCGGATCTCCGGATAGGTCGGGCACGGCATCGAGGTGAAGCGATCGGGCGCGATGACGAACACCTGGTGCCCCTGATGCTCCAGCTCGGCCTTGACCGATTCCAGCGTGCGGACGACGCCGTTGACCTGCGGTGCCCAGGCGTCGGTGACGATCGCGATCCGCATCAGGCCGCCAGTGCCGCCACGGTCGTCGATTGCCGCTCGGCGGCGCGCCGCGCGGCGATCTCGTCGGCCCAGTGGAGCAGCTCCATCCGCCCGTCGTGATGCTCGACCAGCGCGGTGCAGCCCTCCACCCAATCGCCGTCGTTGTAATATTGCACGCCGTTGATGTCGCGAATTTCGGCGGTGTGGATATGGCCGCACACCACGCCGTCGACGCCGCGCGAGCCGGCGGCATGGGCGACGACATCCTCGTAATGCGAGATGAACTCGACCGCGTTCTTGACCTTGGCCTTGGCGTGCTTCGACAGCGACCAATAGGGCAGGTCGAGCTTGCGCCGGACGAAATTGACCCAGCGGTTGACCGCCATCAGCGCCTCGTAAGCGGCATCGCCGACATGCGCGAGCCAGCGGTGCGCCAGCGTGATCACGTCGAATTCGTCGCCGTGCAGGATCAGCAGGCGTCGGCCGTCGGCGGTTTCGTGGATCGCCTTGCGACGGATCTCGACGCCACCGAAGTCGAGCCCCGTGAACTGGCGGAACATCTCGTCATGGTTGCCGGGGATATAGACGATCCGGGTGCCGCGCTTGGCGCGTTTCAGGATGCGCCACACCACGTCGTTATGCGCGGCGGGCCAGTAGAACTTCTTCTTCAGGCGCCAGCCGTCGATGATGTCGCCGACCAGATACATCGTGTCGCTGTCGACATGGTCGAGGAAGTCGATCAGCAACTCGGCATTGCAGCCGCGCGTGCCGAGGTGGACGTCCGAAATCCAGATCGTGCGATAGCGCCGCCGTTCGACGCTCCGCTCGGGGATCGCCGGAC
>JBQCHA010000273.1:0-10017 GCA_051955175.1 Sphingomonas sp.
CGCGACCTGGTGCTGCGGCTCCAATCACACCCGGGTGATTACACGCATGTCGGGCGGGCGCGGGTCGAGGCCGGGCCGCCCGACCGCTGCGACGACGACGCGGTGAGCGACATTCGCGAGGCGTTCGGGATCGGCTCCCGCCGATCGCCGATGCAGGACCTGCGCTTCCTCCTCGACGAACTGGTGGAGATCGCGGCGCGGGCGCTGTCGCCGGGGGTCAACGATCCATTCACCGCGATCACCTGTCTCGACTGGCTGGGCGCGGCGCTGTCGGACGTCGCCGGACGCAAGCTGCCCCGCCACCTGCGCGTCGATGACGACGGCAATCTGCGCGTCATTGCGCATCCGCAGACCTTCGCGCTGTTGCTCGATCGCTCGTTCGGCGCGCTGGCGCAATATTGCGCAACCGACATGAACGCCGGGCTGCGCTACGTCCGCGCGCTGGGCGAGGTAGCGATCGACTGCACCGACGATGCGCGGATCGGCACCATCCGCCAGCAGGCCGATGCGTTCGACAAGCTGGTGGAGAGCGCGCTCACCGGCTTCACCCGGCAACGCGTGCGCGACCGCCTCGACGAATTGCGCGCGGCGTTGGCCTGTCCTGATGACAAGCGCCGGCTACGTGACAGCACCGCCTGGCTGGGAGGTACGGCATGATCGTCGCCATTTCGATCGCGGCGGCGCTGATTGTCGCAGGACTGCTTAGCTTCACGCGCTTCGCCCGGTCGGATCGCTGGATCGCGACGGTGACGCCGCTCGCGTCGATCATCGGCAGCGGTTTCCTGATCTGCGGCCCCATCCTGGCGCGCGAATTCGGCAGCGCGGCATTGCCGGCGGAGGTGCTGCTGCTCGCCATCGCCTATGCCGTCGGCTGGGTGATCCGGTTCAACATCGTCAATGTCGAGGCGGTGAAGGAGCGGCTTACGCCGCACGATCCGCTGAACTACGGCACCGGCATCGCGCAGGCGACGCTGGCGATCGCCTATGCCGTGTCGGTGGCCTATTATCTGAAGCTGCTCGCTGCCTTCGCGATGAAGCCGCTGGCGATCGACAGCGCGTTCATCGCCAATGTCGCGGTGACCGGCGTGATCCTCGCCTTCGTCGCGCTGACCTTCTCCGGCAGCATCCGTCGCATCGAACATGCCGCCCATGCCAGCGTGTCGGTGAAGCTGGGCATCATCGCCGGGATGCTGGTGGCGCTGGGGCTCTGGTGGGCGATGCACCCGCATCAGCCCGCTGCGCTGCCGCCGGCCAAGGTCCGCTGGGCGGGCATTCCGCTGCTGCTCGGGCTGCTGATCACCGTGCAGGGGTTCGAAACCTCCCGCTACATGGGTGCGCAATATGACCGCCCCACGCGCGTGGCGACGATGCGCCATGCGCAGTGGATTTCGAGCGCGATCTATCTTGCCTTCCTGGCATTGCTGACGCCGTTCCTGGGGCAAGCCGCGCAAGCCGAGGGCGTCGCCGGCATCCTCGACATCATGGAGCTGGTCGCGCCCGCAATGGGGGCGTTCGTGTTGATCGGCGCGGTGTCGAGCCAGCTATCGGCGGCGATCGCCGATTCGATCGGATCGGGCGGGTTGCTCGTCGAGATTTCGCGCGGGCGGCTGGGGGTGCGGGCCGCGTTCATGGCGGCGGCGGCGTTGGCCATCGCGGTCACCTGGCTGACCGATCCGCTGTCGGTGATCGCCTGGGCGTCGCGCGCCTTCGCGCTCTATTATGCGATGCAGGCGGTGCTGGCGACCTGGGTCTCGGTGCGCACCGGGGAGGGCGGCTGGGCCAAGCGCACCGGCTTCGTCGCGATCGGCCTGATCTGCCTCGTCGCGGCCGCTGCCGGCGCGCCGGCAGAAGGCTGAGCGGCTACAGCGCCAGCGCCATCTGCGGCGCGGGTTCGGCAGAGCGTGCCTCCAGGTTGGACAAGGTGACGCCCAGCAGCCGGATACCGACCCGCGGCGGATAGACCGAGCGAACCAACTCCACGGCGACGCGGCGCAGCGTTTCCCGGTCGGTCACCGGCTCGCCCAGCGTGCGGCTGCGCGTGACGATGCGGAAGTCGGCGAACTTGATCTTGGTGGTGACCGTGCGGCCGTGGATACCGGTCTTCTCGCACCATGCCCACACGTCGTCGGCCTGGCCGATCACCCCCTCCTCGATGTCCGGCGCGGCGGTGAGGTCGGTGCTGTAGGTCGTCTCCGATCCCGACGATTTCCGCTCGCGATGTGGCGAGACCGGGCGATCGTCCTCGCCCCGGCTGATCGAATGATACCAGCGGCCAGACTTGCCGAAATGCCGTTCGAGGAACGCCACGTCCTGTGCGCGCAGGTCAGCGCCGGTGAAGATGCCCAGCCGGTTCATCTTCGCCGCGGTCTTCGGCCCTATGCCGTGGAACCGCCCGACTTCCAAAGCCGCCGCGACTTGCGGCCCGCGCGCTGGCGTGATGACGCATTGCCCGTTGGGCTTGTTCATGTCCGACGCCAGCTTGGCGAGCAGCTTGTTGTAGGAAATGCCCGCCGATGCGGTGAGCCCGGTCTCGGCAAGGATGCGCGCGCGGATTTCGGCGGCGGTCGCCGTGGCGGAGGGGAGGGCGCGGGGGTTCTCCGTCACGTCCAGATACGCCTCGTCGAGCGACAGCGGTTCCACCAGCGGCGTGTAATCGGCGAAGATCGCGCGGATCTGTTGCGACACCGCGCGATAGACGTCGAACCGCGGCTTGACGAAAATCAGTTCAGGACATTGCCGGGCAGCGGTGACCGATGGCATCGCCGATCGCACGCCGAACCGCCGCGCTTCGTAGCTCGCGGCCGCGACGACACCGCGCCCGCCAGAGCCGCCCACCGCGATCGGCCGCCCGCGCAGCGCCGGGTCGTCGCGCTGTTCGACCGACGCGAAGAAGGCGTCCATGTCGACATGGATGATCTTGCGGGTCGCCACGGCGGAACATTCTACGAACTTCGCGGTGGGAAGTCACCCCTGCGGGGCCGGCGCATGCTCGTTGTCATGGCCGACCAGACGCGCCAGCGCGCTCGCCAGGCTCTCGGCACTATAGGGCTTGGGCAGCAGCTCGAAATGTGACGCCGCACCCTCGATCAGCTCATCGCTATAGCCGCTGGTCAGCAGGACCGGCATCTCTGGCCGCTCGATCGCGACGCGCTGCGCGAGCTGCACGCCGCTGATTCCCGGCATCACCACGTCGGAGAACACGACGTCCACCCGCTCATGCTCCAGCATCGCCAGCGCCTGGTCGGCGGAGGCCGCGCTCATGACGCGATAACCGAGCGCGTCGAGCAAATCCTCGGCGAACCCGCGGACGCGGTCGTTGTCCTCGACCAGCAGCACGACCAGCTGGCTACCGCCAGCGTGGAGCGGCTGGACGCGCAGCTTCGGCGGCAGCGCCTCGCCGTCGCTGCGCGGCAGCAGGATACGCACCGTTGTGCCTTGCCCGACTGTGGACTCGATTTCCGCGCGACCGCCGGATTGCGCGGCGAAGCCGTGGAGCTGCGACAGGCCCAACCCGGTGCCCTTGCCGAGCGGCTTGGTGGTGAAGAACGGCTCGAACGCACGGTTCAGCACGTCGTCGGCCATGCCGGGACCGGTGTCGCTCAGCGCGATGCAGACCATGTCGCCGGATTGCTTGTCCGCGCCGACGTTGTGCGTTGAGATCGTGATGGTGCCGCCGTCCGGCATGGCGTCGCGAGCATTGATCGCGGCGTTGAGCAGTGCGGTTTCCAGCTGCGTCGAATCGATCCGCACCGGCCAAAGGTCGGCATCGGTGTCCAGCCGCACGGTGATGGCGCTGCCGATCGTGCGCGACAGCATCTCGACAAAGGCGTCGAGGCGCAGGTTGAGGTCGACGATCTCCGGCTTCAGCGCCTGTCGGCGGCCGAACGCGAGCAGGTGGCTGGTCAGTTCCGCGGCGCGATCGGCGGTCTCGACGATGCTGGCGGCATAGCGGCTGCGGCGTTCCGGATCGATATCATCGCGCTGCAGCAGCTCCGCCGCGCCGCGAATGACGGTCATCAGATTGTTGAAGTCGTGCGCGATGCCGCCGGTGAGCTCCCCCAATGCCTGCAGCTTCTGCGACTGGAACAACGCCTCGCGCGCCTGTTCCAGCTGCTCCTGCGCCATGCGGCGTTCGGTGATGTCGCGGGTGATCTTGGCGAAGCCAACATGCTCGCCGCGGTTGTCATAGATCGGATCGAGCACGACATGGGCCCAGAACCGGCTGCCGTCCTTGCGGACCCGCCACGCCTCGCTCTCATATTTGCCTTCGCGCAATGCCGTGGCGATCGCCGCAGCAGGAACGCCGCGCTCACGGTCTTCGGGCGTATAGAAGCGAGAGAAATGCTGCCCGACGATCTCGCGCTCGCTGTAGCCTTTGATCGCCTCGGCGCCCGCATTCCAGTTGCGGACGTACCCCGAGGTGTCGAGCATGTAGATCGCGTATTCGGTGACCGAATTCACCAGCATCTGAAAGCGCCGTTCGGCGAGATGCGCATCGAACCGTGATTGCTCGACCATGACCTTCCGTTACGATGAGCCGGCAATTCTACCTACAACAGTTAAACGACCTGCCGCGGGGAGCAAGCGCCAGCTGCATCGAGGAAACTCGGAAGTGTTAAAGTGGCTCCCCGGGCCGGATTCGAACCAGCGACCGATCGGTTAACAGCCGATTGCTCTACCACTGAGCTACCGGGGAATGCCTTGCCGCGAGGGCAGTGCCGCCTCGCGAGAGGCGCGCCTATAGCAGCGCCATTTCACAAAGCGCAAGGGGGGTCAGGCGATGAATTGTTCCATCGTGATCCGGTCGTCGAGCGCATGTTCGGGATCGAACAGCAGCGTGAGGTCGCGCGCCCGATCAATCGCGATATCGACCTCCGCCACCTCCCGCACTTCGCGCTGGTCGGCGACGGCGCTGACGGGACGCTTGTCGGGATCGAGCACGCGTACGGTGATCCGTGCCGAATCGGGCACGATCGCGCCGCGCCAGCGCCGCGGCCGGAACGGGCTGATCGGCGTCATCGCCAGCATGGCGCAGCCGAGCGGCAGGATCGGGCCCTGCGCCGACAGGTTGTAGGCCGTCGAACC
The DNA here is from genome assembly GCA_051955175.1 of Sphingomonas sp. Classification (GTDB taxonomy): domain Bacteria; phylum Pseudomonadota; class Alphaproteobacteria; order Sphingomonadales; family Sphingomonadaceae; genus Sphingomonas. The sequence goes on from JBQCHA010000273.1 coordinate 5,086, forward strand.
GGCCGGCGTCGCCACCAGGATTCCGTCGCAGGCGAGTTCCGGCATCACCACGCGCTCGTTGAGCGTGATCTGCAGCTTGGCGGTCTGGCGTGTCTCGCGCAGGAACGATACTTCGTTGATCGCCGGGATGACGTGGGTGGCGCCTGATACGGTGCGCGCCGTCATCCTGAGCGGCGTGACCTGGAACGGCTTGCTCGCGTCGAGCCGCGCCTCCAGCGCGTCGCCGCGCCATTCGTTCATCAGGAAGCCGACGGTGCCGAGGTTCATCCCGAATACCGGCGCGACCGGCGTGCGGCGATCGAGCTGCGCGTGCAGCGTCTGCAGCATGAAGCCGTCGCCGCCCAACGCCACCACCAGCTCGGCCTCCTCGATCGACACCCATTCGTAGCGGCGGCGCAACTGCTCCGCCGCCGCCTGGGCGGGGCCGGTATGCGAGGCGAGCAGGGCGCGGCGCGGGCCGCTCATCCGCCGGTGACGCTCATGTGCCGGGCGACCGCGGGCTCGGCGCCTGCTTCGATGCGAAAGTCATGGCGGCGGGGTTTCAGCACCATCGCCTCGTCCAGCGCCGCGTCGATCGCCTCGGGGCCGTGGTCGCGCAGCACGCGCTTCAGGTCGACCTGATCGTCATGGCCGAGGCACATGTAGAGTCGCCCCTCCGTCGTCAGCCGCACGCGGTTGCACCCGTCGCAGAAATTGCCTGTAAGCGGCGAGATCAGGCCGAGCCGCGTACCGTAGGGCGCAACACGCCAATAGCGTGCCGGCCCCCCGGTGGTGCGATCGGCCTCCCGCGCGAGATCGAATTGCGCCGATAGCGTCTCGAACACGTCGGTCAGCGGCAGGAAGCGGTCGACGCGATCCTCGTCGATCAAGCCCATCGGCATCGTTTCGATCAGCGTCAGATCGAAGCCGTTCTCCCCACACCAGGCGAGCATCGGGGCGATCTCGTCCTCGTTCAGCCCCTTCAGCGCCACCATGTTGATCTTGATCGCCAGCCCGGCGTCCCGCGCGGTGAAGATGTTCTCGATGACCCGCTCGACGTCGCCATGCCGGGTGATGTGGCGGAAGGTGGCGGGATCGCGGCTGTCGAGGCTGACATTGATGCGTTTCATGCCCGCCGCAACCAATGCGTCGGCATGGTCGTCCAGCCGGTTGGCATTGGTCGTCATGGCGAGTTCGTCGAGCCCGTGGCCGAGATGCCGCCCCAGCTGTGCGGCAAGATCGGTGATGCCGCGGCGCACCAGCGGCTCGCCACCGGTCAGCCGGATCTTGCGCACGCCGCGCGCGATGAAGCGATCGGCGATCGTCGCGATCTCTTCGAGGCTGAGCAGACGATCGCGCGGCAGGAAGCTCATGTGCTCCGCCATGCAATAGCGGCACCTCAGGTCGCAGCGATCGGTCACCGAAATCCTGAGATAGGTGATCGTACGGCCGAACGTATCGACGAGAGGCGAAGGCGAGGCCATGACATTCGAGCTAGGCATTTGCCCGTGGTGAAACAAGCCCGTTTGCGGATTGCGCCGGCCGCGATAGGTAGGGTGGGCAGCGGGGGAGAAGCGCTTGAGGAAGACGAACGGCCGACCGACGGGACCAGCAACGCCGCTGTTCCTGCTGGCTCCCGACGGCGGCGATGACCTTGCGGCGATTGCCGGCGGTGCCGGATGGCGCGTGGTCGGCGGCGGGCGTACCGACGATGCCGAGCGCCGCTTCCTGGCGAGCGGCGCCGTCGTGGCATTGCTCGATGCGCGGCGCGATGCCGCGGCGGCGATCGACGCGGCGCGACAGCTGGGGGAGGCTGTCGCCACCACCGGCGGGGCGCTGCTGGTGCTGCTCGGGCGAGGAGAGGCGGGTCGGCTCGGCGCGATCTACGAAGCCGGCGCGACGCATTTTCTGTTGGATTCAGGCGACGAGGTCGAGTTCGTCCAAGCGCTTCGTTTCGCCGCGCGCCATGCCGAGCGGATCGGCGCGATGCGCGAGGTGCCGGGCATCGCCGCCGCACCGGGCGGCCTATCGCCGGCGGGCGTGCGTCGCTGGATCACGCGCGCGCTGGCCGGCGGCGACGGACAACTCAGCGTGCTGTTGATCGCGCTCACGCGGTTCGATCTGGTCAACGCGACCTATGGGCGCGCCGCGGGTGACGCCGTGCTGGGCGTCGCGCAGGAGCGGATCGCGGACGTTGCCGCCGAACTGCTCGGCGGCGACGCGATCGTGGCGAGGATGGGCGGTGCCGAATTCCTGCTGGCCGCCCGCGACCCGGACGCGCGCGCCGGGCTGGTTGCCGAACGCCTCGCCGTTGATGTGGCGCGACCCTATGTCGTGGCCGGCGCGCCGGTGGTGATCGGTGCGCGCATCGGCATCGCGCAGGCGCAGGACGACGACCGGGCGGACGCGCTGTTGCGCCGCGCCAGCGAGGCGTTGGCCGAGGCGCGCGCCTCTGACAGCGTCACCATCCGTCATGCCGGCGATGGCCGTCGCGACAGTCTGCCGATCGAGAAGCTTGCGGTCGACCTGCGCCACGCGCTCGATCGGGACGAGATCGAGGTATTGTTTCAGCCGCAGGTGGCGATCGCCACCGGGCGCATCGTCGGCGTCGAGGCACTGGCGCGATGGGAGCATGGCCGCCTCGGCGCTTTGGGCGCGGAGACGCTGTTCGCCGCCGCCGACCGCGCCGATCTCGCGATCGCGCTCTCCGATCGAATCCAGCAAAAGGCACTCGAAGCGGCGATGGCCTGGCCGGCTGGTCTGTCGAGCCTGCGCGTGTCGATCAACCTGACCGCGGCCGACATCGCTCGCCCCGGCTTCGCGGACCTGTTCCTCGACCGCATTGATTCGAGCGGCTTCCCGCGGGCGCGGCTCACCGTCGAGATCACCGAATCGGGCCTGATCGACGATCTCGGCGCCGCCGCCGCGCTGTTCGCGACGTTGCGCAGCGCCGGCTGCCGCGTCGCCATCGACGATTTCGGCACGGGCTATTCGAGCCTCGCTTACCTCAAGGCGCTGCCGCTCGACTATCTCAAGATCGACAAGAAGCTGTCACAGGACATCGCCGGCACGCCGCGCGACCGCGTCGTGGTGCGCGGCGTCATCGAAATGGCGCGCTCGCTGGGTCTGGGCGTGGTTGCCGAAGGGGTCGAGACGAGCGAACAACTCGACCTACTCGCCAAGGAAGGTTGCAATTACTACCAGGGGTTCCTGTGCGCCGAGGCGCTGAGCAGCGCCGCCCTGGCCGAACGGGTCGAGGCGGTCGGGGCCGCCTGACGCGACTGAGCGGCGCGAGCTGCACATGGTCGCTTGACCACCCCGGTGACCCTATCTATAGCGCGCGCCTCACCACGGCGTGGCGGAGTAGCTCAGCTGGTTAGAGCAGCGGAATCATAATCCGCGTGTCGGGGGTTCAAGTCCCTCCTCCGCTACCAATTTCCTGTTTGCCAACACGTGTTGGTGATTGAAAAAATTCCTAATTTCCGATAGTTTATGACCAGTCGCTGATTGTCAGCGATTGCCTTTGTCTGCCTGTACTCGTGGAAGATGGGGGCCTTGTTTGGGGGCATTGCAAAGCCCCTACGGAAGCGAGGCCCCCAATGCCGCTGACCGATACCGCGATCCGAAACGCAAAACCCAAGGAAAAGCCCTACAAAGTGGCGGATTCGCAGGGGCTTTATTTGCTGGTCAATCCGAGAGGCAGTAAGCTTTGGCGTGTGAAATACCGTATCAACGGTGTGGAGCGAAAGCTGGCGATTGGGTCTTATCCGGAAATCACGCTGGCAGAGGCGCGTTCGGCACGCGACGCGGCTCGCCGGCAAGTGGCCCACGACATCGACCCCAATTTTGCCAAGCGGCAGGCTCGCATAGAAGCAAGTATGCGTGCGGAAAACAGCTTCGCGAAAGTGGCCGAGGAGTTGATTGCCAAGCGAGAAAAGGAAGGCGTGTCGCCACGCACACTGGAAAAATATCATTGGCTGCTAAAGCTGCTGGGAAGCGAGTTTGGACGCAGGCCGGTTGCCGAGATTAGTCCCGCCGAACTGCTGCATGAAATCAAACACCACGAACGACGGGGGCGGTATGAAACTGCTAAGCGGCTTCGTTCTTTTGCCAGTAGGGTGTTCCGGTACGCGGCTGCCACGGCACGGGCAGAGCGAGACCCTGCGCAATTGCTTTTAGGCGCGCTCATCCAGCCAAGGGTCAAGCACTTTGCGGCGATCACCGACCCCGTTGGGTTTGGTGGGTTGCTCCGGTCTATTGAGGACTACGAGGGCGATCCGGCAGTCATGCACGCGCTCAAACTGACGCCCCATCTGTTTCAGCGGCCCGGCGAGTTGCGGCAGATGGAATGGGCCGAGATCAACTTTGAGAAAGCAATCTGGACGCTGCCGCCCGAGAAAATGAAAATGCGGCAACCCCACGCGGTGCCCTTGTCGCGGCAGGCATTGGAGATTCTGGAGAGTATGCGCGGGCTGACCGGGAAAGGGAAATATGTGTTCCCATCGGTTCGGACGCGAGCGCGTCCAATTTCTGAGAATACCATCACCGGCGCTTTGCGCCGCATGGGCTACACCAAAGAGCAGATGACCACGCACGGCTTCCGCACATCGGCGTCCTCGCTGCTGAACGAATCTGGCAAATGGAATCCCGACGCTATCGAGCGGGCGCTCGCGCATATGGTGTCCGGCGAGATACGCCGCATATACAATCAGTCGGCCTATTGGGCTGAACGTGTTGAAATGGCGCAGTGGTGGAGCGACTATCTGGACGAACTGCGCGAAGGAGGGAACAGATGACAGGGCGCCCCGGAGAAGGTTGGAGAATCTTCGCAGACGGGGACGAAGCCGACAACGTGCCGCTCTGGAAGGTGCTGGCCCAATTCAGGTCGGACGATCTGGACGAAGGCTTGAGCTTGAACGCGGCGATCATCATCCAGGTCTACGACAGCGGCTC
>JBQCHA010000274.1:0-36963 GCA_051955175.1 Sphingomonas sp.
GACCGTCACGCTCGATATGACCGGCGAGGGCCAGCACTGGACCGATATCGCCCGGCTGAAGCTCGATTCCGCGGGAATCAAGCTCGACCGTATCGAGCGTTCGCCGGCCCGAACCTTCCGCTATCAGCGCTGCTAGAAAGAGACGAATGACCGACCAGTTCGACCTGACCGACGACCAGCGCGCGATCCAGGAGATGGCGCGCAAGTTCACCGCCGACCGCATCACCCCCAATGCGGCCGAGTGGGACGAGCATCACATTTTCCCCAAGACCGTCATCAAGGAAGCCGCCGAACTCGGCTTTGCCGCGATCTACGTGTCCGAGGATTCGGGCGGCATCAACCTCGGCCGGCTGGAGGCGGCGCTGATCATGGAGGCGATGGCCTATGGCTGCCCCTCGACCAGCGCGTTCATCTCGATCCACAACATGGCGTCGTGGATGATCGATCGCTTCGGCAGCGCGGGCGTGAAGGACAAGTATCTGCCGAGCCTGGTCACGATGGACCGAATGGCGAGCTATTGCCTTACCGAGCCGTCGTCGGGTTCCGACGCCGCGGCGCTCAGGACCAAGGCGGTGCGCGACGGCGATCACTATGTCGTCAACGGCTCAAAGCAGTTCATCTCGGGCGGCGGGGAGAACGAAGTCTATGTCGTGATGGTCCGGACCGGCGAGGACGGGCCGAAGGGCATCACCTGCCTGGTGATCGAGAAGGACATGGCGGGCGTCAGCTTCGGCGCGCAGGAGCGCAAACTGGGCTGGCATTCGCAGCCGACGTGCCAAGTGATGTTCGATAACGTCCGCGTGCCCGCCGAAAACGTGGTCGGCGGCGAGGGCGAGGGGTTCCGCATCGCGATGATGGGGCTCGACGGCGGGCGGCTCAACATCGGCGCCTGCTCGTTGGGGGGGGCGCAACGCTGCCTCGACGAGGCCGTCAGGTACACCAAGGAGCGCCACCAGTTCGGCCAGGCGATCGCCGATTTCCAGAACACGCAGTTCATGCTGGCCGACATGGCGACCGAGCTGGAGGCGGCGCGCGCGCTGCTCTACACCGCCGCGGCCAAGGTGACCGCCAACGCGCCCGACAAGACGCGCTTCGCGGCGATGGCCAAGCGCTTCGCCACCGACACCGGCTCGTCCGTGGTCGATCGCGCGCTGCAGCTGCATGGCGGTTACGGCTATCTGATGGATTACCCGATCGAGCGCTTCTGGCGCGACTTGCGGGTGCATTCGATCCTGGAAGGCACCAATCAGGTGATGCGCATGATCGTCGGCCGCGATCTGCTGCGGCAATAAGACATGACACTACCCCGGCGAAGGCCGGGGCCGAGTTGGGAAAGCGATAGCTCGTTCACGCTTCCGCTTCCCGACGACCGGCTCGATACTGGACCCCGGCCTTCGCCGGGGTGGAAGGCAAGTAAGTGACGCAAGACGTTCTGACATTCCGCGAAGGCCGGATCGGCCGCATCCGCCTCAACCGGCCCAAGGCGCTCAACGCGCTGAACACCGCGATGTGCGTGGCGATGGCGACCGCGCTGGAGGAATGGCGCGGCGATCTCGCGGTCGAGGCGGTGCTGATCGATCACGCCGAGGGCAGGGGCTTCTGCGCCGGCGGTGATATTCGCATGGTCGCCGAGAGCGGCAAGACCGATGGCGTCGAGGCGCGCCGCTTCTTCTTCGAGGAATATCGCCTGAACCACCGGCTGTTCACTTATGCCAAGCCGGTGGTGGCAGTGATGGACGGCATCACGATGGGCGGCGGCGACGGCATCTCGCTGCCCGCCAGGGTGCGGATCGCCACCGAGAACACCAGGTTCGCCATGCCGGAGACCGGCATCGGTCTGTTCCCCGATGTCGGCGGCGGCTGGTATCTGTCGCGGCTGCCGGGGCGGATCGGCCAGTATCTGGCGCTCACCGGCCATCGGCTGAACGGCGCCGAATGCCGCGCGCTGGGGCTGGCGACGCATTATTTGCCGAGCGACGCGCTCGCCCAAGCCAAGGAACTGATCGCCGACAAGCCGCAGGCGATCGACGCGGCGCTGGAACCGCTCGCCGTCGAGCCGCCCGAAGCGCCGATCCTGGCCCATCGCGAGGCAATCGACCGGCTGTTCGCCGCCGACACGCTGGAGGAGGTGGTCGCCGCGCTCGAAGCCGATGGTGGCGAGTGGGCGACGGCGCAGCTCGCGACGTTACGCACCAAATCACCGCAGACGATGAAGGTCGCGCTCCGGCTGCTCTATGACGGCGGCTTGATGCACAATTTCGCCGACGAGATGCGGCAGGAATATGCCGTCGCCAGCCGCGTCGTTCAGCGCCACGACTTCATCGAGGGCGTGCGCGCGGTGATCGTCGACAAGGACAATGCGCCGCGCTGGAACCCGGCGACGCCCGGGGACGTCACGCAGCACGTGATCGACCAGATCTTCGCGCCCCTGCCCGACGATCAGGCATGGACGCCGAACTGATAGCCTGCGCGAAATAGAGACGGAGAACGACAAGTGGCCGACTATGAAACCCTGCTGGTCGAGACGCGTGGCCCGGTCACGCTGATCACGCTCAACCGCCCCAAGGCGTTGAACGCGCTCAATGCGCAGGTGCTCGCCGATCTGCTGGCGGCGCTCGCCGCTTATGATGCCGACGACAGCCAGGGCTGCGCGGTGTTGACCGGCAGCGAGAAGGCGTTCGCCGCCGGCGCGGACATCAAGGAAATGGCCGACATGGGCTTTGCCGAGATGTACGCGACCAACCACTTTTCGGGCTGGGAAGCCTTCACGCGTACGCGCAAGCCGGTGATCGCCGCGGTCGCCGGCTATGCGCTGGGCGGCGGCTGCGAAGTGGCGATGATGTGCGACTTCATCCTCGCCGCGGACACCGCCAGGTTCGGCCAGCCCGAGGTCAAGCTGGGCGTGACCCCCGGCATGGGCGGTTCGCAGCGCCTGACGCACGCGGTCGGCAAGGCCAAGGCGATGGAGATGGTGCTGACCGGACGGATGATGGACGCCGAGGAGGCGGAACGCGCCGGTCTCGTCAGCCGCATCGTGCCCGCCGCCGACCTGGTCGAGGAAGCGGTGAAGACCGCGACTGCCATCGCCGGGATGGCGCCGCTGGCGGTGAAGGCGACCTAGGAAATGGTCAACGCCGCGTTCGAGACGACATTGGCGCAGGGCGTGCAGTTCGAACGCCGCCTGTTCAACGGCCTGTTCGGCACGCAGGACCAGAAGGAGGGCATGGCCGCCTTCGTCGAGAAACGTCCGGGCAAGTGGACGGGTCGATAACGTGAGATTCCCCTCCCGCTAGGGAGGGGTTGGGGGAGGGCCTGTCTTCCCACCCCACGAACAAGCCCTTCCGACCCCTCCCGCGGGGCGGGAGGGGAGAAGGAGAGAGAAATGGCACGCGTCGGTTTCATCGGTCTCGGCAACATGGGCGGCGGGATGGCCGCCAATCTCGCCAAGAAGGGGCATGACGTGCGCGCCTTCGATCTGTCGGAGGAGGCACTGGCACGCGCGAAGAAGGCCGGCTGCTTGCCGGTCGGCGCCGCGGCGGAGGCGGCCGACGGCGCCGAGGCGGTGATCACCATGCTGCCCGCCGGCACCCATGTCGAACAGGTCTATGCCGAAAGCGTGTTCGGCGCCGCCTCCACCGCGGCGATCCTGATCGACTGCTCGACGATCGACGTCGCGACCGCGCGGCGCGTCGCCGATGCCGCCGCCGACGAGGGGCTGACCGCGGTCGACGCGCCGGTCTCCGGCGGCATCGCCGCGGCCAATGCCGGCACGCTGACCTTCATGGTCGGCGGCAGCGAGGAAGCGTTCGGTCGCGCCGAGCCGTTCCTGGCAGATATGGGCAAGGCGGTGATCCATGCCGGCGGCAACGGCGCAGGCCAGGCGGCCAAGATCTGCAACAACATGATCCTGGGCGCGACGATGATCGCGACCTGCGAGGCCTTCGCGCTGGCGAAGAAGCTCGGGCTCGACGCGCTGGCGTTCTACGACATCGCCTCGGTCTCGTCGGGGCAGAGCTGGTCGATGACCAGCTACTGCCCGGTGCCCGGCATCGGGCCGGACAGCCCCTCCAACCATGACTATCAGGGCGGCTTCGCCACCGCGTTGATGCTCAAGGACCTGCGGCTGGCGATGGACGCCGCGGCCAGCGTCCATGCAGAAGCGCCGATGGGCGCGCGGGCACGGGAGCTTTACGAGGCGTTCGCCGCTGCCGGCAACGGCGGGCTGGACTTCTCGGCGATCATCAAGACGTTCGGCGACTGACGACCGACGGGCTGCCTTCGACGCGCCGGGGCCCGCCGATCCAGTCAAAAGAAAAGGGCGGGAGGTGTGTCCTCCCGCCCTTTCGTTTTTCGGCGCTGCCGATCGGTCAGCCGAACGTGCGCTGCCACCAGCCGACACGGCGCGGGCGGTCGGCGTCGCCTTCGGCCTGGTCGCCGGCATCCTGATCGGTGCCGTTGGCCTCCGCTTCCGGCGCCGCGTCGCTGCTGTCGGCGGCGGTCGGCTGCGGCGCCGGCTGATCGGCAGCCGCCGCTTGCGCCGCTTCCGCTTCGCTGACCTCGGCGGGCGCAACGGCTTCGGCGAGCGCGGCGGCTTCGGCAGCGGCGCTCTTGCGGCGCGTGCGCTTGGGCTTGGCCGACGCTTCCTCGGGCTGCGCGACGTCCGTGGCGGTTTCACCGGTTGCCTCGGCTGTCGCTGCCTTCCGGCGCGTGCGCTTGGGCTTGGCCGGTGCCTCAGCTTCCGCGGCCTCGGTCGGGGCGGCCTTCTTGCGCGTGCGCTTGGGCTTGGCCGGCGCTTCCTCGGTCGGGGCGACCTCGGCAGCCGCGTCGCTCGCCTCTACCGGCGTTGCCTCGCTCGCCACCTCGGTCGCGACGTCAGACTTGCGGGCGCGGGGACGACGGCGGGCGCGCTTCGGCGCCTCCTCGGTCGTTTCGGTCGCAGGCTCGCCAGTCTCGGCAGCCGGCGCCTCGGCTTCGGCCGGCGCTTCAGCCACGGTCTCGCCCTCGGCAGTGCCCTCGACCTGCTCCTTGCCACCGCGACGGCCGCCACGACGGCCACGACGGCTGCGGCGACGGCGGCTCGAGTCCTCGCGGCCGGCCTCTTCCTCTTGCTGCTCGTCGGTCTCGGCGGTCTCCTCGGCTTCGTCCGAGCTTTCCTCGCCATCGGCCTGCTCGCCGCCCTCGATGCGACCCCGGCCACGACGGCCACGGCGGCGGCGGCGGCGCTTGCGCTCACCATTGCCCTCGCGCTGTTCGCCGTCGGCTTCGGTGCCCGCCTCGACCTCGGCTTCGGCCTCTGCCTCTTCCTCGTCGATCTCCTCGGGCAGGTCGACATCGTCCTCCTCGATCTGCGGCGGCTCGAAGCGCGGCGCATGCGCCGGCGGCGGGCCGGAAGCCTCGACCGACATGCGGGCGCCTTCCTGCTCGCCATCGGACTCGATCTCGACGGAGACGCCGTAGCGCTCCTCGATCTCGGCGATGTCGGCGCGCTTCTTGTTGAGCACGTAGAAGGCGGCTTCCTGGCTGGCGCGCAGCGTCAACACCGAGCCGCGCCCGCGCGCCGCCTCGTCCTCGATCAGGCGCAGCGCCGACAGGCCGGCCGATGAGGCGGTACGGACCAGGCCCGTGCCCTCGCAATGCGGGCACTGGCGGGTGGATGCTTCCAAGACGCCGGTGCGCAGCCGTTGCCGGCTCATCTCCATCAGCCCGAAGGAGGAGATGCGGCCGACCTGGATGCGGGCGCGATCGTTCTTCAGCGCCTCCTTCATCGCCTTCTCGACCTTCCGCACGTTCGACGTGTGGTCCATGTCGATGAAGTCGATGACGACGAGGCCTGCCATGTCGCGCAGGCGCAACTGGCGCGCGATCTCATGCGCGGCCTCGAGGTTGGTCGCCGTCGCGGTCTGCTCGATATTGTGCTCGCGCGTCGACCTCCCTGAGTTGATGTCGATCGACACCAAAGCCTCGGTCGGGTTGATGACGAGGTAGCCGCCCGATTTCAGCTGGACGACCGGGTGGTACATCGCACCCAGCTGATCCTCGACGCCGAAGCGCTGGAACAGCGGCACCGCGTCCGAATAATGCTTCACCCGCCGCGCGTGGCTCGGCATCAGGAGCTTCATGAAGTCCTTGGCGTGGCGATAGCCGTCCTCGCCCTCGACGATCACCTCGTCGATGTCGCGATTGTAGATGTCGCGGATCGCGCGCTTGATGAGGTCGCTGTCGCCGTAGATCAGCGCCGGCGCCGACGACTTCAGCGTATTCTCGCGAATCCCGTCCCACAGGCGCGCGAGATAGTCGAAATCGCGCTTGATCTCGGTTTTCGTGCGCTGCAGCCCCGCGGTGCGGACGATGCAGCCCATCGTCTGCGGCAGCTTCATGTCCGCCATGATCGACTTCAGCCGCTTGCGGTCGGCAGCATTGGAAATCTTCCGCGAGATGCCGCCACCGTGCGAGGTGTTGGGCATCAGCACGCAATAGCGGCCGGCGAGGCTGAGATAGGTGGTCAGCGCCGCGCCCTTGTTGCCGCGCTCTTCCTTGACGACCTGGACCAGCAGCACCTGACGGCGGCGGATCACGTCCTGGATCTTGTAGCGCTTGCGCAGGTTCATGCGGCGTTCGCGCAGTTCCTCGACCGCGGCGTCCGCCTTGTTGCGCTTGCCACGACGCTTGCCGCGCGGCGCGTCCTCGTCGCCTTCGCCGTCGTCGTCATGATCGACAGGTTCCACCGTCTCGACGCTGCCTTCGTCGTCGTCGATCCGGTCGAGCAACTCGTCGTCTTCCAGCGCATCGCCCTCGGCATCCGACTGGGCGCGCAGCGCGGCCTCTTCGGCGGCGTGCTCGGCCTCCTCGCGCAGCAGCGCGTCGCGATCCTCCTTGGGGATCTGGTAGTAATCGGGGTGGATTTCGCTGAACGCCAGGAAGCCGTGGCGATTGCCGCCGTAGTCGACGAACGCCGCCTGCAGCGACGGTTCGACGCGGGTTACCTTGGCGAGATAGATATTGCCCTTGAGCTGCTTTCGCTCGGCAGATTCGAAATCAAACTCCTCGATTCGATTTCCTTTGACGACGGCCACGCGGGTTTCTTCCCGGTGGCGTGCGTCGATCAGCATACGCATGGTCATTGATGAGTCTCCGGGCGCGCGGAGGCAGGCCAGCGGCCGGCGGCCGCGCGCGATGAACAGGCGCGTGCCGGCAGGCGGGAAGTCCGCCGATGCGGCATGCGCGGGTGATGAAGAATGCCTCTGCTCGCGCCGCACGCCCGAACCGGTGGCTCGGGACTCCGTCCGCATCGCCGCCGGCGCTGGCCGGGCGGATCGAATGGGACGGGAAATGCGACATGCGAGTTTCAACCTGATGGGCGCACCCGGCGAGCCGGGCGGCCGTTTGAACCGGGTGCCGACGGATTCCGTCGCCGTAGCCGGTGGATTTCGTGCCTAGCATCGACGGCGAAGCGCGGCAACCGCACAATCGTTGCGCCTCCGTTCCCGCCGATTTGCCCACATCGCCATTAACCATGGTGGTTGACCATGGCTTGACGGGCGCAGCCTTAACGCTGCGGTCAGAAATGAGGACGAACCGACGGGAACCACTCATGCCTTTTCGCTGGACCGGCGCCCTGACTGCACGGCATTACGGCCGCGTGTCACTGATCCTTGCCCTTCTGGCCTGCTGGTTCGCCGGCACCCCCGGCTGGGCGACGACGATCGACCGCGTCGCGGTGCATCGTGACCGCATCGTCATCACCTTCGACAAGAATGTCGCTGCGGCGGCGAGCTTCATGCTCGATGCCCCGCGCCGGATCGCGGTCGATGTCGACGGGGCGGCGCCCGGCGGCGACGTCGAGGCGGGCGGTCCGGTCGCCGCGATCCGGCAGGGCGCCCGCGGCGACGGCGCGCGCGTGGTGTTCGATCTTGCCCGCCCGGCGATCGTGACCGCCGGAAGCTTCGCCGACGGCGGCCGCACCTTGACGCTGATGCTGACCCCCGCCGGCGATCGCGACTTCGCCCGCGTGGCGACGGGTCGGACGACCGCCTACCGCTCCGGCGCGCGGGTGAGCGACGCTGGCTATCATGTCATCATGGCAGTGCCCCCGGCGGCCAAGGGGCTGCCGCTGCCGAAAATCTATGGCGATGCCAGCCGCCCGCTGGTGGTGATCGACGCCGGGCATGGCGGCCACGATCCCGGCGCGATTTCGCCCGACACCGGGTTGGAGGAAAAGGACCTGACGCTGAAGATCGCCAAGGCGATCCGCGACCAGATGGTGAAATCCGGCCGCGTGCGCGTCGCGCTGACCCGTTCGGACGACCGCTATCTGCAATTGCGCGAGCGGTTCGGGATCGCGCGGCGGTTGCACGCCAACCTGTTCATCTCGATCCATTGCGACAGCGTCGGATCGTCCGACGCCAGCGGCGCCACCGTCTATACGCTGTCGGAAGTTGCGTCGGACAAGGAAGCCGCCCGGCTGGCAGCGCGCGAGAACAAGTCGGACATCATCGCCGGCGTCGATCTCGACGCGACGTCGGACGACGTTTCCTCGCTGCTGATCGACCTCAGCCAGCGCGAGACGATGAACGCCTCGTCCGATTTCGCCGCGCTGCTGGGCCGCGAGGCGAAGCCGCTCATCCCGACCAAGGATAATTTCCACCGCATGGCGTCGCTGATGGTGTTGAAGGCCGCCGACATGCCGTCGGTGCTGTTCGAAACCGGCTATATCTCGAATCCCGACCAGGCGAAGTTCCTCGATTCCGAAGAGGGCGACCAACGGATCGCCCGAAGCGTCAGCAAGGCGGTCGACGTGTTCTTCGCCAAGAAGCTGGCAAAAGGGCAGGAGATAGCGTCCAACTGAACGCTCGCGCCACGGCTCGGCGCTTCAGGCTGGCAACCCCGCCCGAAGCTGCTACAGCAAGCGCGCGATGGCGGGACATGAATCGAGTGACGTGAAGCTCAGGCTGCGGCGGGAAACGCGCGCGCTGGGGGTCGGTTTCCGGCGGCTGTGGCGCCGCTGGTGGGGCAAGGCGCTGGTCGTTCTGCTCGGCCTGTTCGTCGTCGGCGTGTTCCTGATCTGGCTGCTGTTCGCCCGCGACCTGCCCTCGGTCGACAAGCTGCGCGCCTATGAACCGCCGCTTCCCACCTATGTCCGCGACATTTCGGGCGAGCCGATCCACTCTTATGCCCGTGAACGACGCGTGCAGCTGTCCTATGACGAATATCCGCCCGATCTGGTCCACGCCTTCCTGTCGGCCGAGGACAAGACGTTCTTCCAGCATCACGGCATCGACATTGCGGGCATCATCTCGGCCGCGATCTCCGATCTGACGCACAAGGGGCGGCCGCGCGGCGCCTCGACCATCACGCAGCAGGTGGCGAAGAACCTGCTGCTCACCAACCGCGTCAGCTACGTCCGCAAGATCAAGGAGGCGATCCTCGCCTGGCGGATCGAGGACGCGCTAACCAAGCAGCAGATTCTGGAGCTGTACCTCAACCAGATCTTCCTTGGCCGGAACGCATACGGCGTCGAGGCCGCTGCCGAAGCCTATTACGGCAAGGACCTGAAGGACCTTGACCTCGCACAGATGGCGTATCTGGCGGTCCTGCCGAAGGGACCGGCCAATTACGATCCGGATCGCGACACCGAGGCGGCGCTCGCCCGGCGCCATTACGTGCTGCACGAGATGCTCGGCAACGGCTGGATCAGCCAGGCAGACTATGCCCAGGCCGATGCCGAGCCGCTGGGTACCATCAAGTACCGCCTGCCGACGTGGCCGCGCGTCGGCGGCTATTTCGTCGAGGCGGTGCGCCGCGAGCTGATGGGCAAGTTCGGCGAGAACAATAATGACGGCAACCATCCCTACAGCGTCTATGCCGGCGGCTTGTGGGTGCGCACCTCGCTTGACCCGCAGGTGCAGGCCTATGCCCAGCAGGCGCTGCGCGACGGGCTGATCCGCTACGATCGCGGGCGCGGATGGAGCGGGCCGATCCGCCATGTCGACATCGGCGACGGCGACTGGCGCGGCGCGCTGCTCGGGGCCAACGTCGGGATCGACTATAACGACTGGCAGGCGGCGATCGTCACCGCGGTCGACGGCGGTTCGGCGACGCTGGGCTTCGCCAACGGCCGCACCGGCACGATGAGCCGCGGCGACGCGGCGATGCCGATCCGCGGCAAGGGCGGCCATGCCTTCGACGCGATGAAGGTCGGCGACATCATCGCCGTGTCGCCATCGGGCAGCGACTTCCAGCTGCAGAGCGTGCCCAAGATTTCGGGCGGCATGGTGGTCGAGGAGCCGGCCACCGGCCGCGTCCTCGCGATGCAGGGCGGGTTCGATTCGCGCATCGAGGCGTTCAACCGCGCCATCCAGGCCGAGCGGCAGCCGGGTTCGACGATCAAGCCGATCGTCTATTCGGCGGCGCTGGAAAACGGCATGACGCCGGCGACGATGATCCCCGACACGCCGTTCTGCGTTTATCAGGGCGCGGCACTGGGCCAGAAATGCTTCACCAATTTCGAAGGTGAAGGCGGGTCGGGCACCCACACGCTGCGCTGGGCGATCGAACAGTCGCGCAACCTGATGACGGTGCGCGCCGCCTCGCAAATCGGCATGAAGCCGATCGTCAAACTCGCCAAGGATCTCGGCGTCGGTGATTATCCGCCGTATCTGTCGATCTCGCTGGGTGCCGGCGACACCACGGTCGAGCGGATGGTCAATGCCTTCGCGGTGATCGCCAACCAGGGCCGCTGGCACGCGCCATCGCTGATCGACTATGTCCAGGATCGCCACGGCAAGGTGATCTGGCCGGACAACTGGCACCCGTGCGAAGGCTGCAACATGCCCGACTGGAACGGGCAGCCGATGCCGCGGCCGGAGCTGCGCCAGCGCCAGGTGATCGACCCGCTGACCGCCTATCAGATGGTGCATATCACCGAAGGCGTGGTGAAGCGCGGCACCGCCGTGCGGCTGCGCGACATGGACCGCCCGATGATCGGCAAGACCGGCACGACCAACGGCCCGACCAACGTCTGGTTCATCGGCGGCATCCCGCAGATGATCGCCGGTCTCTACGTCGGCTATGATTCTCCTCGTGCGCTCGGCGGCTATGCGCAGGGCGCGACGATCGCGGTGCCGATCTTCAAGCAGTTCGCGCTGAAGGCGTTCGCCGACATTCCCAAACAGGCGTTCCGCGCGCCGCCGGGCATCCGCTGGGTGCGCATCGATCGCCGCAG
Organism: Sphingomonas sp.; assembly: GCA_051955175.1. GTDB lineage: Bacteria > Pseudomonadota > Alphaproteobacteria > Sphingomonadales > Sphingomonadaceae > Sphingomonas. The sequence goes on from JBQCHA010000274.1 coordinate 11,222, forward strand.
CGGTCGGCCGGTTTATGGCGGATGGCCGAGCGACGACCCGCTGTCGCCGGTGATCTGGGAGACCTTCAAGCCGGAGAGCGAGACGATCCACCGCATCGTCCATAACGAAACGCGGGCCGCCCCGGCCCCTGCGCCGACGCAGACGACCGAGGCGCCGCGCGACAGCGACTTCTTGCAAAGGCAGGGCGGTATTTACTAAGTCGCGTCCCCATATCGTCCCGGCGGCACCCGGGATTGCTCGGTCCGGCGCGCAGGTTTCCCACCCGACAGTCCGGCTGGTGCCGGATTGACGTTCTATTTTTGGAGTTCACCCGATGCGCGCCGAAGCGCAGGCCCATGTCGATACCATCAACGAGGCGCTCGCGCTGCTGCGGCGATTCCTCGACTGGGACCGCGCGCTGCGCCGTCTCGACGAACTCAATGCGCGCGTCGAGGACCAGGCGCTGTGGGATGATCCCAAGCTGGCGCAATCGGTGATGCGCGAACGCCAGCGCCTCGACGAGGCGATCACCGCGACCCGTGCGATCGAGCGCGAACGCGACGAGACGGTCGAGCTGATCGAGATGGCCGATGCCGAAAACGATGACGAGATGGCGACCGAGGGCGTCGCCGGCCTCGCCGCGCTCGCCAAGCGCGCCGAAGCCGACAAGGTCAAGGCGCTGCTGTCGGGCGAGGCCGACGCCAACGACACCTATCTGGAGATCAACGCCGGCGCCGGCGGTACCGAAAGCCAGGACTGGGCCGAGATGCTGCAGCGCATGTACACGCGCTGGGGCGAACGCCACGGTTACAAGGTCGAGCTGGTCGATTATCATGCCGGCGAGCAAGCGGGGATCAAGTCGGCGACGCTGCTCCTCAAGGGCGAGAACGCCTATGGCTGGGCCAAGACCGAGAGCGGCGTGCACCGCCTCGTGCGCATCTCGCCGTACGACAGCTCGGCGCGGCGCCACACCAGATTTTCGAGCGTGTGGGTCTATCCGGTGATCGACGATTCGATCGACATCGAGATCAACGACAGCGAATTGCGCATCGACACGTATCGCGCTTCGGGCGCCGGCGGTCAGCACATCAACACGACCGATTCCGCGGTGCGCATCACGCACTTGCCGACCGGGATCGTGGTGGCCTGCCAGAACCAGCGATCACAGCACAAGAACCGCGCCGAGGCGTTCAACCAGCTGCGTGCGCGCCTCTATGAGCACGAACTGCGCAAGCGCGAGGAAGAGGCGAATGCGATCAACGCGACCAAGACCGACATCGGCTGGGGGCATCAGATCCGGTCCTACGTGCTGCAGCCCTATCAGCTGGTGAAGGACCTGCGCACCGGCACGACGTCGACCTCCCCGTCCGACGTGCTCGACGGCGATCTCGATCCGTTCATGGCCGCCGCGCTGTCGCAGCGCGTCACCGGCGAGGCGGTTGAGGTGGAGGACGTCGAGTGAGGAGCGCCCGGGTGGCGATGGCGCTTCTGCTGCTGCTCGCCGCCTGCGACGGCTCCAAGCCGTTGTTCAAGCATCACGACAAGGAACCGGGGCCGTTCCCGACGCCCGATCGCCCGGTGGCGCGCATCGTCTCGAGCAAATGGTCCAACGAGGAAGAGCGTGACCGCCGGGACGAGGCGGTCGAAGTGATGGACAAGGCTGGCATCCGGCCGGGCATGACCGTCGCCGACATTGGTGCGGGCGAGGGCTATTATACGGTTCGCCTTGCCAGCAGGGTTGGAGCGAAGGGGCGCGTGCTGGGCGAGGATATCGTGCCTGATTATACCAGCGCGCTGGCCGACCGCGTCGCGCGCGAGCGGCTCGACAATGTCAGCGTGAAACTGGGTGAGCCGGCCAATCCGAAGCTGCCCGACAACAGTTTCGATCGCATCTTCATGGTGCACATGTACCATGAGATCGTGCAACCCTATGAGTTCCTGTGGGAAATGCGTCCGTCGTTGAAGCCCGATGGGCTGGTGATCGTCGTCGATGCGAACCGCCCCACGCAGTTCCACGGCACGCCCCCGGCGCTGCTGAAATGCGAGTTCGAGGCGGTCGGCTACAAACTGGAGAGCATGAGCGACATGCCGTCGGCGGGCGGCTATCTCGCGGCGTTCAAGGCGGTGGGGCCGCGCCCGGCGCCGGAAGCGATCAAGCCCTGCCGGCTGGTCCGGCATTCATAACAGCCCCATCGCGCGGAAGCTCGCGACGCGGGTGCCGGCGAGCACCAGATGGTCGAACAAGGCGATTCCGATCGCGTCGAGCGTCCGCGCCAGCTGCCGAGTAGTTGCACGATCGGCCTCGCTCGGTTCGGGATCGCCGCCGGGGTGGTTGTGCGCCATCACCACGCGTGTCGCCTCCAGCGCGAGGGCATCGCGCACCACCTCCCGGACCGGCAGGACGACGGCGTCGCTGCAATCGCCCGGTGCATGGCGCAGGCCGAGCAGCTGCCATCGCGGATCGAGATAGGCGAACACCGCGACCTCGCGCCGCTGCCGGCCGATCGGCGCGAACAGCAGGCGGGCGGCGTCGAAATCGACGATCTGACGCCCTGTCATCCGCTTGCCCCGTTGTCGTCCATCCTGCCGACAGTCGCACGCGGGCAGCGCGTCCCTGAAGCCTAACTGCCTCCAATCCGGTGCAAACATCGCGCCGTTCGACGGCCGCCCGTGCGCGACCGTTTCGGCTCCCGTGCCGCAGGCTGCTGTGGTAGGCGCGGGGGCCACGGAGGGAGCATCGATGTCGTCGACACCGCAACCGCATTACGAGCAGCAATATCTCGACCTGCTTCGCGAGGTTTGGGAACAGGGCGATGAGCGCCGCGACCGCACCGGCGTCGGCACGCGCTCGCTGTTCGGCCGCTCCATGCGCTTCTCGCTGGCGGACGACGCCGTGCCGCTGCTCACCACCAAGCGCGTGGCGTGGAAGACCGCCGCGCGCGAGATGCTGTGGTTCCTGACCGGTGATACCAATATCCGCGAACTGGTGCGGCAAAAGGTGCACATCTGGACCGACTGGCCGCTCGACCGCTACCGTCGCGAGACCGGCGAGGCGATCGATCGCGACACGTTCGAGGCGCGCATCCTGGACGACGATCGCTTCGCGGCGCGCTGGGGCGACCTTGGCCCGGTCTATGGCAAGCAATGGGTCAATTGGGACACGTATGAGCCGGCAGGCGATGGACTGTTCCGCCGCGGCGCGCCGGTCAACCAGATCGCCGAACTGGTCGACGGCATCCGCCGCAACCCCACCTCGCGCCGCTTGCTGTTCACCGGCTGGAACGTTGCGGAACTGCCGGGCATGGCGCTGCCGCCGTGCCACATGACCTATCAATATCATGTCGCCGGCGGATGCTTGTCAGGCGTGCTGTGGCAGCGCTCCTGCGACCTCGGGCTGGGGTTCGCGTTCAATGCGTTTTCGGCGGCGATGCTGCTGCGCATGCTGGCGCAGCAATGCGACCTGGAGGCGGGGGAGCTGGTCTGGAGCGTGGGCGATGCCCATGTCTATCTGAACCACGAGCATCTGGTCGCCGAGCAGCTCGCGCGGGCGCCGCGGGGGCAGCCCCGATTGTTGATCGACCGGCGGCCGGAGTCGATCTTCGATTACAGGATCGAGGATTTCGAGGTGGTGGATTACGATCCCCATCCGCACATCGCCGCCCCGGTAGCGGTGTAGGGAGCTGCGTTGTCTGCGCAGCGAAACGGGCGCCCCTGCCAGTCAGGAGCGCCCGTTCGTTTGGCGGTCAGTCGCGGACGGTACGGTCCTCCAGCGGGTCGCTGTGGAATTCGTGCCACACGCCGTTCAGGATGCCGAAGCCGACGGCGAGGCCGACCCCCAGTACCCAGGCGAAATACCACATGATTGCTGCTCCTTTCAGTAGAAGTCGGGGTTGAGCCGGACCTGCTCGTCGCTCACGCGGCCGAACATCACGCGATAGGCCCAGGCGGTGTAGGCAAGCACGATCGGCAGGAAGACGATGGTCACGATCAGCATCGTGAACAGCGTGCCCTGGCTCGACGAAGCGTTCCAGGCGGTGAGGCTGGAGCCGGGATCGATCGAGCTCGGCAGGATGAACGGGAACATCGACAGACCGACGGTGGCGATGATGCCGACGTTGGCGAGCGAGGAGCCGGTAAACACCAGCAGATCCTGACGGCGGCTGATGCCGAGGAACGCGAGCACCGGGCCAGCGAGGCCCATGATCGGCGCCGCCAGCATCCAGGGATGCGCGCCGTAATTGTCCAGCCACGCGCCGGGCGCCTTCACCGCGCCGGCGAAATGCGGGTTGGACGGGCCGTTGGGATCGGCCAGCGCGGCGAGGCGATAGCCCATGTCGCCATAAGCGACGAATGCGCCGCCGAGCAGGAACAGCACGATCGCGGCGAGCGCAGCGAGCTGGCCCCAGCGGCGCGCGCGCTCCAGCACCACGCCCTCGGCCTTCAGGCTCAGCCAGCCGGCGCCGTGCAGCACCAGCATCGCCACCGATAAGAGCCCGGTCAGCAGCGTGAAGGGCGTGAACAGGCCAAGCAGCGAGCCGTCGTAGAAGGCGCGCAGGTCGCTATCGAGCCGGAACGGCGCGCCGAGCAACACGTTGCCCACCGCCACCCCGAACACCAGCGCCGGAACGAGGCCGCCGACGAACAGCGCCCAGTCCCACCGGCTGCGCCAGCGAGCATCGGGCCGCTTCGAGCGGTATTTGAAGCCGACCGGCCGCAGGATCAGCGCCGCCAGCACCAGGAACATGGCGAGATAGAAGCCGGAGAAGCTGACCGCATAGACGAACGGCCAGGCCGCGAAGATCGCGCCGCCGCCCAGGATGAACCACACCTGGTTTCCCTCCCAGGTCGCCCCGACGGTGTTGATCACCATCCGCCGCTCCTCGTCGGTGCGCGCGACGAAGGGCAGCAGCGCCGCGGTGCCGAGGTCGAACCCGTCGGTCAGCGCGAAGCCGATCAGCAGCACGCCGAGCAGCGCCCACCAGATGATCCGGAGCGTTTCGTAGTCGAGTGGAATTGCCATGATCCGTGTCCTTGTTATCGGCTCATTCGGCCGGGACGGCGTGATAGGGTTGCGGCTGCGGCGCGGTCGGCACCGCGTCCGGGCGCGGCTGCCAGGGCACGTAGACTTCGGGCCCCTTGCTGATGGTCATCAGCATCAGCCGCACCTCGATCACTGCCATGATGCCGTAGATCAGCGTGAAGCCGGCGATCGTCGTCCACAGCTGCGCCACCGTCAGGCTGGAGGCGCCGAGGAAGGTCGGCAGCACGCCGTCCACCGCCCAGGGCTGACGCCCGATCTCTGCCACCGCCCAGCCGACCTCCACCGCGATCCACGGCAGCGGCATGACGATCAGCGCCAGCCGCAGGAACCAGCGGCGGTCGAAGACCCGCACGGTCGAGAAGAAGAAGGCGGCGGCGAAGAAGGCGATGAGCCCGAAGCCGATCGCCGCCATGCCCCGGAACAGCCAGAACAGGGCAGGGACGTTGGGCACGGTCGACCAGGCAGCCTTGTCGATCGTCGCCGCATCCGCGGTCCGCGGATCGCCGACATAGCGTTTCAGCAGAAGGGCGTAGCCGAGGTCGTTCTTGGTCTGCTCGAACGCGGCGCGCGCGGCGATGTCGTTCGGGTTCACCTTCAGCTTCTGCACCGCGTCATAGGCGGTCAGGCCGTTCTCGATGCGCAGCTTGGCCTTGGCGACCAGCGGGAACACGCCCTCGACCTGCCCGGTCAGGCTGCGCGTGCCGATCAGGCCGAGGACATAGGGAACCTTGATCTGGTACAGCGTGTCGCGCCCTTCGTAGCGCGGAATGCCGAACACGGTGATGCCCGCGGGGGCGGGTTCGGTCTGCCATTCGGCCTCGATCGCGGCCAGCTTCATCTTCTGGTTGTCGGTGAGCGCATAACCGCTCTCGTCGCCCAGCACGACGACCGACAGCGAGGCGGCGAGGCCGAACGCGGCGGCGACGGTGAAGCTACGCTTGGCGAGCTCGAGATGCCGCCCCTTGAGCAGGTAGAAGGCCGAGACACCGAGCACGAACACGCTGGCCGTGACGTAGCCGGCGCTGACCGTGTGGACGAACTTCGCCTGGGCAACGGGGTTGAAGATCACGTCATAGAAATTGGTGATCTCCATGCGCATCGTTTCGGGATTGAAGGTCGCGCCGGCGGGATGCTGCATCCAGCCGTTGGCGATCAGGATCCACAGCGCCGACAGGTTCGAGCCGAGCGCGACCATGAAGGTGGTCATCAGGTGCGCGCGCTTCGACAGGCGATCCCAGCCGAAGAACATGACGCCGACGAAGGTTGCCTCCAGGAAGAAGGCCATCAGCCCCTCGATCGCCAGCGGCGCCCCGAAGATGTCGCCGACGTAATGCGAGTAATAGGACCAGTTGGTCCCGAACTCGAACTCCATGGTCAGCCCGGTGGCGACGCCCAGCACGAAGTTGATGCCGAACAGCTTGGCCCAGAAGCGCGTGATGTCCCGCCAGATCGGGCGGTCGGTCATCACGTACACGCTTTCCATGATGACGAGCAAGAAAGACAGCCCGAGCGTCAGCGGCACGAACAGGAAGTGGTAGAGAGCGGTCAGCGCGAACTGTAGTCGCGAAAGCTCCACAACGGCGAAGTCGGTCATAACGAGCCCCATTTTTCGCGCGACGGCCGGTGGTTTCCCTTGATCGCGATCAGCGAGCTTTCTACGCCCGCTGCCGTGCAGCACCTTGACGGAAGTCAAAACCCCGCCAGCCGTTCGGGATGGCTCTGGCTGATCGACGTCGCCGGCGCCGCGGTGTTCGCGCTGGGCGTCGCCTATGGCGTCAGCGCGCTGGTCGGCGCGCGCCAGCCGGAATGGCCGGCGATCGTCGCACTGATCGTCGGGCCGGCGCTGCGCGCGGCGAGCGTGTTCGGCGTCCATGCCATCGCCATCCGGGAGGCGCAGCGCGTGACTGCTGCCTGGCGCTCGCGGCTGTTCCCCGGGCTGTTGGGCGGCAGAACGGCGCGGCCGCTGCTCGCCGGCGAAAGCGCCACGCTGGCGATCGACCATGTCGCGGCGGTCGAGGCCTATGGCGCCCGCTTCATGCCGGCGCGGACGGGGGCGGTGCTCGCGCCGGTCGCGGTGATCGCGATCGTCGCGGTGGCGAGCTGGGTGTCGGCGGCGATCATGCTGGGCACCATGTTGCCGTTCGTGTTCGGCATGATCCTGGCCGGCACGGCGGCGCGACGGGCTTCCGAACGGCAGCTGAGCGCGCTGGAGAGTCTGTCGGGCCTGTTCGTCGATCGCGTGCGGCAGCTGCCGCTGATCCGCCATTTCGGCGCCGAGGACCGCATCGCGCGGCAGGTGACGATGGCGACGCGCGAAGTCGCCGAGCGTACCGTGGCGGTGCTGCGCATCGCGTTCCTGTCGGGGGCGGTGCTGGAATTCTTCTCCGCGCTCGCGGTCGCGCTGATCGCGGTCTATTGCGGGTTCAGCCTGCTGAAGATGCTGCCGTTCAGCGCGCCCGAACATCTGACGCTGGAGCGCGCGTTCTTCGCGCTGGCGATGGCGCCGGAATTTTACCTGCCGATGCGGCGGCTGGCGGCGGCCTATCATGAGAAGCAGCTGGGCGAAGCAGCGGTCGCCGCGCTCGACGCTGCGCTGCCGGAGCCCCTCGCGGTGGCGCGCCGGTCGGAACCGTTCGACGGCTTGGCGGTCGAGCGGCTGGCCATCGACTGGCCGGGCGTGTCGATCGGGCCGCTGTCATTCGCGCTGGCGCGCCACGATCTGGTCGCGCTGACCGGGCCTACCGGCAGCGGCAAGACCAGCACGCTGGCGGCGATCGCCGGGCAGCTGACCGATATTGCGGGGACCGTCGCCACGGCATCGGGGGCAGTGCTCGACCCGATCGAGATCGCCTGGGCGGCGCAGCGACCGCTGCTGCTGCCCGGCACGCTGGCCGAGAATATCGCGCTGGCCGCCCCGGCGGCCGGCCGGACGGAGATCGCGGCGGTGGCGCGCCGCGTCGGGCTGGGGCCGCTGCTCGATGCGCGCGGCGGGCTCGACCTGATGCTCGATCATCGCGGCTCCGGCCTTTCCGGGGGCGAGCGACGGCGGGTGGGCCTCGCCCGCGCGTTGCTGTCGGGCCGGCCGCTGCTGCTGTGCGACGAGCCCACCGCCGATCTCGATGCGGAAAGCGCGGCGGCGATCATCGCGCTGCTGGTGGACGTCGCACGGGAGCGCAGCGTGTTGGTCGCGACGCACGATCCCGCGCTGATCGCCGCTGCCAGGCTGGAGATCGCGCTGTGAGGCGGCGACCCGATCTGCTCGGGGGCGATGCCGGCGTGCGCGGGCTGATCCGCTGGGCCGCGCTGGCGGCGATCGTCGCGGCGCTGTCGTCGATCCTGCTGCTCGCCATTTCGGGTTGGTTCCTGACCGCCGCGGCGATCGCCGGCGCGGCGGGGCCGGTGGCGGCGGTGGCGTTCAACTATCTGATCCCCAGCGCCACCATCCGGCTGCTGGCGATCCTGCGCACCGTGTCGCGCTATGGCGAGCGGCTGCTGTCGCACAAGGCTGCGCTGCTCGCGATGGCCGATCTGCGCGGACGACTGTTCGCCAGGCTGGCGATGCAGGACAGCCGGAGCGCCCCCGACCTTTCCGGCGGCGACGCCAGTGCACGCCTGATCGGCGACATCGATGCGCTGGAGGATCTGGTGGTCCGGCGCCCGACGCTGCCGGGCAGTCTGGCCGGCGCGGTGGCCGGCGTAGTGTTGGCCGCATTTGCCGGCTGGCGATCGGCGCTGCTGCTGATGGTGCTGCTGGCGGTGCTGCCGGTGGTGTTGCGGACGCTCGCCGCGCGGCTGACCCGCACGCCGGCGGCCGACGCCGCGGCGGCATTGGGGGCGCTGCGCGTCCGCTATGTCGATTATGCCGCGGCACGCGCCGAGATCGTCGCTTATGGGCTTGCCGAGCGCGTCGAGCGCGACCTCGCCGGCATCGCGGCCGAGCTTGATCGTGCTAATGCGCGGCTGTTCCGCGGGGAGGGCGCGATCGCGGCGCTGCTCGCCTTCTACGCCGGCGGCACCGCCGCGCTGGTGCTGGCGAGCGCATCGGCAAGTGCCCCGCGCGTGGCGCTGGCGCTGCTTGCCGCGGCCTCGGCGGTGGAGGCGATGGCGGCCTGGGCGCGCACCGCACTGCGCCAGGCACGCGTCGAGGAAGGAATGCGGCGGCTGGCGGACCTGGATGCATTACCGGAGCCGCCGCGGGCGCCGGTCGTTCGGGGCGCCGCGGCGTTGCCGCTGAAGCTCGCCGGCATGGCTCTCGCGCCGGGCGAGCGCGTTGCGATCACCGGCCCCTCGGGGTCAGGCAAGACCATGCTGCTGGAGCAGATCGCCGGCCTGCGGGCCGCGGACGTCGATATCGAGATCGGCGATAAAGCTGTCGCGGAAGCGGATGGCGCAGTTCTGCGCGATCAGTTTGCGCTCTCCGCGCAGGAGGCGCCGATGATCGCCGGCACGATCGCCGATAACCTGCGGCTCGCCCGGCCCGGCGTCGACGCCGCGGCGATGGCGGCGGCGCTGCATGTCGCCTGCCTTGACACGCGGATCGGTGCGGCCCCCGATGGCGCGGAAACGCTGCTCGGCGAAGCAGGCGGCATCCTGTCGGGCGGCGAGCGCAAGCGGCTGTCGCTCGCCCGCGCCATTCTGGCCGAGCGGCCGTGGCTGTTGCTCGACGAACCGACCGAGGGCCTCGACGCGCGCACCGAGGCGCTGCTGATCGAGCGGCTGGAGGCGTGGTTGCGCGCGACCGGCACCGGGCTGATCCTGGTTTCCCACCGGCCGGCCCCACTCGCGCTGGCGACGCGCGCCATCCGCGTCTCGGCGATCCGGCGCCGGCCCAGCCTCGGGGAAAACCCGTAGCGACCCCGTGGCCGTCCGCGCTGCATAGAGCCCGCGACAGAAGTTGGGAGCGAGCCGATGATGGGACGATTGATGAGGAGCTGCCTGCTGGGCCTGTCCGCCGCAGCGCTGGTTGCTTCCCCCCTCGCGGCGCAGTCGCTCGACAATGGCTCGGTGATGGCCGCGGTCGAGCAGCTCAAGGCCGGCGAATATCTCTGGGCGCCGCAGCTCGCGCCATCGGGGCCGATGCTGCTGGTCGTCAACCGCGAGACGCAGCGGCTGGTGGTCTATCGCAACGGCCTGCCGATCGGCATTTCCACCGTCTCGACGGGCAAGCCCGGGCATCTGACGCCGACCGGGGTGTTCACCATCCTGCAGAAGCAGGTGGTGCATCATTCGAACCTCTACGACAACGCGCCGATGCCCTACATGCAGCGGCTGACCTGGGGCGGTGTGGCGCTGCATGGCGGCAACCTGCCCGGCTATGCCGCCTCGCACGGCTGCATCCGCCTGCCGCAGGCGTTCGCCGAAAAGCTGTATGCCGAGACCAAGGTGGGCATGACGGTGGTCGTCACCGACAGCGCCGAGCTGCCCCACCTGGCTCCGGCGCCGGCGCTGCTGGGCGAAGGCGCTGAGCCGCTGCCCGGCGGGACGGTCGTTTGGCAGCCGGAGCGGGCGCCGTCCGGGCCGGTGTCGGTCGTGGTGAGCAGCGCCGACCGCCGCGTGACGGTGCTGCGCAACGGCGTCGTCATCGGCTCGGCGCCGGTCGCGCTGGCGGCACCGATCACCCGACCGGCGGCCTATTCGCTGCAATCGATCGAGGGCGAGAACCGCCATTGGATGCGCCTGCCGCTGCCGGGGCAGGACGCCGCCGAACCGACCAGGGACGAAACCGACCAGCACGTCACCGTCGACGAGGCGTTCAGGCAGAAGGTGTTGGCGGCGATGGGCGCCGGCAGCACGGTGCTGCTGACGCCCGATCCGATGGTCCGCCTTCACCAGGATACGCTGGAGCCACTGCTCGAAAGCGCCGCCGACGACCGCTGAGCGCTCCGTATCATTCCCGATACGAGCCGGTGGGACGGCCGCCTATCTCCAGGGTGAAGCAATTGGGGATGGCGACGATGAAGAACGTCTTGCTGCTGGTCCACGACGATGCCGGCCAGGAATCGCGGCTGCAGGCGGCGCTGGATATCACACGGGCGCTGGGCGGCCATCTCTGCTGCCTCGACGTTGCCGCGGCGACGCCGGTGATGGGCGTGGACATTATCGAAACCGATGCCGCGTCGGTGATGATCGCCGACGAGATCGATCGCGAGCGCGCGAACCGCGCGCGGCTGGAGGCGCGGCTGGCGCATGAGGACGTGTCGTGGGACTGGGTCGACGTCGTCGGCTATTTCGATACGAGTTTGAGGCAAGCGGCCGATCTGGCCGACGTGATCGTCGTCAGCCGGCGGCTCGACGGCTTTCCCGTACCGACGGCGCGGCTCGCCGGCGACCTGGTGGTGAAGGCGCACAAGCCGGTGCTGGCGGTGCCCGACACTGCGCATGGCTTCGACGCGTTCGGCACGGCGCTGGTCGCCTGGGACGGCTCGCACGCCGCCGCCGCGGCGTTGCGTGCCGCCATTCCGCTGCTGCAGCTCGCGGACCGCGTGGTGCTGCTGCAGTTCATCGAGCCCGACAACGAAGCGCTCGTCGAGGACGCCGCGACATATCTTTCGCGCCACCGCATCCATGCCGTCGTGCGGCGCGGGACGACGGGCGGCCACGTCGGCGAGGCGCTGCTCGCCGAGGCGGCGAGCGGCCGCTATGCCTATGTGGTGATGGGGGGCTTCGGGCACCTGCGTTTTGTCGAGGCGCTGTTCGGCGGCGTTACCCGCACGATGCTGGCGGGGAGCGCCATTCCGCTGCTGATGGCGCACTGAACCCGGGCGGAGCGGGAAAGCGGGCCGGGGCTAGGCCGCCAGCCGGTCGGAACTCCCCGCCGCGTGGCTCAGCCCGGCACGATTGAGGATCACGAAACTCTTGAGGTCGGGCAGGCGTACCAGCCGGGATTGCCGCAAGGCGGTCAGCTTCCGGCTGACCGTCTCGATCGTCAGGCCCAGGAAGTCGGCGATCTGCTGGCGCGACAGCATGATTTCGACCGGCTCGCCATCCGCGCCGCCAGCGCGATCCGCCATTTCAAGCAGGAAGCTGGCGACGCGCTCGCCGGCCGATTTGCGCGCCAGCAGCATCATCCAGCTGCGCGCGCGATCGAGCTCGTCTAGCGCCCGCAGCAGCAGCGCGTGCTGCAGTTCCGAATGATCCGCGGCGAAGGCGTCGAACGCGCTGCGGCCGAGGATGCACAAGGAGGTTTCGGCCAGCGCGGTGACGCTGTGGGTCGATCGCCCGCCGAACGGCCGCCCCACGAACTCGCCGGGGCAGGCGAGGCCCAGGATCTGTTCGCGACCGTCGTCCATCGTCGCGGTCAGCTTCAGCAGCCCCGTGTGGACGGTGCCGACCACCAACGCGTCATCGCCCTCCCAGATCAACGTCTCGCCACGGCGCAGCACGACACGGCGGCTACGACGCGCCAGCTCGCGCTGCGCATCGCGGTTCAGCGCGCCGCACACCGCCCGATCGTGCACCGGGCAGCCGTCGCAGCGCGACGGGAGTGCCGCGCCGGCGGCAGCGCCCTCTGTGGCGCCGATCGTTTCCATGTACATGGTATCGCTCCCGAATTTGCTGCCGCTGGTCTGCAATCGGCTTAGGTTCGGCCCGCCGCCGCCGATATACGCTGTTTTACGGATGAACGTCGGTCGGGTCGCCCAGCGCGGCCAGCAGTTCATGCCGGCGCAGCGGCTTTTCCAGCACCGCGTCATAGCCGCTGGCGCGCGCCGCGGCGTGCAACTCGGGTGAGGGGAAACCGGTGATCATGATCGCCCGGCCGTGCCAGCCCTGGGCACGCAGCGCCGCCAGCAGCGCGAGGCCGTCGCCATCGGGCAGCCGATTGTCGGCGATCAGCAACGGCGCGTCGGCGGTATCGGGATGGCCCATCACCGGCGTCGCCGACGCGAACGAGCGGACGTCATAGCCGCGCCAGTGCAATAGCAGTTGCAGCGACCGGCGAACGGCATCGTCGTCATCGACGAGAAGGAGTCGCCGTCGCTCGATCGAACCGGCGGGGCCCGCCGGGGGTGTCAAAGTCATTTACGTCACGCTCATAGCTGTTATCCCGCCAGCTATCGCCGACACGCTACGCTTCGTCGTTACGCAAAGCTCCTAATCCGCCTCGCCCAGCCGGGCGGCGAAGGCGATGCGCAGCGCGTCCGACAGGCTGCGCACGCCCAGCTTGCGCATCACATTGGCGCGATGCACCTCCACCGTGCGCGGCGAGATGCCGAGGTCGTACGCGATCGTCTTGTTGGGATGGCCGCGGGCAAGTTCGCGCAGCACATCGCTTTCGCGTGCGGTGAGGGCACCGATGCGCACCTTCGCATCCTGCTCCAGCTGCGAGGTTTCGCCTTGCCGCGCGATCCGCGCCGCGCCGCGCTCCAGCGCCTCCAGCAGCACCGCCTTCTCTAACGGCTTTTCCAGAAAGTCGCTCGCGCCGCCCTTCATCGCCTCGACAGCGGTGGAGACGTCGCCATGGCCGGTCAGCACGATCACCGGCATGGTGACGCCGCGTGCGTTGAGCTCCTGCTGCACCTCCAGCCCGTCCATTTCTGGCATCCGCACGTCGAGCAGGATACAGCCGGCATCAAGCGTCTTCACCTCCTTCAGGAAGTCGACGCCCGAGGCGAAGGCATGAACCTCGAAGCCGGAGGTTTTCAGCATGAAACTCGCCGAGCGACGGACCGAATCGTCGTCGTCGACCACATAGACGATGGGTTTGTCGCTCATTGATCCTCCTCGTTCCCGATCAGCGTGAAGTTGAAGATGGCGCCGCCATCGCTAGAGCGTTCATACCAGATGCGGCCGCCATGTGCCTCCACGATGGTCCGGCAGATCGAAAGGCCCAGGCCCATGCCGTTGCGCTTGGTGGTGGTGAAGGCGGTGAACAATTGGTCCGCGACCTGGCCGTCGAGGCCGGGTCCGGTGTCGCGCACCGTCACGCGGATCATGCCGTCGCGCTCGGGCGCGGTGGAGACGTGGATGTCCCGATGCGGCGCGTCGCTGAGCGCGTCGACGGCATTGCGCAGCAGGTTGACCAGCACCTGCTGGATCTGGATGCGGTCCACCACCACCACGCGGCAGCGCGGATCGAAGTCGTAGAAGGTGCGGATGCTGCGCTCGCTGGCGCCGACCAGCGCCAGTCGCGCGGCCTCCTCGATCAGGTCGGGCAGCCGCTCGGCGCGCTTGTCGACCTCGCCACGGGCGACGAACTCGCGCAGCCGCCGCACGATGGCGCCGGCGCGCAGCGCCTCCTTGGCCGATTCCTCCATCGCCTCGCGCAGCAGATCGGGCGTGTCGGCATCGGGATGTTCGAGCAGGTCGCGCCCCGCCTCTAGATAGTTGGCGATGGCGGTGAGCGGCTGGTTGAGCTCGTGTGCCAGCGTCGAGGCCATGGTGCCCATCGCGCTCAGCCGCGAGATGTGGATCAGCTCCGATTGCAGCTCGCGCAGCTTCAGCTCCGAACGCTGCTGCTCGCTCAGGTCGCGGATGAACCCGGTGAAGACGCGGTGCCCGTCGGACTGCGCCTCGCCGACCGCCAGCTCCATCGGAAATTCGGAGCCGTTCGCCTTCTTGCCGACGACGATGCGGCCGATGCCGATGATCCGCCGTTCCCCCGTCGCAAGGTAGCGATGGAGATAGGCGTCGTGGCGTGCGGCATCGTTGGCCGGCATCAACATGCTGACGTTGCGGCCGATCACCTCGCGCGGGGCATAGCCGAACAACCGCTCGGCGGCGTTGCTGAACGAGGTGATGATACCGCGCTCGTCGATCACGATCATCGCATCGGGCACGGTCGCCAGGATCGACTGCAGGTGCAGCGCGCTGCGTTCCAGCGCCGCCTCCGCGGCCTTCTGGTCCGTGATGTCCTTGATCCTGAGCCCGAACCCGCGGGGTCGGCCGTCGCGATCGGTCAGCGCGATCAGCACCAGCGAGGCGTAGAATTCGGACGTGTCGCGGCGGATCACCCAGGCGTCGCGCGACAGTCGCCCGCTCATGCGGGCCGCGGCGCGGTCGGCCGCCATCATGTCGACGCCGCGTTCGGCCGGCGCATAGAGGCGATCGATCGGATGACCGGCCATCTCCTCGGCCCCCCAGCCGGTCAGCGTCGTGGCGCCGAGGTTCCAGCTGGTGACCTGCCCCGTCTCGTCGAGCATGATGATCGCGCGATCCGTCTCCGCCTCGGCGAACAATACGTGCTGATCGGTGTCGGCCAGGCGAAAGCCCGGCGTGACTGAGTCCATGCTCATTCCTCCAACGCCCGTTCGAGCAGACGCAGCCGCGCGACCATGCCGACGAAGAAGGCGGTCGACCAACCCAGCAGGATCACGCCATTCGCTCCCTCGATCGCGCCGACCACGCGCCAGCCCTTCGGCAGCACGAGATCGCCATAGCCGATCGTGGCGTAGGTCGACGTCGAGAAATAGAGCGCAGTTTCAAGGTCCGGCAGCGTGTGAATGCCGTAATAGAGCACGGCATAGAGCCAGATTTCAATCGAATGCAGCAGGAATAGCCCGAACGCGGCGACCAACAGCCCAGCGCCGCCGTAGATCAGCTGGTTGCTACGCACCGCCGCCTCGCGATGCCAGCGCATCACCATCAGCAAGGCGGCGAGCCCGATGAGGTGGATGACGATGGTCACCGCCACCATGGCGCTGGCGATCAGCAATTCGGTCAGGATCGTCACGGTGCGCCTCGGCTGCTTCCCGCTGCTTCTCGCCAGCACGGGGCCGTTCGCCCATCCGTGAAAACACTTAGGCGGCGTCAGCGCTCGCCCGGCCAGGCGGCGCGATGTACCGCGCGATGCTCGCGTTCCTGCTCCAGCGTGGCGCACAATTCGCGGGCGCGCTGGCGCGTCTCCTCCAGCCGCTCCTCGATGAAGCGGCGCGCCAAACCGCCGACGATCGCGTCGAAATGGTAATGCCGCGTCTCGCGCATGGCGAAGATGTCGGCCAGGTAATGGTCGAACGCCTGCCTGAGGGAAATCCACTGGCCGCGCTCGCTGAGCCACGGCATCGTCGTCGCCGAGGAGGAGAAGGTCACCAGCCGCGCGCCGGCGAGCAGCGGATGGGGATTGGCCGCCTTGATGTCGCGCTCGGCGAAACCGGAGCCGAGCACGCGGTCGACATAGCCTTTGATCATTGCCGGCGCCGAGCCGAACCAGATCGGATAGACCAAAGTCAGCACCCGCACGCCGGCCAGCGCCTCCAGCTCCGCAGCGACGCCCGGCGCCGGCTTCTGCAACCCATGGCCCGGCCGGTCGGTGGCGACGAGGCGCGGATCGAAACCAAGCGCGTAGAGGTCGCGCAATGTCGCGTGCTGGCCGCAGGCGTGCACCGTATCGACATAGGTCCGCGCGACCTGGTGATTGAAGCTGCCGGGTTCGGGATGGCCGAGAATGACGAGATGGCGGATGGTGTCGAGGGTCATGCTGTTTCTCCCCGCGGGAACGGTGCACCGGCGGTCGATCCGGCGCCATACGCAGCGTTACGGAGGGTTGCTGGCCGCCGACGTCGAGAATGCGGCGCGGGGCGCGAGGCGATCATTGACGGCGATCAAGGCGCGGCGGCGGTGCGGCGGCGACATGGTTCCATGCACCGCTATATTCCCGAGCTCGCCCGCTGCGCCGTCCCGCGCTACACCAGCTATCCGACGGCAGCCGAATTCGGCGATCAGGTCGCCGCCGGTGCACAGGCGCGGGCGCTCGACGCGGTAGCGCCCGGCGAGGCGGTGTCGCTCTACGTCCATGTGCCCTATTGCCGCGACATCTGCTGGTATTGCGGCTGCAACACCGGTGCGGTGGGACGCGAGGATCGGTTGGCCGCCTATGTGCAGGCGCTGCGGCAGGAAATCGATCTGGTGGCGCCGCGGCTCTACGGCACGGTACGGTCGGTGCATTTCGGCGGCGGCAGCCCCAATGCGTTGAGCCCCGATGCCTTCGCGACGCTGGCGCGTGCGCTCCGCGACGGCTTCGCAATATCGGACGGCGCCGAATGGGCGGCGGAGATCGACCCGCGGCACTTCACGCGTGCTCACGCCGATGCCTTCGCCGCAGCGGGTGTGCGGCGGATCAGCGTCGGCGCGCAGACCTTCGCGCCCGCCATTCAGGCGCAGATCGGGCGTATCCAGCCGTATCGCGTGGTCGCCGAGGCGGTGAGCGATGCCCGCGCCGCCGGTATCGACCGGATCAACCTCGACCTGATGTACGGCCTGCCCGACCAGACGCTCGACGACATCGCCTCGACAATCGCGGCGGCGCGCACGCTGGCGCCCGATCGCATCGCCATGTTCGGCTATGCCCATCTGCCCCGCGCGCTGCCGCGCCAGCGACGTATCGACGCGACGCTGTTGCCCGGTGCCGAGGCCCGCTTCTGGCAAAGCGCGCTGGCGCATGATCTGCTGGTCGAGGCCGGCTTCCAGGCGATCGGCTTCGACCATTTTGCCCGGCCGGAGGACAGCCTGGCGGTGGCGGCACGAGACGGGCGGCTCCACCGTAATTTCCAGGGCTATACCGATGATCAGGCAGGCGTGCTGGTCGGGCTGGGCGCATCGGCGATCAGCCAGTTCGACGGGCTGATCGTGCAGAACGAGAAGCATGTCGGCCGCTATCGCATGCGGGTCGGCAACGGCTTGCTGCCCGGCCTGCGGGGCGTACGGCGGCACGACGACGATCGCTGGCGCGCGCAGCTGATCGAGCGGCTGTTGTGCGACGGGGAGGTCGACGCGCAGCGCCTCGCCGCCACATTCGGCGTGCAGCCCGCGGCACTGGCGCCAGCGCTGGAGCAGGTGGCGGTGCTCGCCACGCACGGCATCGCCACGCTGGATGGCGGCACGGTCCGCATCACGCCCGAAGGTCGACCGTACGCTCGCCTCGTCGCCGCTGCGTTCGACGCCTATCGCAAGCCCGACGACCAGCGCTTCAGCCGCGCGGTGTGACCGTGCGCGGTCAGTGCCCGATGGCGACGCTCGCCACGACGTCGGGCGCGTCGCGCAGGCGCAGGTAGAGGTGGTCGCCGCTGGGGCGCGGCACCGTCAGGCTGGTGCCGGTGAAGCCGTCGGGCACGGTTACCGCATTGGCGAAATCGGCCGACGGCGCGATTCCGGCGAGCAGGAACAGGCGCGTGCCGTTCACCGTGCACTGCGTCTTGTCGCAGGTGATCGCGTCGAGCGCCGGCAGCCGCACCAGCGTCGCGAGCGGCGCCCAGTCGCTGGCGACGCCATCATCGACCAGCCGGAAGCGCAGCGGACCGAACGCGGTCGCGCCGAGCAGCGCGCCGGGATCGATCGAGACCACCCCGACATGCCCGTTCTGGATCGTGTAGCCGTTGCTATCGGTTACCGTGGCGGAGGCGCGGCCGTCGGCGGTGGCGATCTCCACGCTTTCGCCGCCCGACAGCGTCGTCGCGTCGCCGGTGCGGAAGGAAAAGGTCAGCTTCGCGCCAACGGGCACGGCATGGGGATCGCTGAGCGCCACCGCGACCTCGTTCTGGCGGGCGGCGGGCATGGCGGTCATGCCGATCAGCGACACCGCCGGGCGCGGCGGCGCGACGGTGAAGGAAACCGTGCGCGTCCGCCCGTCGCTGAGCGCGACCTTTGCCGTCTCGCTGGCACCGACCGGCAGCGCGGGAACGTCGGCCGGCGGGTTTGCGGTCAACGCCAGTTGATCCTGCGATCCGGACCGCGTCACCGCACCCGGCGTGAAGGTCAGCGAGCCGACGCTCACCGCCTTCACCTCGTCCAGCCGCGTGCCGGTCAGCGTGGCACCGGCGTCACCGGCATGGAATTCCAGCGCGTCGATCCGCGCCGCCTCGGTAAAGGCATCAAGCGAAATCGTCTGCGGCTGGTCCATGCCCTGCTGGCGGATGACCAGCGTCATCTTGCCCGGTTTCAGCGCCGCGGCGGGGAGCGTGAACGCGACGCGGTCGCCGCCGCTCGCTTTCCAGTCGATCGGCTGCATGCCGCCGGCAGCGCGCAGCTCCAGGCCGGCGAGACACGCCGGGGCACCGGCCAGCACCAGGTCGTTGTCGCGACCGGCGACCAGCGCGTCGGGATCGGCGCCGACCAGATGCCAGTCGGTCGCCTGCGGGTTCTGCAGCTGGAAATGCGGTCCGTCGAACGGTGCGAAACCCCAGCTGCCGTGCAGCTGCGCATCGATCGTCGCGCCAAACCCGTCGAGCGACACCGCCTGGCCGGTCGGCACATAACCGCCCCGTTCCGGATCGGCGTCGACCGGCACGTCGCGCGTCACGCCCTTCGGCCCGTTGAGCCGCAGCACCATGTTGTGGGCATAGCGCGTCGCATAGATCAGCGGTGCCCCTTCGACCGGCATCACCATGCGGTTGCCCGCACACAGCCCCTTGTCGGTATCGGCGGGGCGCAGCGGCGGGGTGCGCGGCGGCTCGATTGCCGGCATCGCCACCACCATCACCGATTTCGGCTTGCCGAACGATGGCGCCGCGTTGAGCAGCAGCGTCACGCGACTGTCGTCGGTGCGGGCCAGCGCCGGAATGTATTGCAGGTGGGTCGACTGGAACAGGCCGAACAGCCGCGCCAGATCGCGCACGACGCCGATGTAGGAGCTGTAATAGCCGAAGCCGGCATTGGGCGTCGCGCTGACCTGAAAGGCGAGATCGGTCGTCGTGCCCGACAGCGTCTGCGCCAGCATCGAGGTGTAGCTGTCGGCGAGCAGCAGCGATTCGCGGTCCTGCGTCAGGCAGGCGGCCTGCAGCTCGGGTGCCTGGTTGAGGCAATCGGCCTTCAGCTTCAGCGACAGGCTGCGCGACAGCACCGGCGAGATGGCGGCGATCTGTTCGGGATGCTGCCGTTCCAGCCGGTGGAGGTCGGCGAGATAGGTATCGAGCCGCGCGCGATCGAGCGACGCCTGGTTGAGCTCCTGCGACGCACGGACGAAGGTGCCCGGCTGCTTGCGCACGGCGTTGACGATGGCATCGAAGTCGCCACCGTCGTCGGGCACCAGGAACAGCACCAGCTGACGCGCGCCCTTCGGCACCGTGAGCGACAGGTCGTTGCCGCGATTTTCCCAGGTCTTGGCACGGTAGAACCAGTTCTTGGGCGGCGGATTGGTCGCGCCGCGCAGGAAGCCGGCGACGAGCAGGTAGCGAACGCCCTGGTCGTGCGGCAGGTCCACCTTCACCGAAACACGGTCTCCGGCCGACAAATTGGGCGTGCGCGCGATCGGCAGCGTCTGGCCGTCATGCGTCACCGCGACCTGCAACCCGGGGCCGGCAAGGTCGAACGGCGCCGACGCCGCGCGCGCCGGCGCAGCGGCAAGGGGGGCGATCAGGGCACAGGCCAGCAGGATACGCAACGTCATCGGCATGCCACCAGGATGGATTCGGGACCTTCCGCCTAGTGACGGCCATGATTGACGAGAATAGGGCAACGCGCCGGCAGAAGAAGGGTTGCCGGCGCCGCGCTACAGCAGGCGGTGCTGCTCGGCGCTACTTTCGCGGCCCGCGCGCTTGAACGCGGCGCCGGGATCGACGTGCGGCAGGTCCGGCTTGCGGCCCTGGAACAGCTCGGCCAGCGTGAGGATCTGCAGCCGCGGATAGGTGCGCCCCCAGGCATCCTCGAACCGGCCGACGGCGGCGGCCTCGCGCTCCATGGCGCTGGTCGGCAGCGCCTTGGTGAGGAACACGCCGATCGGCGCCTTCTCACGCTCCATTGCCGAATGGAGGTCGCGGATCATCTGCACGCCGACATGGTCGCCGCCCTTGACCGAGACCAGCGCCCGCTCCGTGCTGCGACCGTCCGGCTTGAAATAGATCACGCCGTCGATGCCGCCGTCCGCACCCTTGCGCTTGCCGCCGTGGGGCATGGCGTCGATCATCGACACCGCCCACCATTGGAACTGATATTTGTCGCGCCTGGCGAGGTCTTCGGCAGAGGCGAGGTCCTTGGGCGTCCCCTCCACGGTGAAGGCGACGCCGGGGAAGGCGTCGCGCATCCGTTTTTCGATCAGCGAGATGGCGAGATGGGTGATGTCGATGCCGATCCACTGCCGTCCGAGCTTCTGCGCGGCATGGACCGCCGTGCCGCAGCCGCAGAAGGGATCGAGCACGATCTGGTCGCGATCCGACGATGCCGCGATGATCCGCTCGAGCAATGCGACCGGTTTCTGCGTCGGGTATCCCAGCTTCTCGGTCGAGAAGGACTTGATGTTGGGCGAATAGAGCTCGGGATCGTCCCACACGTCGTCGATCGCCTTGCCCAACGGGTTGGCACCGCCGCCACGGCGCGCATAGCCCGCATCATGCGCCTGATATTGCTTGTTGAACGTCCATTCGCTGCGGCAATCGCGCAGGTAATAGAAGATCGTGTCGTGGTTCCTGATCCAGTTGCGCGTCTTGGTCTTGAACCCGCTGACCCAGCCGCTGCGCCACACCACTTCCCGCCGGAAGTTCTCGGTCCCGAAAACGCCGTCGAGCAACAGCTTGAGATAATGGCTCGCGGTCGGGTCGCAGTGGAGATAGATGCTGCCAGTCGGCTTCAGCACGCGATGCAGTTCGATCAGCCGAACCGCCATCATCGCCAGATACGCCATCATGTCGTTCTCGCCCAGGAAGGCGCGCATCGCGCGCAGCAGCTCGAACGCGCGGGTATGGCCGCTCCGCGCGACCTGGTCGAAGGCGTCCTCGGCATGGTCGTTCCAGTGCCAGGTGTCCTCGAACGCCTCGATCTGGGCGTCGGCGCCGTCGCCGGTCGGTGACTTGAACAGGATGTTGTAATTGGCGTTCGAGTTGAACGGTGGGTCGAGGTAGACGAGATCGATGCTGGCGTCGCCGATCTCCCGCCGCAGTACGTCGAGATTGTCGCCGTAATATAGATGGTTGTCTGGCCGGTTGCGCATCGTGGGGACGATGCGGTGGCCTGGTCGCGAAGGCCAGCGGAGGCTGATCCGTTATGGCGCTATTGCAAAGGAAGGACGGGGAGCGATCCTGCGACCGCTCCCCGCGGAAAGGTTCAGCCGACGCCGGCGTGCGCCGCCAGCGCCGCCAGCAGCAGCAGCGCGACGATGTTGGTGATCTTGATCATCGGATTGACCGCGGGGCCCGCCGTGTCCTTGTAGGGATCGCCGACGGTGTCGCCGGTCACCGCAGCCTTGTGGGCTTCGGAGCCTTTGCCGCCGTAATTGCCGTCCTCGATAAACTTCTTGGCATTGTCCCAGGCGCCGCCGCCCGAGGTCATCGAGATGGCGACGAACAGGCCCGAGACGATCACGCCCAGCAGCATCGCGCCAACGGTCGCGAAGGCGCTGGCCTGGCCGCCTACCCAGGTGATCACGAAATAGACGACGATCGGGCTCAGCACCGGCAACAGCGAGGGCACGATCATCTCGCGGATCGCGGCGCGGGTGACGAGGTCGACGGTGCGGCCATAGTTCGGGCGCGCCGTGCCCTGCATGATGCCGGGGTTGTCGCGGAACTGCCCGCGCACCTCCTCGACCACCGCGCCCGCCGCGCGGCCGACCGCCGTCATGCCGAACGCGCCGAAGATGAACGGCAGCATAGCGCCGAGCAGCAGCCCGACGATGACGTACGGATTGCTCAACGAGAAATCGACGGTCAGCCCGCCGAAATACTCATGCAGGTCGCTGGTATAGGCGCCGAACAGCACCAGTGCGGCCAGCGCCGCCGAGCCGATCGCATAGCCCTTGGTCACCGCCTTGGTGGTGTTGCCCACCGCGTCGAGTGCATCGGTGCGGCCGCGCACGTCCTCGGGCAGGCCGGCCATCTCGGCGATGCCGCCGGCATTGTCGGTGACCGGGCCATAAGCGTCGAGCGCCACCACCATGCCGGCCAGCGCCAGCATCGAGGTTGCGGCGAACGCGATGCCGATCACGCCGGCGAATTGATAGGCCGCAACCACCGCGATGACGATGACCAGCGTGGGCAGCGCCGTCGCCTCCAGGCTGACGGCGAGGCCCTGGATGACGTTGGTGCCGTGGCCGGTCTCCGACGCGCGGGCGATGCTGCGCACCGGGCGGTGGTTGGTGCCGGTGTAATATTCGGTGATCCACACCAGCAGGCCGGTGACGGCGAGACCGATCAGCATGCACCAATAAAGGTCCCAGCCGGTGAAGCCGGTCGCGGCCGGCGCTCCGGTGACGGCACCGATCAGGTCGTCGCCGGTGGCGTTCAGGAAACCGGCGCCGCCGATCGTGGCATTGAGGTCGCCCAGCACCCACCAGGCCGCCGCCAGAATGGCCCCGGCCGACAGGATCGCGGTCGTCCAGAAGCCCTTGTACAGCGCGCCCATGATCGACCCGCCGCCGAGCCGCACCATGTAGGTGCCGATGATCGACGTGATGATGCACACGCCCCCGACCAGCAGCGGCAGCGCCATCAGCGCGAGCAGCTCGGCCGGCGCGGCGCGGACCAGCAGCGCGATCGACACCATCGTCACGCCCAGCGTCACGACATAGGTTTCGAACAGGTCGGCGGCCATGCCGGCGCAATCGCCGACATTGTCGCCGACGTTATCGGCGATCACCCCGGGGTTGCGAGGATCGTCCTCCGGAATACCGGCCTCGACCTTGCCGACCAGGTCGGCGCCGACGTCGGCGGCCTTGGTGAAGATGCCGCCGCCAAGCCGCGCGAAGATCGAGATCAGCGAGGCGCCGAACGCCAGCGCGGTCAGCGACTGCGTGATGATGCGATCATTGGGGGCGTGGCCGGCGGGGCCGGTCAGGTACCAGAAGAACAAGGCGATCGCGAGCAGCCCCAGGCCCGCCACCAGCATGCCGGTGACGGCGCCGGAACGGAAGGCGAGCGTGAGCCCGCCCTGCAGCGAGGTTCGCGCGGCTTCCGCGGTGCGCACGTTGGCGCGGACCGAGATGTTCATGCCGACGAAGCCGGCACAGCCCGACAGGATCGCGCCGATCACGAAGCCGATCGCCGACACGATGCCAAGGGTGAAGAAGATGATCACCGCGACGATCACGCCGACGATGGCGATGGTGGTATATTGCCGCGCCAGATACGCGCGGGCGCCTTCCTGAATGGCCGCGGCGATGTCCTGCATGGCGGTATCGCCCGCGGAGGACCGCAAGACCTGTTGGCTGGTGAATATCCCGTAGACGACAGCGATCAAACCGCAGACGATCGCGGAGTAGACGTAAGTCATGGCACTCCTTCCCTGCTCCGTCCGGGAGACTCTGTTTGGGTAAGGGAACGCTCCCGTGACGGGGCGGAGCGTATCGGCGCCTGCGAAACCGCGCAAGCCGCTCAACTGCCGTGGGCAAATCCCAGATGCCGGGGAAGGGGAACCGCCTCTCCGCCATCGTTCAGGCTGATGCCGGCGCCGGTGGCGAAGGTGCCGACACGGATGGCGGGGACGGGCAGCGCAAGATCGGCAGGCGCCGCGAACAGCAATTGATAATCATCGCCGGCGGTCGCGGCAGCAAGGCGGGCGGCGCGATCGTCGCCGATGAACGCGCGATAGGCGCCCGACAGCGGCACGGCGGCGAGGTCGATCGTGACGGCAACGTGGCTCGCGTCGGCCATGCGGGCGGCGTCGATCAGCAGGCCGTCGGACACGTCCATCATCGCATGGACCAGCGGCGCCAGCGCCGCGCCGTCGGCAAGCCGCGGCTGCGGCCGGCGATAGGCGGCGAGCAGCGCTGCTGGGCCCGGCTCGCCGCGCGCGATGCGCAGGCCGGCGCCGGCATCGCCGATCGTGCCGGTGACATAGAGCGCATCGCCCGCCCGCGCGCCGGTGCGCGACGGCGCGCCATTACTTCGCCCGATCGCCGTCAGCGTGATCACCCGCGGCGCGCCGAGGGGCAGAGATACCGTGTCGCCGCCGAGCAACGGCGCAGCGAAAGCAGCAAGTGCCTCCGACAATCCCGCTAAAAAGGCGCCGTCCCATCCGTCCACCTTCCTCCCCGGCGCAGGCCGGGGCCCCGTTGAGAAAACCCGGGTGCTGGAGGACAGCTCCTCACCATCAACGCCGCCCGGCCGGGCCGCGGCCTGCGCCGGGGAGGGAGAGAGGGGATAGTTGAGCAGCACGCCCTCGGGCGCCGCGCCCTTGGCCGCGAGGTCGGACAGGTTCACTGCGACGAGCTTCCACGCGACGTCCTCGGCTGGATCGCTGGCGAGGTAGTGGACGCCTTGGACGATGGTGTCGGTGGTCAGCACAAAGTCACCGAGCCGAGCACTGTCATCGAGGAGCCCGAGCGCGCCGGGATGAAGCGGCAGCATGCGCAGCGCGGCGGTGAAGTCGGCCTCGGTCATGGCTGCGGTCCTAGACCGAGTGGCGGGCGCGTGGCTACGCCTCAGGCACGCGAGCTGCCGAGCGGCATTGCGAGCGGGGCGAGCCGCCCTCTGGCTGCGCGCGGTGCGGTGCGGTGGCACTGCAGATCAGCCGATCACGCTCGGCTCGGGGTGGCCAAGCCCTCCGGTTGGTCAGTCTTGCTCACCTTCAGCTTGCGCCGTATCTTTACCGATGTTGACGCCCGGATTGCCGACACGCCATGTGCTCCATGTTCAGCTCGTTGCTATACGTAAGCCAGAGTCTGTTGGACTACCCGGCTGACGCCGACCAGCTGACCGACATCCAGGCGGTGTCGATCGCCCGAAATTCCGAGCTCGACATCACCGGCGCCTTGATCGCGACACCCGAGTATTTCGCGCAATATCTCGAAGGCGACAGGGACGCCCTTCATTTGCTGATCAGAAGCATCCGGCGCGATCCGCGCCATACGCAGATGAGCGTGTC
>JBQCHA010000275.1:0-26669 GCA_051955175.1 Sphingomonas sp.
CGCTGCCAGCGCGATAGCCGGGGCGGTGTTACGGCCCGTCGGCTCCAGGATCAGCGCGCCGGGCGGCGTGCCGCCGTCGCCCAGCTGCGTCTCGATGGCATCGGCATGCGCGGCATTGCCGACCACGATCGGCGCCTCGAACCGGGCGGTATCGGCGGTGCGATGGGCGGTGAGCTGCAGCATCGTCTGATCGTCGGTCAGCGCGAGCAACTGCTTGGGCTTTTCCGGCCGGGACATCGGCCACAGCCGCGTGCCCGAGCCGCCTGACAGGATGACGGGCACGATGCGCTGGTCCAACGGCATGAACTTCTCCCCTCGGGTCGCTCAACGAATGTAGCGAGACGATGCTGCGGCGCAACGTCCCACCCGGTATCCCGGGCCCAACGATTCAGCCTTTCTTTGTCAATTTCTGCGACAGCGGCTCCATGTCGGCAAATTTTACACCTGTCGGAGCGCGTGTGCGGCGATGATCAGGCTGTTCAAACATTATGTGCCCAACGCCGTGCTGCTGCTCGGGCTGCTCGACATCCTGCTGCTGCTGGTCGCGGCCGAGCTCGGCTGGACCGTTCGCGCCGACCAGATCGGCATGGCAGTGGAGCCGGTCTTCACGCGTGTGCCGCAGCTGGTCAGCTTCGCCTTGTGCCTCGAACTGGCGATGGTCGCGGTCGGCGTTTACGGGCCCGATGCGCTGCAATCGCTGAAGCACGCCGCGGTGCGGCTGCTGGTCGCGGTGTCGCTCGGGACGATCTTCCTGTCGGCCGTGTTCTTCCTGGTGCCGACGCTGACCTTCTGGCGGTCGAACCTGGTCTACGCGATGGGCTTTGCCGCGATGGCGTTGATCGGGCTGCGCGTCGTGCTGGGCAAGACGCTGGGCAGCCAGGTGTTCAAACGCCGCGTCGTCGTGCTCGGCGCCGGCGCGCGCGCAGCCCGGTTGAAGGCGCTGGCTGCCACGCCCGGCGCGGCGTTCGTGGTCGTCGGCTATGTCTCGATGAGCGAATCCGGGCGGACCTTGCCCGAGGCGATCGCGCGCGATGCGATCTACAACCTCGCCGACCATGTCGTGCTGCTCAACGCCAGCGAGGTCGTGCTGGCGCTGGAGGAGCGCCGCAACGCGCTGCCGCTCAAGGACCTGTTGCGGGTCAAGACCGCCGGCGTGCACGTCAACGACATCTCCACCTTCCTCGAGCGCGAGACCGGCCGCGTCGATCTCGCCAGCGTCAACCCGTCATGGCTGATCTTTTCCGACGGCTTCTCGTCGACGCGCATGGTGTCCAGCATCGTCAAGCGGCTGTTTGACGTCACTGCCAGCATGATCCTGCTGACGCTCACGCTGCCGCTCATCCTGCTGACCGCGATCGCGGTAAGGCTGGAAAGCCGCGGGCCGGCCTTCTACCGCCAGCGCCGCGTCGGGCTGTACGGTCAGGGCTTCGACATCGTGAAACTGCGCTCGATGCGGCAGGACGCCGAGGCCGCGGGCCTGGCGATCTGGGCGGAAAAGGACGATCCGCGCATCACCCGCGTCGGCCGCATCATCCGCAAGCTGCGCATCGACGAGTTGCCCCAGGCATGGAGCGTGTTGAAGGGTGAGATGAGCTTCGTCGGCCCGCGCCCGGAACGCCCGCAGTTCGTCGACGAGCTTGAACAGCAGCTCCCTTATTATGCCGAGCGTCACATGGTGAAGCCGGGGATCACCGGCTGGGCGCAGATCAACTATCCCTATGGTGCTTCGATCGACGATGCGCGGCAGAAGCTGGAATACGACCTCTATTACGCCAAGAATTATTCGCCGTTCCTGGACCTGTTGATCCTGCTCCAGACGATCCGCGTCGTGCTGTGGCCGGAAGGGGCGCGGTAACGCGATGCTGATGCTGATGACCATCACGCTCTGGGGCCATGCGCTGGCCGCGCTGCTTTTTGCGGTGGTCGCGCTGTCGCAGGCGCGGCGCGCCGGCGATGCGGTGCCGCGCTTCGTCTTCACCGTTGCGCTGGGGTTCACGGCCCTGTGGGCGTTGGCGGTGGCGGGGATCGATTCGCGCGATGTCGCGGCGCGCGTCGCCGAGAGCATGCGCGACCTTGCCTGGCTGTCGTTCATGTTCGCGCTCGCGCGGCGCGATCGCGACGGGGCACAGGCGGTCGGCATCACCCTGATCTATGCGGTGGTCGCGGCGATCGTCGTGGCGGGCACCACGCTCGACCTCGCCCTCGTCGCCAGCGGCGGCGAGACAAGCCCGGTCGTGTTCGCCGCCGCGCGCGTGCTGCGGATGATGGTGGCGGTAAGCGCACTGGTGCTGGTCAACCACCTCTACGTCACGGTCAGTCCACGGGCGCGCAGCGGCATTCGCCTGGTGGTGGCCGCCTTGGCGGCGTTCTGGGGGCTGGACCTTGCGCTTTATGCCGTCGCCTATTTCGGCGACGCCTGGCCGGCCGGCATGGTCGCGGTTCGGGGCCTCGGCATGGTGGTGCTGGCGCCGATCTTCGCGCTGGCGGTGCACCGCAACGGCGACTGGACGCTGCAGGTGTCGCGCACCGTCGCCTATCAGTCGCTGTCGCTGGCAGGGATCGCGCTCTACGTGCTGGTCATGGTGGTCTCCACCGGCCTTATCGCCACGGTCGGCGGCGCCCATGCGCGGGTGATCCAGACGGCGTTCGTGTTCGGCACCACCGCGGCGATCCTGACCTTCGTGTCGACCCCGTGGCTGCGCGCTTGGGTACGGGTCAAGGTCGCCAAGCACCTGTTCCGCCACCGCTACGACTATCGCGCCGAATGGGTGCGCTTCACCGAGACGCTGGGCAAGCCCGACGAAGCTGCCACGCCGCTGGAGCAGCGCATCGTCAAGGCGGTCGGCGACGTGATCGATGCGCCGGCCGGGCTGCTGCTGGCGGCGGACGGTGGCAGCCTGGCGGTGACCGGCCGCTGGAACTGGACGGGCGAGGCACCGCCGGGCGGAGGCGGCGAAGCCTTGCTCGCGCGGCATCTCGCCGCCTCAGGGCGCGTGCTGCTGCTCGACGAATTGCGGGCGCCCGACGGCGACGCCGCCGAGCGCGCCACGGTGCCGCTATGGATGCTGCGGGATCAGGACGCCTGGGCGCTGGTGCCGCTGATGCACGTGCAGACGCTGGTCGGCGTCATCCTGCTCGGCCGGCCACCGGTGGCGCGCGCGCTGGATTGGGAGGATTTCGACCTGCTGCGCGTGCTGGGGCGGCAGGCGGCGAGCTACCTCGCCGAAGCGGCGAGCCAGGCGGCGCTGGCCGACAGCCGCCGGTTCGAGGAATTCAACCGCCGCTTCGCCTTCATCATCCACGATATCAAGAACCTGGTAAGCCAGGTGACCCTGGTCGCCCGCAACGCCGAACGGCACGCGGACAATCCGGACTTCCGCGCCGACATGGTCGCAACGCTGAACGATTCGGCCGATCGCATGAACGCGCTGCTCGCCCGTCTGTCGCAGCATCATGGCGGCCGTCCCGAGCGGCTGGGGCCGGTCGACGTCACCGCGCTGGTTGGCAGGCTGGCGGCGGCGCGGCGGCCGCAGCATCCGGTGACGGTGGTCGGCGCCTGTCCGCATCTGGCGCAGGGCGATGCGGCGCGGCTGGAGCAGGTGCTCGGCCATCTGGTGCAGAACGCGATCGAGGCGTCGTCGGACGGATTGCCGGTCACGCTGGCGCTGGGCGAGGAACGGGGCCGCGCGGTGATCGACGTGATCGATCACGGCTGCGGCATGCCGCCGGCGTTCGTGCGCGATCAGCTATTCCGGCCGTTCGTCTCGTCGAAGACGGGCGGCTTCGGCCTTGGCGCGTTCGAGGCGCGCCAGCTGACGGAGGCGATGGGCGGCGAGCTGAGCGTCGCCAGCCGCGAGGGCGAAGGCACGCGCTTCCGCGTCGCGCTGCCGCTCGCCGAAGACTCTGATCACCGGCACATCGGGAGGGCCGCATGACCGCGCCGCCGCGCAAGCTTCTCATCATCGAGGACGACCTGGGGCTGCAGCGGCAGCTGCGTTGGGCGTATGAGGGCTATGAGGTGCTGGTCGCCGCCGACCGCGCGCAGGCGATCGACCTGCTGCGCGCCGAGGAACCCGATGTCGTGACCCTCGACCTCGGCCTGCCGCCCGATCCGGACGGGGTGAGCGAGGGCTTCGCTGCGCTCGCTGAAATCCTGGCGCTCAAGCCCGACACGAAAGTGATCGTCGCCTCCGGCCATGGTGCCCGTGACAGTGCGCTGAAGGCGATCGCCGACGGTGCGTGGGATTTCTACCAGAAGCCGATCGACATCGACGCCCTGGGCCTGATCGTCGAGCGCGCGTTCCACGTCCATGCGCTGGAGGCCGAGAATCGCCGCCTTGCCGCACAGGCAGGCGGTCAGTCGGTGCTGGGCGGCATGATCACCGCCGCGCCCGAGATGCTGAAGGTCACCCGCACGATCGAGCGCGTGGCCGGCGCCGACGTGTCGGTGATGCTGCTCGGCGCCAGCGGCACCGGAAAGGAATTGCTCGCGCGCGGGCTGCACGACGCCAGCCCGCGGCGCGACGGCGCGTTCGTCGCGATCAACTGCGCGGCGATTCCGGAGACGCTGCTGGAAAGCGAGCTGTTTGGGCATGAGAAGGGCGCCTTCACCGGCGCGGTCAAGACCACCGAGGGCAAGATCGAGCAGGCGCACGGCGGTACTCTGTTCCTGGACGAGATCGGCGACGTGCCGCTGCCGCTGCAGGTCAAGCTGCTGCGCTTCCTGCAGGAGCGGGTGATCGAGCGGATCGGCGGGCGCAAACCGATTGCGGTCGACACGCGGATCGTCTGCGCGACGCACCAGGATATCGATGCGATGGTCGCCGCCGGCACATTCCGGGAGGACCTCTATTATCGCCTCGCCGAGATCGTCGTGCGCATCCCGTCGCTCGCCGAGCGGCCGGGCGATGCTGGCCTGCTCGCGCGCCATTTCCTCAGCCGCTACGCTAAGGCGATGAACCCACAGGTGACCGGCCTGTCGCCCGACGCGCGCGCGGCGATCGATGCCTGGGACTGGCCGGGCAACGTGCGCGAGCTGGAAAACCGCATGAAGCGCGCGGTGATCATGGCCGACGGCAAGCACGTCACCGCCGCCGATCTCGACCTGCAGGGGGAGGGCGACGACAGCGTCATCAACCTGAAGGCGGCGCGCGAGGCTGCCGATCGCAAGGTGATCCGCCATGCGCTGGCGCGGGCCGACGGCAATATCTCCAACACCGCCAAGCTGCTCGGCATCAGCCGCCCGACCTTGTACGACCTGTTGAAATCCTATGGCCTCCACGGCTGAGGCCGCCGGCGGGCGGACGCGGTGGGTAAGGCGCCGACGCCGCGTCCGGCCGCCGATGCGCCTCCTCAAAGGAGCGGCGATCGCGCTGGCGGCGCTGATCGTCGTCGCGGCGTTGGCGCTCGCCGTCCGGCACTGGCGCAACGCCGCCGATCCCGATGCGGCGCGCGGACAGGTGGGGCGCAGCCTTGAGCTTTATCGCGCCGGCGACATGAGCGGCGCGCGAGCGCAGGCGGCGAAGGCGGTGCGCAACAAGCCCGATTGGGGCCTCGCCCATGCGCTGCTCGCGCGACTGTACCTCGCGACCGGCGACGGCGCGGCGGCGCAATCGCAGCTCGATCTTGCCACAGCCAACGGCTTCTCCGCCGCCCGGCTGCACCAGCTTTATGCCGATGCGGCGTTGCTGCAGGGCGATGCCGACCGCGCGCTTGCCGAGGCGGCCCGCGCGCTGCCGCGCTATGCCGGCTACGCCACGCGGGTACGGGCGCGCGCGCTCGCCGCGCAGGGTGACCTGCCGCAGGGGCGCGCGACGCTGGAGGCGCTGCTCGCCGCCGATTCGAGCGATGCCGGTGCGTGGCTGGACCTCGCGCGGCTGCGATCGCAGTCGGGCGATGTTGCCGGGGCGATCGGCGCTGTCGACCGCGCGCTGGCGCTGACCCGGCTTGATGCTGGTACGCTGAGGCTCAAGGGCGAGCTGGTGCGTGGCCAATATGGGCTCGTTGCGGCGCTGCCGTGGTTCGATGCCGCGCTGGCGGTCGATCCGGGCGATGCCGACACCCTGCTCGACAAGGCGGCGACGCTCGGCGACCTCGGCCGCTATCAGGACATGCTGGCGACGACGCGGCAGGTGCTGGCGGCGCGGCCGGGCGATCCGATGGCCTATTACCTGCAGGCGGTGCTCGCCGCACGCGCCGGCAACGACGATCTCGCGCGCGACCTGATGGCGCGAACCGACGGCGCGCTCGACGACATGCCGGGTGCTGAACTGCTCGGGGGCATTCTCGATTATGCCAATGGCGCCGACCAGCAGGCGATCGACAAATGGCGCGCGCTGAGCGGGGCGCAGCCGTACAACGCCACCGCACGGCGCCTGCTCGGTACGGCGCTGCTGCGCTCGGGCGATGCCGACGGGGCGCTCGATGCGCTGCGGCCGCTGGCGCTGCGCGGCGATGCCGACAGTTACACGCTGACGCTCGCTGCCCGCGCCTTCGAGGCGGAGGGCAAGCGCGACTGGGCGGCGAAGCTGCTCGACCGCGCCGCCGATCCGTCACGCGCCTCGCCCGCGCCATTCGGCAGCGACGGGGACCTTTCCAGCCTCGCGGCCGCCGCCGATGCCGCACCGGGCGATCCCGTCGCCGGGGCCGATTATATCCGCGGCCTGATGGAGGCGGGGCGGATGGGGACGGCGCTCGGCCGGGCCCAGGCCATTGCGCAAGCCTCGCCCGGCTCGCCCGACGCACAACTGGTGCTCGGCGATACCCTGTGGGCGATGAACCGGCTGCCCGAGGCTACGTCGGTCTATCGCCGCGCCGCGAACCTGCGCTTCGATCAGCCGACCATGTTGCGGCTGGTCGATGCGCTCGACCGCACCGGGGCGCGCGACGCGGCGCAACAGGCGCTGGCGCTGTATCTGTCACAGAACCCGCAGGATGTCGCTGCCCGCCGCCTCGCCGCGCACTGGCAGGTCGCCGCGGGGGATTGGCACGCTGCGCTCGCCACGCTCGAGGGCCTGCGCCAGACGCTGGGCGATCGCGATGCCACGGTGCTCGGCGAGCTGGCGCTGGCCTACGCCGGAACGGGTGACGGCAACGCGGCGGTGCGCTACGGCGCGGCAGCCTATCGCCTGGCGCCGATGAACCCGGCGATCTGTGACGCTTATGGTCGCGCGCTGGCGACAGCCGGCAATCGCGACGGCGCGCGCCAGTTGCTGATCAAGGCAGCGAGCCTCGCTCCCAACGACCCGCAGATCCGCGGTGACCGGGCGGCGCTGGAGAGCTAGGCGACCCGCGCGCGATCGGGTAGGGCAGCAGTCATGACCGATCCGCTCGACCGCATCGCCGGCGCGCTCGACCGCCTTGCACCGCCACCGCCGGCCTCAGCCGACCCGCTGGCGCATCCTGCCTATGTCTGGCGCCGGGGCGCCCTGGTCGCCGCGCGTGACTTCGCGCCGCTGCCGCTGGGCATGCTGCATGGCATCGAGCAGCAGAAGGCGGCGCTGGTCGCCAATCTGGAGCGCCTGGCGGCGGGGCATGCCGCGCAGGACGTGCTGCTGTGGGGTGCGCGCGGCACCGGCAAGTCGGCGCTGGTCAAGAGCGCGATCGCGGCGGTGCAATCGACCGGCGGCGGCATCGCGCTGGTCGAGGCGCCGGGCGATGGCCTTGCCGACCTGCCCGCGCTGTTCGACGCGATCGCACCGGTAAAGCGCAGCTTTGCCCTCTTCATCGACGATCTCGGTTTCGATGCGCCCGCCGACGCGCGGCAGCTGCGCTCGATGCTGCAGGGCGGTGCCGAAGCGCGGCCGAAGAATACGCGGCTGATCGTCACCGCCAACCGTCGCCACCTGGTGCCGCGCGACATCGCCGAGCAGGACAGCGCGATCAACCCACGCGATTCGGTCGACGACCATCTCGCGCTGGCCGACCGCTTCGGGCTCAGCCTCGGCTTCCACAACGTCGACCAGGACGGCTATGTCGATATCGTGCGCACCTATGCCGATGCCTATGGCCTTGCCTTCGACGCGCAGGAGGCGATCGCCTGGGCCACCCGTCGCGGCAGCCGGTCGGGGCGGGTCGCCTGGCAATATGTCGTCGACCTCGCCGGGAGGAGCGGCAAGTCGCTGGATTGACACTAATCCAGGTGAGTGCCGTGCGAATCACGTTGACTTTTGGCGGGCGACATCAGCCAATCCGCCGCGATGTCCCGTATCAGTGAGCTCGACCTCCCCGATCGCCTGTCGCCGACCCTCCCGATCTGGGGGACCCAGCTCGGTGTCGCCTTGCTGTGCCTTGGCGCGGCGGGGCTGGTCCGGCTGATCTTCAACGCGCTGGTGCCGGGGGCCGCGCCGTTCGCGCTGCTGTTCCCGGCGGTGCTGGTCGCGACATTGTTCGCCCGCTGGCGATCGGGCGCGATCGTGCTGGTCGTCGGCGTGCTCTATGCCTGGTACGTGCTGCTGCCGATCGACCGGTCGTTCGTCTTCGCCGACGTCACGCAGGTCTATACGCTGATCATCGTCACCGTGACCGCGATATCGACGCTGGCGATCGCGGAGATATTCCGGCGAGCGGCGCGTCACGCCACCGAGGAACGCGACCGCCAGATCGCCGACCGCGACCTGTTCCTGCGCGAGTTCGATCATCGCGTGAAGAATAATTTCGCGATCGTCGCCAGCCTGCTCGACATGCAGCGGCGGCGCGTGGAGCCCGCGGCGGCCGAGGCGCTGTCGGCCGCGCTGCAGCGGGTCGACAGCATCGCCCGCGCGCACCGCCACCTCTATCGCGACAGCGCCGGGCCGGGCGAGGTGGAGATGCACGATTACCTGAGCGAGCTGTGCAGCGCGCTGGCCGACGTGCTGGTGCTGCGCGGCGGGATCGAATTGAGGTGCCGGTGCGATCGCGCGCTGCTGCCGCGCGATCGCGCGGTGTCGATCGGGTTGATCGTCAACGAACTCGTCACCAACGCCGCCAAGCATGCGTTCAAAGGCCGCGCAGCCGGCCATATCGACGTGCTGTTCCGCACGGCGCGCGACGGTTGGACGGTCACGGTCGCCGACGACGGCATCGGCATGACCGAGGCGGAGAAGCCCGATGACGACGGTGGCCTCGGCACCCGTCTGATCGACGCCTTCGCGCGTCAGGCGCAGGGCATGCTGGTGACCGACACCGGCCCGCACGGCACGCGCGTCACGCTGGACCTGTCGGCATAGGCCGTCTGCCTCTCCTGCTCATGTGATCGCGTAGCCGGTCATCTTGGCCCGCGCCCCGGCCAGAGTCGGAACAAACGGTCAATGACCGGCAGGACGCGCCGCGGGGAGCGGCGCGCGCAGGAATGCAGTGATCGCGTTGATCGTCGGGCCGGGCTGCTCCTCCATCAACCAATGGCCAGAGTTCGGCACGACCACTTCGGAGACATTGCTAGCTGCCGACCGCATGATGACCGCCATTGTCGGGCCCAGCGAGTGGTCGCCCCCGATGGCCAGCACCGGCATCGTCAGCGGCCCCCCGGCGACGGAGGCGCGATTGTCGATCACGTCCTGGTCCAACGCGGCGAATTGCGCGAACCCGGCGTGCATCCGCCCCGGCGCGGCATAGAGTTTCGCATAATGAACGCGCGCCGCTTCAGGAAAGGCCGTTCGGTTTGCCGCGAACTCGTTCCAGAAACGATCGAGATAGATACGTTCGCGGCCCGCCACGAGCCGTTCCATGTCGGGGCCGCCGAATCGAAAGTGCCACAGCAGCGGGTTCTTGAGGATGTCGTCCCAGGGACCCACCCCCGGCACCGGCGCATCCATCATCACCAGCCGCGTCGTGCGGTTGGGATGCGCCTCGGCGAAGGCGAAGGCCACCATGTTGCCGATGTCATGGCCGACCACATCTGTCTGCGTGACCCCAAGCTGGTCGAGAACGCCGGCCATGTCCTCGGCCTGGTTCTTCTTGGTGAACCCGTCGGTCGCCACCGCGGACAGGCCGAACCCCCGCAGATCGGGCACGATCACACGGTGATCGCGCATCAGCGCCGTGGCGAGTGGAATCCACATGTCCCCGGTATCGCCATAGCCGTGGATCAGCAGCACCGCCGGCCCGGTGCCGCCCACTCGAACGTGCAGCGTGGTGCCGTTGGTGGCGATGTTCTCGGTCCGGAACCCCGCCGGAAAACCGAACGCCTGCGCCGCCGCGGGCAGTGCTGCGGCCAGTGAGAGCAACATCGCAACCATACCGATGATCGTGCGAGTCATCTTCATTCCCCTCGCGAGCTGTTCACCAAGGAGCGGTCAAGACGCACATATATCACGCGGGAACGACAGCTCCGCCGGCGCTGACTCAGCGGCCACCGCGAGCGGGATGCGACGATCCTACTCGCTTTTCGGGGAGAGGCAATCCAGCGTCAGGCCGCGATCAGCGTGCCAGCGCTTCCGCTTGCTCCGCCAGCTCGAGCCAGCGCAGTTCGGCGGTGTCCTTCTCTTCTCGAGCTTTGGCGATGCCCTTCATCAGCTTGTCGAACCGCGCCGGATCGCGGGCGTAGAGATCGGGATCGGCGAGCAGCGCCTCGTCGCGCGCGATCGCGGCGTCGATCGCCTCAATGCGCTTGGGGAGCAGTTCGTAGTCGCGCTGGTCCTTGTAGCTGAGCTTGGTCGGCTTCTGCGGCGGCGGGGGCGGGGTGGAGGCGGTGCCGCCCGACGCCTTCTTCGCCTCTGTTTTGGGCGTGCGCTTGCGCTGCCAGTCCTCATAGCCGCCCGCGACGATGTCGACGGTGCCCGAGCCATCGAGGCCCAGCGTCACCGTTACCGTGCGGTCGAGGAAGTCACGATCGTGGCTGACGATCAGCACCGTTCCGTCATAGTCGGCGATAACCTCCTGCAGGAGGTCGAGCGTCTCCATGTCGAGATCATTGGTCGGCTCGTCGAGCACCAGCAGATTGGATTGTCGGGCGAACTCGCGCGCCAGCAGCAGGCGCGAGCGCTCGCCGCCCGACAGCGTGCCGATCATCGCGTCGGGCAGATCCTCGTCGAACAGGAATTCCTTGAGATAGCCCTTGATGTGCTTCTTGACGCCGCGCACCTCGATCCAGTCGCCGCCGTCGGCGAGCACGTCGCGCACGCGCTTTTGGGGCGAGAGCAGGCTGCGTTGCTGATCGATGATCACGCCGTCGAGCGTCTTGGCGAGCGTCACGCTGCCTTCGTCGGGCTGGATTTCGCCGGTCAACAGCTTGAGCAGCGTCGTCTTGCCGGCACCATTGGCGCCGACCACGCCGATGCGGTCACCGCGCTGGATGCGCAGCGTGAAATCCTTGATGATCGTGCGATCGCCGTAGCGTTTGGCGACGTGGTCGGCGGTAACGACGCTCTTGGTGCGGACGTCGTCGCTCTCGATCGCCAGCTTGGCGGCGCCCTGCGGGCCCAGCATCGCGGCGCGTTGCGCGCGCATCTGGTTCAATTTCTCCAGCCGGCCCTGGTTGCGCCGGCGCCGCGCGGTGACGCCGCGCTGCAGCCAGTGCAGCTCGAGCTTCAGCTTGGCGTCGAGCTTCTCGGCGGCGCGAGCCTCCTCGGCATAGACCTGCTCGGTCCACGCCTCGAACCCGCCATAGCCGATCTCCTGCCGGCGCAGGTTGCCGCGGTCGAGCCACAGCGTCTGCCGCGTGAGGCGCGTCAGGAAGGTACGATCGTGGCTGATCACCAGGAACGCGCCGGTAAAACGGTTGAGCCAGTCTTCCAGCCATTCGATCGCGCCGAGATCGAGGTGGTTGGTCGGCTCGTCGAGCAACAGCACGTCGGGGTTCATCGCCAGCGCGCGCGCGATCGCCGCGCGGCGCCGCTCGCCGCCTGATGCCGTCGCGCATACGCGGCTCATGTCGATGCCGATCTGGTCGGCGATCGCCGCCACCTCATGCTCGGCCGGCGCGTCGTTGCCGGCCAGCGCATAGTCCATCAGCGTTTCGAACCCGGCGAGCTTCGGCTCCTGCTCCAGCAGCACCACGCGCGTGCCGGGCACGATCGTGCGGCGGCCCTCGTCGGTATCGATCATTCCGGCGAGCGCCTTGAACAAGGTCGTCTTGCCGGCGCCGTTGCGACCGATCAGCGCCAGCCGGTCGCGGGCGCCGACATGCACGTCGATGTTGCGGAACAACCAGCCGGAACCCTGGATCAGGCCGAGGTTTTCATAAGCGAGGACGGGAGCAGCCATGGCAGCGCCAGTTAGGCATGCGCTCGCCCGACGGCAAGCGCCGGCACATTCATAGGCTATTCAACGGATCGTCGATATGCGAGGCGCATGAAAATGGTCGTACCGATAGCGGCAGCAATGGCCGCCACCATGCTCGTGGGGCCGGCGGAGGCCCAACGTCGCCACGACGATCAGCAGGCGGCGTTGCGCGCGCGGCGTGACGGATCGCTGATGCCGGTGCCGGAAATCGAGCGGCGCGTGGTGCCGACCATGCACGGCGCGCAGTATCTCGGCTTCGACTTCGATCCGGACGGTGCCATTTACACGCTCAAGTTCCTGCGCAATGGACAGGTGATCTGGGTCGACGTCGACGGCCACACCGGCCGGGTGGTCGGCCGCACCGACAAATAGGGTCGCGCGTCGCGCGGCCGTCATAGGGGAAAGAGATGCGCGTTCTGATCGTCGAGGACGAACCCAATCTGGGCCAGCAGCTCAAGAATACGCTGGAGGGGGCGGGCTATGCCATCGATCTCGCCACCGATGGCGAGGATGGGCACTTCCTCGGCTCGACTGAAAGTTACGATGCCATCGTGCTCGACCTGGGCCTGCCGGAGATCGACGGGCTGACGGTGCTCGACCGCTGGCGCAAGGAAGGCAAGACGATGCCGGTGCTGGTGCTGACCGCGCGCGACAGCTGGTCGGACAAGGTGGCCGGGCTCGATGCCGGCGCCGACGACTATGTCGCCAAGCCGTTCCAGACCGAGGAACTGATCGCCCGCCTGCGCGCGCTGATCCGCCGCGCCTCGGGCAATGCCTCGTCGGAGCTCACCGCCGGCGACGTGCGGCTCGACACGCGCTCGGGCAAGGTCACCAAGGCGGGCGAGCCGGTCAAGCTGACGGCGCAGGAATACAAGCTGCTGAGCTACCTGCTCCACCACAAGGGCAAGGTGGTCAGCCGCACCGAACTGATCGAGCATATCTACGATCAGGATTTCGACCGCGATTCGAACACCATCGAGGTGTTCGTGACGCGCATCCGCAAGAAGCTGGGCCAGGACGTCATCACCACCATCCGCGGGCTGGGCTACAGCCTGGAGGACCCGGACGAGCGCGACGGCTGAGCCGCGCGACCGGGCACCTGACGCGCCGATGGCCACCGCCACCGAACCCAGCCGCCCGCCACGGGTGAAGACCACCGGCTCGCTCAGCCGCCGCATGATCCTGGTCGCCGCGGCGTGGATCATGGTGCTGCTGGCCGGCGGCGGCTTCGCGCTCGACCGCGTGCTGACGGGGGCGCTGACCACCTATTTCGACGATTCGCTGAAGACGGTGCTGCGCGCGCTGATCCTGTCGGCGGAAATCGACGACAATGGTGAGGTGATGTTCAACCGCACCGCTGCCGACCAAAGGTTCCTCGAACCCTATTCGGGCTTGTATTGGCAGGTTAGCGGGCAAGGGCACGAGCCGTTCCCGTCGCGCTCGCTTTGGGACCGCGACCTGAAGTTCGGCGACGATCAGGTCCACACCCAGCCCTATGCCTTCGACAGCAATCAATTCCCGACCGAGCGGCTGCGCATCGTCGAGCAGGACTTGAAGTTGCCGGGATCGAACACGCGCTGGCGCTTCCAGGTGGCCGAAAGCCGAGAGGAACTGTCGGACCAGATTTCCGTACTGCGCCGGACGCTGGTGCGCAGCTTCCTGTTGCTGGCGCTGGGCCTGATCGTGATGGCGGCGTTGCAGACCTTCTACGGCCTGTGGCCGCTGCGCAAGGTGCGGCTCGAGATCGCCAAGATGCGCGCCGGCCGCGCGTCGCGGATCGAGAAGCCGATGCCGATCGAGGTCGTGCCGATGGTCGAGGAACTGAACGCCCTCATCGCACACAACGAGAAACAGGCCGAGGAGGCGCGCCGCCACGCGGGCAACCTGGCGCATGCGCTGAAGACGCCGCTCACCGTCATCATGAACGCCGCGACCGCCGATGCCGACGACCTCGCCGATACGGTGGTGCGTGAGGCGCGGACGATGCGGCGCCAGGTCGACCACCACCTTGCCCGTGCCCGCGCGGTTGGGCGGCGCGGCCATGCCCATAGCCGCGCCGACGTCTGGCCCAGCCTGGAATCGGTCGAGCGCGCGGTGTCGCGATTGTACCCGCACGTCCGCTTCGACATGGCCGGACCCAAGGACCTGCAGGCGCATGTCGAGCGGCAGGATCTGGATGAAATGCTCGGTAATCTGATCGAGAATGCGGCGAAGTACGGCGGCGGCAGCGTGTTCGTGACCGTTGGCGCCGAGGCCGGCTATGTCGAGTTCATGGTCGAGGACGATGGCGCCGGCATCGCCGAGGCCGATCGCCACCGCCTGTTCGATCGCGGCGCTCGGCTCGACAGCGGCAAGCCGGGCACCGGCCTGGGCCTCGCGATCGTGCGCGACGTGGCGGAGATCTACGACGGCACGGTCAGCCTGGAGGAGAGCGAAGACCTCGGCGGGCTGTTGGTGCGGCTGCGCCTGCCTGCCGCAAGCTGAACCGCGGAACGCCGCCGCGGATCGTCGGTTCGTCCTGGCGAAGGAGAATCGACATGGCATCGGACAAAGATATTCCGCCGGCTGCGGGCAAGCTGCCGCCGCAGAGCGAGGGGCCAGAGCCGCGCCGTGGCGCGGTCGGCACCGGCGACGGCTATTCGGGCGAGGAATATGACAGCGCCGGGCAGGTCGAATGGCGCGACGAAGATCGCACCAAACGCGTACCGCCCGACGGCGAGGTCCGCGGCAGCGGCGTCGGCGGTGCGCGCGAGGAATATGACCCCGGCACCGCGACGGGTGCCTATGACGGCGACGTCACGACGGGAGAGGATCAGCCGCCACTGCCGCCTGCGCCGCCTGCGCGGTGATCGCCAGGCTGCGCTTGCGCGCTTCATGGTCGTAGATCGAGCTGACGATCATCAACTCGTCGGCGCCGGTGCGGTCGGCAAACGCGGCCATCTGGCGCGCCACCGTGTCGCCGGTGCCGATCGCCGAACATTGCAGCACATGGTCGAGGATCGCCGATCCCTGCGAGCCCAGGCTGTCGCGATAACCGCGAACGGGCGGCGGCAGCCGGCCGGGACGGCCGGTGCGTAGCGCGACGAACGCCTGCTGCTGCGAGCTTGCCAGGAACTCGGCCTCCTCTTCGCTGTCGGCGGCGAACACGTTGAAGCCGCACATCGCGTAAGGTCGGTCGAGTTGTGGCGACGGGCGGAAATCACGGCGATAGATCGCCAGCGCCTGGTCGAGCGCGTCGGGCGCGAAATGCGAGGCGAACGCGTAGGGTAGCCCCAAAGCCGCGGCGAGCCGCGCGCCGAACAGACTGGAACCGAGAATCCAGATCGGCACGTTGGCGCCCCCGCCGGGTGTCGCGCGGATGCCGGTCTCGCCGTTGTCGGCGAAATAGCTCTGCAGCTCCATGACGTCGCGGGGGAAGGCATTGGGATCGCTGTCGAGCGTGCGCCGCAGCGCGCGGGCGACGCGCTGGTCGGACCCCGGCGCGCGGCCGAGGCCGAGGTCGATGCGCCCCGGGAACAGCGCCTCCAGCGTGCCGAACTGCTCGGCGATCACCAGCGGCGCGTGGTTGGGCAGCATGATGCCGCCGGCGCCGACGCGGATCGTGCGCGTCGCGGCGGCGACATGGCCGATCACGACGGCGGTCGCGGCGCTGGCGATCCCCTCCATGCCGTGATGCTCGGCGCACCAATAGCGGCGATAGCCGAGGCGTTCGGCATGTTGCGCGAGATCGGCGGCGTTGGCGAGCGATTGGGCGACGGCCCCGCCTTCGACGACGGGGACGAGATCGAGCAGCGAAATAGCGGTCATGGTGGGCAAGATGGGGATTGCGACGCAAAGCGGAAGGGGAGGGCGCAGCGCGACCTGCCCATTGTGACTGCTTCGGAATCTCAATGGCTCGGCGCGCTCGCCCTCCCGATAAGGGGCTGATGGTGGCGAGTGAACTCACGGAACCCAGGCACGAGCTGATGCGCATCGTCCTGCGGCAATACCGCGAGGAGGAAGGCCGCCGGCCACCGCCGCCGGGGCGCGGTCGCCAGCGCCGGCTCGGCTGGTTGTTCCGCATTATCGCCATCGTGCCGGTCTGGCTGTTGCTCGCCAGCCCGCATCTGGTGACGTCGCCCGCAACGGGAAGCGCGGCGGCGCTGATCACGCTGCCCGCCGCGACCCCGCTTGCCCCGGCGACGACAGAGCCGGTGGTCCTGCCGGAACCGGTCCCGGCAGTAGCGCCCGGAGTCCCGCCGGACCGGTGGCAAAAGGCGCAGCGTCGGCACGAACGTCATCGCTATGCCGCGAGGCCGCGCATTCCGCACCGGGGCAGCCCTTCGGCGGCGTCCGACGCCTATCCCGGGGATGTGCCGGACGCATGGGTTTCCGGCGGCGCCTCACCGCAGAAACCGGAGCGTCACCAGCCGGAGACGGTAATCGTCGCGACGAACGACGCGTCGACCAGCCGGAGTGATGATCTCGTCGGCGTGGCGGCATCCGGCCACGCGCCACCCGCATCCCGGCTCGATGAGGAGCGCCGCCACGCCGGCGATGCGACGATGGCGTTGCGGCTTCGCTAATCGGCCCGTGGGGGCGGCCGCGGGCGCCCCCCACCTTGCTTATTCAGGCCCGAGCTCAGCCGGTCGAGATCGCCGCCCCGGCAACGCCGGGTGCGGGCGGCGCGTGGTCAGAAGGTGACGCCGTAGCGCAGCGCCAGCCCGCGATCGTCGGGCAGGTTAGCGAAATTGCCGGGATCGCGGCGCCAGAACAGGTTGGTCTGCATCGTCCCGCCGGCGAGCGGGAAGGCATAGCGGGCTTCGACGTCCAGCTCACGGCCGGTCGGCGCCAGGTTGAGGCGCTCGTCGGCCCAGCTCGTCACGGAGAGCGTCGAATAGTCGTAGAAGGCCGGCACACGCAGATCGATCCCGCCCGAGGAGACACGCAGCGGCTGCGCGACACCCAGGCCGAAGCTGTCGTTCGCCCCGAACACGCCCTGCTTGGCGACGTCGGCGGCATAGGCGTCGGTGCGGATCAGGCCGCTGCCGGCAAGTCCGGCGGTAACCGCGGCCTGCGTCCAGCCCTGCCGCGCGCTGCCCGACAGCGACCAGCCGCCGCCGAGCGCGAGCCTTGCGGTGCCGTCGACGAACCAGCTTGAGGCGTGCGCACCGCCCAGGCCGCCGCTGAACCGCGCGCCGAGCACGGTATCGCCTTCATCCAGCCAGCTTGCACCCAGCGAGACCGCCAGCGGCCCGAAGGTGCCATCGGCGGCCAGCGCCAGCCGGCTGTAGGCGAAGCGGTGATAGCGGTCGCGCATCGCGATCTCGCTGGCGACCGGCGCCAGCACCGCGCCGCTCTCCACCGCGGCGGTGATGCCCCAGGCGCCGAACTTCTGCCGCATCGCCGCCGAGCCGTCGACATCGGTCAGGAAGCCCTGGCTCTGCAGCGGATCGCGCGCGACCAAGAAGGCGGGATCGCTGCGCCCGGCGAGCCGTGCCTCCAGCGTCGCGCCGCTCTGCGAGAAGCCCATTGCGAACTGCGCGTCGTCGCCCAGCCGGGTGGTGACCAGCCCGGCGATGGCGCGGGCCTGGCTCGCCTGTTCGGGGCTCAGCGTCAGCCGGTCGAGGCGGGTTTCCTGATGGCCCGGCGCGATCGTCACCGCCACCGATACCCGTCCGGCATCGACGGTGTAGTTCTGGTCGTGCGTCTGCAGCGCGCCGGTCAGCGTGCGCATCGGCCCGCCGGTGCGGATCGTGCGGGCCAGGTCGACCGCATAGGCGCGATCGAAGCCATCGAGGATCACCGCGCCCAGCGCGCCTTGCGACGCATCGCCCATCGGTGCCGACAGCATCGCGTTGGTGCTGAGCGACACCGGCGTCGCCTTGGCGCCGGCGACCGAAGTGGTGCCCGCCGGCTGGAACGCGCGCGTCAGGTCCAGCACGCCATGGCCGTAGGTGGTGTCGACCCCCGTCACGCCGGCGTCGCGCGCGGTCGAGAACAGCAGGTTGACGATCTGCGCGCCGGTAAGATTGGGGAACGCCTGGGCGAGCAGCGCGATCGCGCCCGAAATCTGCGGCGCGGCGAGCGAAGTGCCCGACCAGAGGCACGCCTGGTTGCTGCCCGGGCACGGTGCCTGCACGTCCTCGCCGACCGCGGTCAGATAATGGTCGGCGCCGTCGCCCGCCTTGTTTGAAAAGGTCGAGATCACGTCGTTGGTGCCGACCGAGCCGGCGATGATCACCAGGTTGCGCGCCTGGGTCGACTTGGCGGCGGCGTCGGCAAAGCCGTCGGGGTTGGCGGCGCTGTCGTTGCCGGCGGCGATGACGACGATCACGCCCTTCGCCGTCGCCGTGCCGATCGCACTGATCACCTCGGGCGACGGGCTGTCGCCGCCCAGCGAGATGTTGATCACCTTCGCCCCGTTCTGCGCGGCGGTGGTGATGCCCTTGGCGATGGCGCTGTCGTTG
This sequence comes from Sphingomonas sp., assembly GCA_051955175.1. GTDB lineage: Bacteria > Pseudomonadota > Alphaproteobacteria > Sphingomonadales > Sphingomonadaceae > Sphingomonas. The sequence goes on from JBQCHA010000275.1 coordinate 18,648, forward strand.
AAGCTGCAGTCGGCGTTGCCCTCGCTATCCTGCTTGGCGCAGGTGCCGGGCGCGTCCGCGCGCATCACCAGCAGCGTTGTATCGAATGCGACCCCCTGGCTGCCGGAGCCGTTGCGCGTCGCGCCGATGGTGAACGCCACCGCGGTGCCGTGGCCTCCCTCGTCATTGATACCGCGGGTGCCGGCGACATCCTGCGACGCCGGATCGATACGGTTGCCGAACTGCGCCGTCTCGATAGCGGTGTTGAGGCCGCTGTCGACAATGCCGACCTTCACGTTGGCGCCGGTCGCACCTGCCTGATAGGCTGCCAGCGCGTTCATCGACACCGCGCCCACGGTATTGCGATATTCCTGCGTGTCGTAGGTTCCTGGTGCCGGCGTCGGCGTCGGCGCAGGCGCAGGTGTCGGTGCCGGCGTGGGCGAGGGTGCCGGGACGGGCGTGGGCGCGGGGGCCGGCGGCATCGGCGGGGCCGGCGTGCTGTTCACGCCGCCGCCGCCGCCGCCACATGCCGCAAGCAGGATTGATGTCGTCAGCGCTGCCCCCTGCAGCAGCCGGATACGCGTGGCACTCATTCCAAGACCCTTATTGCGGCTTCTCGACGAGGCGCGGATTATCCTTCCGCTATCTTTCCAATCACCTAACGCCGATGCGTCGATGCTGGGCTTGCCCCGGGGGCGGGTGCCGCCTACAGCCCGCGCCATCATGCTCGCGCGTCTTTCCGGCATCCGCAACTGGATTTTCGATCTGGACAACACGCTCTATCCCGCGAGCGTCGACCTTTTCGCCCAGATCGACCAGCGGATCGGCGCTTATGTCGCGGATCGTTTCGGCGTCGACGAAAAAGAGGCGCGGCGCATCCAAAAGGGCTATTTCCACGCGCACGGCACGACGCTGGCCGGGCTGATGGCGGAGCATGGCGTCGATCCGCACGATTATCTTGGCAAGGTGCACGACGTCGAACTCGACGTGCTGGAGCACAATGCGCCGCTCGCCGCCGCCATCGCGCGGCTGCCGGGCGAGAAATACGTCTTCACCAATGCCGACGCCGCTTATGCCGGGCGCGTGCTGGAACGGCTGGGACTGGGCGAGAGCTTCGCCGGCATCCATGACGTTCATGCCTGCGGCTATGTGCCCAAGCCGCACCCGGACGCCTATGCCGGGATGTGCGCCGCGTTCGGCATCGACCCCGCCGAGAGTCTGTTCGCCGACGATATGGCGCGCAACCTGAAGCCCGCCGCCGCGATCGGCATGGCGACCCTTTGGGTCGATAACGGCTCCGAACAGGGCGCCGACCCCGATCGCAGCTTCATCGATTTCACCACCAGCGACATCACCGGCTGGTTGCACGACCTAGTGGAGACAGCATGACCGACCAGCTTCAACAGACGATCGACGCCGCCTGGCAGGACCGCGCGAGCATCGGCGCGGATACCAAAGGCGAGGTGCGCGTCGCGGTGGATCGCGCGTTGGCGCTGCTCGACGCCGGCACCGCGCGCGTGGCGGAGCCGGAGGGCAACGGCGGCTGGCGTGTCAATCAATGGCTCAAGAAGGCGGTGCTGCTGTCGTTCCGGCTGAACGACATGGCGGAGATCGCGGGCGGCCCGGGCGCCGCCAATTGGTGGGACAAGGTGCCGTCCAAATTCTCCGCCTGGGGCGAGGCGGAGTTCCGCGCCGCCGGTTTCCGCGCGGTGCCCGGCTCGATCGTGCGCAAGGGTGCGTTCATCGGCAAGGGCGCAGTGCTGATGCCGAGCTTCGTCAACATCGGCGCGTACGTCGGGGAAGGAACCATGGTCGATACCTGGGCAACCGTCGGCAGCTGCGCGCAGATCGGCAGCAACGTGCATATCTCGGGCGGTGCCGGCATCGGCGGCGTGCTGGAGCCGCTGCAGGCCGATCCGGTCATCATCGGCGACGGCGCGTTCATCGGCGCGCGGTCCGAGGTGGCTGAGGGCGTGCGCGTGGGCGAGGGCGCGGTGCTGTCGATGGGCGTCTATCTCGGCGCCTCGACCAAGGTCGTCGACCGCGCAACCGGTGAGGTGCATCGCGGCCAGGTGCCGCCCTATGCCGTGGTCGTCCCGGGTTCTATGGGCGGCGGCGACGGCAAGCCGGCGCTGTATTGCGCGGTCATCGTCAAAACCGTCGACGCGCAGACCCGCGCCAAGACCGGCATCAACGAGCTGCTGCGCGACTGATGCGCTGGCTCGCCGGTCTCGTCGTGCTGCTCGCCGCGCCGGCTGCGGCGCAAGCGGCGATTCCGATCGTGCCGGCGAAGGTGGTCGCCACCTTCCCGCACGATCCGCGCGCCTTTACCGAGGGGCTGCTGTGGCACGACGGCTACCTCTATGAGGCGACCGGCGAGCCGGGCCGCTCCTCGATCCGCAAGGTCGATCTCGCCACCGGCAAGGTGCTGCAGAAGGCCGTCATCCCGCCGCCGACCTTCGGCGAAGGGATCGCGGTGTGGAAGGACCAGATCGTCAGCCTGACGTGGAAGCAGCATGTCGGCTGGCGCTGGACGCTCGACGGCTTCCGCAAGGTGGGCGAGTTCCATTATCCCGGCGAAGGCTGGGCGCTGACCAGCGACGGCACGCATCTGCTGATGTCCGACGGCAGCAACCAGATCCGCGTGCTCGACCCGGCGACGATGCAGGAAGTGCGCCGGATCGCCGTCACCGCCGACGGCAAGCCGCTCGGCATGATCAACGAGCTGGAATGGGTCGACGGGGAGATACTGGCGAACGTGTGGATGACCAACGTCATCGCGCGCATCGATCCGAAAACCGGGAACGTGATCGGCTGGATCGACCTCTCCGCGCTCACCGCGCAGGTCGATCCCTCGGGGCCGGATGACGTGCCCAACGGCATCGCGTGGGACGCCAGGAAGCACCGCCTGTTCGTGACCGGCAAGGACTGGCCGACGCTGTTCGAGATCGCCTGGCCGCCGAAATAGCCCGATCCTCCCCCGCAAGGGGAGGGGGACCAGCCGCAGGCTGGTGGAGGGGTGACGCCCTCTCGATAGCGCGACCCCCCACCGTTGGCCCGAGGGGCTGCCACCTCCTCGTGCCGGGGAGACTGCTGGTCTCGACATCGTCACCTGTGCCGCCTATCGCCGGGCGACAACAGGAGAGCCGCCGATGCCAAAAGCCAGCCACGTCCTCGACCGTATCCTGGTCCTCGAGATGGTCCGCGTGACCGAAGCGGCGGCGATCGCCGCCTCCGCGCTGGTCGGCCGCGGCGACGAGAAGGCGGCCGATGCCGCCGCCGTCGAAGCGATGCGCGAGGCGCTGAACGGCCTGGAAATGGACGGCACCGTGGTGATCGGCGAGGGCGAGCGCGACGAGGCGCCGATGCTCTACATCGGGGAGAAGGTCGGCACCCCCAACGGCAACAGCCCGGCGATCGACATCGCGCTCGATCCGCTCGAGGGCACGACGATCACCGCCAAGGCCGGCCCCAACGCGCTGGCGGTGCTGGCGATTGCCGAAAAGGGCTGCCTACTCAACGCGCCCGACGTCTATATGGAAAAGATCGCGATCGGACCGGGCTATCCCAAGGGCACGATCGACCTGACCAAGACGGCGACGCAGAACATCAAGGCGTTGGCCAAGGCCAAGGGCGTGAAGCCCAACGAGATCATCGCCTGCGTGCTCGATCGCCCGCGCCACGAGAAGCTGATCGCCGAGCTGCGCAAGCTCGGCTGCGGCATCGTGCTGATCCCCGACGGCGACGTGGCGGGCGTGATCGCGACGAGCGATCCCGATACGACGATCGACATCTACCTGGGGCAGGGCGGCGCGCCGGAGGGCGTGCTGGCCGCCGCGGCGCTGCGCTGCGTCGGCGGCCAGTTCCAGGGCCGTCTGGTGTTCCGCAACGAGGACGAGCGCAGCCGTGCCCGCAAATGGGGCATCGAGGACCTCGACAAGATCTATGAGCTCAAGGAACTCGCGCGCGGCGATTGCATCTTCGCGGCGACGGGCGTGACCGACGGCTCGCTGCTCGAAGGCGTCAAGCGGATGCGCGGCAAGATGACCACCGACAGTGTGGTGATGCGGGCGAGCTCCGGCACCGTGCGCTGGGTGAAGGGCGAGCACCGGACCGACTGATGGCGCTGCCGCTCGCCCTGCTGCTGGTGGCGCTGACGGGCATGGCGCTGCTGGTGCGGCGCGACGTCGACGCCTATCGCCGGTTCAAGGCGCTGACGGATACGCGTGCCCGGCAACGCCAATTTCGGCTGTGGATCGTGAGCACGTTCGTGCTGTTCGTCGGCTATTCGTTGCTGTCGCTCGCGCTGCTGGATCGGATTTCCGATCTCAATGAGTTGCCTGCCGAATTCGTGCCGGCTTGGGCGGCGCTGGGGGGTGCCGGCGATACCGGGCCCGGCGATCTCGCCACCGGGCTGGGCATCGGCATGGGCATGGCCGGCGGCATCGCAATCGGGCTGGCGATCGCGTTGCGGCGGCGCGGCAAGCGCGCATCGGCCCCGCGCCAGCTGGGCGACATTTCGGCGCTGATGCCGCGCAATTATGCGGAACTGGCCCATTGCGCGGTGCTGTCGGTCAATGCCGGGCTGACCGAGGAGCTGTTTTTCCGTCTCACCCTGCCGCTGCTGCTCGTGCTGGTGATCGGCAATGTCTGGGTGGCGTTCGCGTTGGCGACGATCGTGTTCGGCCTGGCGCATTGCTATCAGGGTTGGCTCGGCATCCTGGCGACGACGGTGATCGGCTCGGTGCTGGCGCTGATCTACCTGGCGAGCGCCAATCTGTGGCTGGTGGTGATGCTCCATGCGCTGATCGATGTTGCGGGACTGGTCATCCGGCCATGGCTGAGCGGCGCCTTGCGGCCCGCCCAGCCGTCGACCTGACGACCCGATGGTCCTCGACGCGGTCGCGCTGGTGGTGGCGCTCGCCGCCTATGGCTATTTCTTCAAAGGCGATTTCGGGCGGCTGAGCGACCTGGCCATGCTGCAGCCGCCGGGCTGGCGACGGCGGCGATACCTGCTGTGGATCGCCAAGTCCTGGCTGCTGTTCGCCGCGCCGGCACTGCTCGGGCTGGCGATGATCGGCGGGCTCGGCGCGATCGGGCGAATGCCCGCGGCGTTCGCGGCCCCGGCTGTGTGGGTCGGCTACCCCGCGCCGCTGGGCGCGCTGGCCGAGGAACTGGCGATGGGGTTGGCCGCGGGGTCGGTGCTCGGCGGCGGCTGGGCGCTGTGGCGCGGGCGACGCGGACGGCGGCCGGCGATGCTCGGCGACTTCTCGGCGCTGTTGCCGCAGGACCGTGGCGAGGCGCTGCTGGCGGCCGGCACGGCGGTCACCGCCGGCATCACCGAGGAGCTCTATTTCCGCCTGCTGATCCCGCTGCTGGTCACCCGGTTGACCGGCAGCGCCTGGCTGGGCTTCGGGGTGGCGACGGTGCTGTTCGGGCTCGCCCACCGGTATCAGAAATGGCTTGGCGTCGTCGCGACCGGCCTGATCGGACTGTTGTTCGCCTTCTTCTATCTGCAAAGCGGCGCCCTGTGGCTGGCGATGCTGGTCCACGCGACGATCGACCTCAACGGCCTCGTCGTTCGCCCGGCGCTGGGCGGGATGCTGCGGCGGCGACCGCGGTAGGGAGCGGGGCCGGCTCAGCCGCACGGCGCCACGCTCCAAACACCCGCAATGGCGAAAGAGGACTGTCCGTTCCTCGTGCGCCCTAGCTCTTCAGCCGCCAGCCGGTTTTGAAGATCCAGGTGATGATCGCGAGGCACAGCAGCAGGAAGCCGGCGATGGCGGCGAGACTGACGCCCACCGACACGTCGCCCTTGTCGAAGAAGCTCCAGCGGAAGCCGCTGACGAGGTAGACCACCGGGTTGAAGAGGCTGACCGTGCGCCACGGCTGCGGCAGCATGTCGATCGAATAGAAGGCGCCGCCGAGGAAGGTGAGCGGGGTCACCAGCAACGCCGGCACGATGGTCAGCTGCTCGAATCCCTTGGCCCAGATGCCGAGGATGAAGCCGAACATCGAGAAAGCAACCGCGGTGAGCACTAGGAACGCCACCATCGCGACCGGATGCGCGACCTCCAGCGGCACGAACAGCGTCGCGGTCGCCAGGATGATCAGGCCCAGCACCACCGACTTGGTCGCCGCCGCGCCGACATAGCCGATCACCATCTCCAGCGACGATACCGGCGCCGACAGCAGCTCGTAGATCGTACCGATGAACTTCGGGAAGTAGATGCCGATCGAGGCGTTGGAAATGCTCTGCGTCAGCAGCGACAGCATGATCAGGCCGGGCACGATGAAGCTGCCGTAATGCACGCCGCCGACCTGCTGCATGCGGCTGCCGATCGCCCCGCCGAACACGACGAAATAGAGGCTGGTGGTGATCACCGGCGTCGCCACCGATTGCCACAAAGTGCGCAGTGCGCGCGCCATCTCGAAGCGGTAGATCGCCCAGATACCGTGCCAATTGGCGAGGGGGGCGCTCATACCGCTTTCTCCTGCGGGTTGTGGACAAGGTCGACGAAAATGTCCTCCAGCGAGGATTTCGAGGTCTCCAGGTCCTTGAAGCCGATGCCGAGGTCGTGGAGCTTCCTCAGCAGCGACGGGATGCCGGTGTGTTCGGCCTGGGCGTCGAACACGTAGCGCAGCGTCTCGCCCTCCTCCTCCAGCGAAACGTCCCACTGGCCGAGTGCATCGGGCACCGCGGCCAGCGGTTCCTGCAGCGAAATGAGCATCTGGCGCTTGCCGAGCTTCTTCATCAGAGCATTCTTCTCGTCGACCAGGATGATCCGGCCCTTGCTGATCACGCCGACGCGATCGGCCATTTCCTCGGCCTCTTCGATGTAATGCGTGGTCAGGATGATCGTCGTGCCCTTCTCGCGCAGGCGATGGACCAGTTTCCACATGTCGCGGCGCAGCTCGACATCGACGCCGGCGGTCGGCTCGTCGAGGAACAGGATGTCGGGTTCGTGGCTCAGCGCCTTGGCGATCAGCACGCGGCGCTTCATGCCGCCGGACAACTCGCGGATCTGGCTCTTGCGCTTGTCCCACAGCGACAGGTCCTTGAGCAGCTGCTCGATATAGGGCTCGTCGGGCGCCTTGCCGAACAGGCGGCGGCTGAACCGTACGGTGGCGAGCACCGAGACGAAGGCATCCGTCGCCATCTCCTGCGGCACCAGCCCGATCATCTTGCGCGCATGCCGATAGTCGCGGGTGGCGTCGGCCCCGCCGACGGTGATCGTGCCGGCGGTCGGCGTGACGATGCCGCAGATGATTGAAATCAGCGTCGTCTTGCCGGCGCCGTTGGGGCCGAGCAGCGCGAAGATTTCGCCCTTGCCGATGTCGAGATCGACGCTGTCGAGCGCCACCTGGCCCGACTCATACGTCTTGCCCAGGCCTGAGACCGAGAGGATGGTGTCCATGAAGCCCCCTGTTCGTGCGCCCGTAGTTAGGGGCGGGGAGCTTCCGGTTCAACGTTGCGCGTCAACCGTTTCGCGCGGCGGCGATCGCCTGCTTCATCCCGTCGAGCGACAGCGCCCCCGACAGTACGCGGTCCCCGATCACCCACGACGGCGTGCCGGTCATGCCGAGCTCGCGCCCGACCGCCAGGTTCTTGTTGATCTCATCCTCGATGCCCGGTTGCGCGGCGGCGGTGCGCAGCTCGGCGGAATCGAGACCGACTGCCTTGGCCGCGGCGACCAATGTCTCGTCGCTGACCGGCCCGCGCGAGAACAGCGCATCGTGGAAGGCGTTGAACTTGCCAGCCTTGGCCGCGGCGAGGCTCCAGCGCGCGGCGACCTGGCTCTCGTCGGTCAGCACCGGGTATTCGCGGAATACGATCTTCAGCTTGGGATCGTCCTTCACCAGCTGCTGCAGCATCGGCAGGCTGGCGCGGCAATAGCCGCAGTCATAATCATAATATTCAACCAGCGTGACGTCGCCGTGCGGATTGCCGGCCCAGGCGCTGCCGACCGGATCCAGGATCGCGCTCTTGTTGGCGGCGATGAGGGCACCGGTCTGCTGATCCTGCAGCTTCTGCATCGCCTG
>JBQCHA010000276.1:0-11026 GCA_051955175.1 Sphingomonas sp.
CCCCCCGCGGGCCGCGCGGCCGCGGCGCCCCGCGCACCAGCTAGCACCCCCGCGCGGACCCCCCCCCCGGGCGCGGGCGCCGCCCCCCCCCCTCGCCGGCGCGCCACATATTGTCGCGGCCACCGAACAGTGTCTGGGCGACGCCCCAGCCGAGCGACAGGCCAACCGCCAGGCCGCTGAACGCGCCGGCACGATGCGTCCGCTGGGCGAGACCGGTGCCGCGCACGAACGCGCCGGCACCGAACAGGAATCCGCGCAAGTCGGCGGTGACGGAGCCGGGGCGCAGCACCTCGATCGGCGAGCGCGCTTCGATGCGCCCACCTTCGGCCGCTGCCAGCGCGTCGGCCAGAGTCCAGTCGACCGGGATACCGAGATCGAGCGCCAGCGCGTTGGTTTTGCCGGCGGGCACGACGGCCATGCGCGGCAAGCGGCCGGTGAAGATGCTGCTGGCGCAGGTGATGACGTCGCGCACGGTGCCGTCGCCGCCGCACACGATCAGCAGCTCGACCTGCGCCTCGGCAAAGTCGAGCAGCGCGCGCGACAGGCTGGGCAGCGTGCGCGGCGACCGATAGAGCACATCGGGCGCCAGCACCGGATCAACCTTCGGCTCGGCGCCGCGCAGATGGTTGCGGTGTGCTCGCGCGTTGCTGATGATGCCGATCCGCCGGCGGCCGACCGCCGACAGCGCCGGCGGCGACAGGCGACGCTCCAGCACGCGCTTCGTATTCGCCGCGGCAGTGATGTCGCGGTGGACCACCAGCCCATGCATCAGGCCCGGCATCCCGCCAGCTCCGATAGTGTTTTCCACGCGTGACCTCGTCAACAAACTGAAACAGAAACGTGCGATGATGTAATTAGGGCCAATTCGACCGTTCGGTACAGAAGTGCTGGATAATGGGAATGGGTCGCCAGCGAAACAAGATTTTGCTGCAACGCAGCGTTTCGATTTATCGCTTGTAACGGGTTTTGATCGAGATGGTTGCGCCGCCGGAGGGCAGGCGGAACCTTGCAGACTCGAGCGTCGGCAGTCCGAATGTGGTCGGCGCATCGTTGGAAAAGCCGAAGCCTTCCTTCGCAGCGAACAGTGTGCGGTTGAAGTGATGATCGCCGTTTTCGTCGTGATAGGTCGCGACCGCATAACTGCCCGGTGCGAGCCAGAAGCAGGCGCGCGTCACCGGCGCGGCGGCGGGAACCCGGGCGCGCGCCAGCTTGCCATGGGCGGCCAGGAACCGCTGGCGATCGTCGGGATAGACGGTGAACGCCACCTCGCCCCTGGCATCGCGAACGGCGGTCGCCGCGATCTCCAGCTTCACGCGGTCGCCGCCGGGGTCGCCGACGCACTCGCTCGCGGCACGCGCCGGCGCGGCTGCGGTCGCCAGCACCGCGGTGCATCCACATGCCGTCAACAGGCCGGACAGCCGCATAGAAACTCCACCCGATGATCCAAGAAGACGACCGGCCTGCGCGCGAATCGGGGCAGAGATATGGCGTTCAGGTGGACTTTTCGGGTCGCTCCGCGCCGCGTCCGGCGCGTACCGTGGTCACCAACAACAGCGCCATCAACGCCGCCATGACCAGCGAATAGATCAGCATGGCGCCGGCAATGCCGGTCGCCCCCATCTGCGGCGTCAGGAGAACGGCGCCACCGATCAGCATCGCGGTCGCGACCAGCCGGACGAAGAACGCCTGGCCGGCGCGATCGGCGGCCATCAGCACCGGCTCGAACCCGACGGTGGCAAGGTCGACGCAGCCGGCGGCAACCAGCCACAGCAGGATCGGATAGGCGCCGGCGAACGCCTGGCCGCCGACCAGCGCCAGTACCGGGCGACCGATCAGCAGCACGAGCGCGAACACCACCACCGACACGATGCCGGCGATGGTCACCGACCGCACCAGGAAGCGCCCGATCTGCGCCAGCCGGCCGGCGGCGACCGAGCGCACGATTTCGGGAAAGGCGGCGCGGGCGAGGAGCTGCGACAGCTTGGTGAGCGATTGCGCAAGCTGCGCGGCCAGGCGGAACTCGCCCGCGGCAGCGGTGCCGGCCATGCCGCCGACCAGCAGCAGCGGGATCTGCTTGCCGGAGAGCGACAGGGTCGAACTGGCATTGGTGCTGAGTGCAAAGCGGGTGAAGCCCGGATTCTCCGCCATCACCCGGCGCATCTTGCCCCAGCCGAGGGGGCGCGGATCGAACCGGCCGGAATGCATGGCGGTGGTCCAATAAGCGGCCGAGGTCAGCAGCTCCGCCACCATCCAGGCGACCAGGAAGCCCTGCAACGTCGGATGAACCAGCATCACGAGCGCCGCGCCGATCGACCGCGCGATCGGCGTCGTGCTGTCGGCCAGTGCGGCGAACGAGAAACGGTCGCGCAGGCGCAGGATGCCGAGCGGCGTCGAGCGGATCGACAGCAATTGCACGACAGTGAACAGCAGGGTCGCGCGCGACAGCGTCTCGCCGATGCCCAGCTTGTCGCCCCACAGCGACAGGATCACCGCGGCGGCCAGCGTGCCGGCGACCGCGGTGAAGGCGTCGAGCGTCGTGCAGGCGCGGAACAGCCGGCCCAATCCGCGCGCGTCGCCGCTCTGCAGGTGCGCGGTGCCGTAGCGCACGATGATCTGCCAGGTCTGGAAGCCGACCAGCACCGTCAGCACCTGCGAGGCACCGACGATGATCGCGAACCGCCCGAAATCGGTGACGCCCAGCGTGCGGGTGACGATCGCCAGATAGACGAGCGACAGGAGCGCGGTGACGCCGCGCCCGGCGAGCAGCCAGCCCAGGTTGCGTATCACCCCGCCGAGCCGGCCGAACCGCGTCCGGGCCGCCGCCGGGGCTTCCGCGTCGCCCGTCACGCCAGCCAGCTTGTGATCGCGCCGCCGCGCGCGCGAACCGCGACCGCCTGCATCAGCCGCACGAAATGGACGACCAGCGACAGCGCGGTCCAGACCGCCACGCCGATGATGCCCCAGTCGGGGCGGCCGACCAGCAGCAGGAAGAACAGGATGACCATGTTCGGATTGCGCCGCGCGGTGATCAGCCGGAAGCGGCTGTCGAAGCGGCGCCAGACGTGGATGTGCATCCCGAACCAGGCGATGAACGCGCCCTCGATCAGGCGCTGGACGACATAGCCGAACAGCATCGTGCCAATCACCCACCAGAAGGTGGCATGATCGAGCGGCCGGCCGTATGCCGCGCATCCCTCGGCCCAGGCCCACCACCAGAAGGGCGGGTGGATCAGGTCGACGCCGTGATCCCAGGCGTTACCGAGCTTCGACGAGGTGATCGTGCAGCGCGCCAGCTTGCCGTCGACGGTGTCGAGCACCATGAACACCAGCCCGATCGCCAGTCCGCTCCAGAACCAGCCGTGCCAGAAGGCGATGGTCGCGATGATGCACAATACGCTGCCGATCGCAGTGACCTGGTTGGGGGTGACGCCGATCCGCGCGGCGAGCCGGGTGAGCACGAACGCCCACTCCGGCCAGAGATATTTGGTGAGGAGGTCGGTGACGCCCTTGTAGGCGCCGGTGTAGCTGGCGCGCTCGATCGCCGGCACCTTGGCGGGGACAAGCCGCTCGACGAACGGCTGCTCGCGCTTGCGTAGCGCCTCGTTGAAGATGCCTTCGTCGGATTCGGCACGTAGCACCGTCAGCCCGTCCGCGTCGGTCAGGGGGGCGTCGGCCAGCATCAGCTGTTCCAGCCGCGCCGCTTCCTGCCCGTCCCGGACGTGCGCGATCGCGGGAATGCCGTCGCGCGTAACGATGGCGCCGGGGCGGCCGGCGAGGTGGCCGATCCATGCCGGGTCGAACGCGAAGGCCAGGTTGACCAGGATCGCCGATCCCGCGGTATCGTCCCGTAGCGGCAGGCCGCGCGCGGCGGCGATGCGCCGGGTGCGCTCGGCATTGGTCATGCCCCACAGCAGCGTCGGATTGGCGCCGACGGTCACGACAACCGGCGGAGGCGATCGATCATCGGTCTTCATGGCTGCGCCGCTTAGCCCATTCGTCGCGGAATGCGAGGGGAAACGGTTCGGCGTCTCCGCCGCGGTCACCCGAGCACCGCCAGGATTTCGGCCGCGGCGCGGGCCGCCGCGGCCCCGCTGACGTCGCCCATCCGCGCCTTCGTGAAGCCCTCCTGTTCCGCGGCAAACCGCGAATGCAGCGCCGGCGCCCGACCGACCGCTGCCGCGACCTCGGCAGCGTCCGAAACGACCTCTCCGCATGTCCACATGGCATAAGCCGGGTCCTCCTGCCACGCGGCCCCGGCGGCGTTCAGGAACACGCAGGGGCGCGGGGTGATCAGGAATTCCAGCACCTGGCTCGACGTATCGCCCAGATAGAGATCGGCGGCGGCGGTGTAGCTGCCGTCGACCGCGGCGAAGCTGTCACAGTCGCAATGCACGTCGGGCCGGCGGTCGAGCCGCTCGCACAGCGCACGGACCTCCGGCGCGCCCTCGACCAGCCGCTGGTGCGGCGCGAAGATCAGGTTCCAGCGCCCGGCAGACAGGATCTGCTCGATCACCTGCTCGCCCCACACCCACCACGACGAGCGGTGCCGCTGCCAGTGCGGGTTGTAGAGCACGATCGGGCGCCGTTCCGCGAACGCCGGTGCGGCATTGGTGCGCTGCCGGAACGCCGCCTTGACATAACCCGTTTCGACCACGCGCTCAGGCGGCAGGCCGACGGCGATGCAGGCGTCGCGCTCGCGCGCGCTCGGCACCAGCGTCAGATACGCCGCGCGGCGGCGCCGATCGTCGCGTGCGATCATCGATCCCGCCCCGTGCGCGGTTTTGACGAAGCGCGTTGGCATCGCCAGCAGCGTCGGCAGCCACAGGCTGGTCTGCTCGGCACAGACCGCGGCGCGCGCCCCGGCAAGTCGCGGCGCGAGGCGGAACAGCATCGGCAGCTTGGCCGGCAGGCGGGGATTGCGCCCCTCGCTGGCAGGCACTTTGCGGAACCCAGGGGCGCGTCGGAGACGGACGTTGGGGAGATCGGCAGTCCAGCCGCCGAGCAGCGCTTCGTGCATCGAAGTGCTGACCCACAGGTCGATCGGCAGCGCCGGGTCGGCCGCCGCCAGCGCCTCGACGATCGGGAACAGGTGCGGGATCAGCAGCGTCTCGCCCAGGAACAGGAAGGTTACGCGCCGCCGGGTCACGCCGCGCCGCTTCCGTGCCGGCGGCTCCAGGCGTCGATGTCTTCGGGACGGTCGATCTCCTGCCAACGGCCATCCTCGCGATCGATCGCGGCGACGTCGCCGGTTTGCGCCAGCCGTGCGACGACGCTGTGGTGATAGGCGGCCTGGCCGCCCTCCTCGGCGATCGCGGCGTCGAGTGCATGGCGGTAGGCATGGCCGCCGCTGCTGGTGATGACGCCCAGCGATCGGTGCGTCGCTTCGCCGAGCGGCAGGTCCTTGGCCACCGCCTTCACCTGCCCGTCGACGACGCACACGCGCATATCGTCGGTCTCCGCCGCGCGCAGCGGCTCGACCAGCAATCCGACGCCCGTCGGCGCGCGGTCGATCGCATCGGCCAGCATCGCGCCGTCGAACAGCGTGTCGCCGTTCATCAGGCAGAACGGCCGCTCGAGATGCTCACGCGCCACCCACACGCTGCCGATGCTGTTGGCGACCGACCAGAAGGGGTTGAACAGCGTCGTGACGCGCACCGGCAGGTCGCGCCGGGCGAACGCCTCCACCTGATCGTGCCGATAGCCGACCACCACCACGGTCTCGCTGATGCCGGCGGCGTGGAGCGCATCCAGCTGGTGGAGCAGCAGCTCGCGGCCGTCGACCTGGACCAGGCATTTCGGGATCAGCGTAGTGAGCGGGAGCAGGCGCGACCCATATCCCGCGCTCAGGATGATGGCTTTCATGATCCCGGGCTTAGCCGTCGAGCCATGCCTTGTCAGCACGTCGCGCCGGCCCATCTAAAGGGCCGCCCCGTCCATCCGATCCTCAGCCGGAGACTGCCAGATGACCGATGCCGCCGACTATACCCCGCCCAAGGTCTGGACTTGGGACAAGGAAAATGGCGGACGGTTCGCCAACGTCAACCGGCCGATCGCCGGGGCGACGCATGACAAGGCGCTGCCCGTCGGCAAGCACCCGCTGCAGCTTTATTCGCTCGCCACGCCCAACGGGCAGAAGGTGACGATCATGCTGGAGGAGCTATTGGCGCTGGGCCACCAGGATGCCGAATATGACGCCTGGCTGATCAAGATCGGCGACGGCGACCAGTTCGGCTCGGGCTTCGTCGAGGTCAATCCCAACTCCAAGATCCCGGCGCTGATGGATCGCAGCGGCGCGACGCCGATCCGTGTGTTCGAATCGGGCGCGATCCTGTTGTACCTGGCCGAGAAGTTCGGCGCCTTCCTGCCGACGGCGCAGCCGGCGCGGGCCGAAACCTTGTCCTGGCTGTTCTGGCAGATGGGCTCGGCGCCGTTCGTCGGCGGCGGCTTCGGCCATTTCTACGCCTATGCGCCGACCAAGCAGGAATATCCGATCAACCGCTACGCCATGGAGACCAAGCGGCAGCTCGACGTGCTCGATCGCCAGCTGGCTGACCATGCGTTCGTCGCCGGCGACGACTATACCATCGCCGACATGGCGATCTGGCCGTGGTACGGCGGGTTGGTGAAGGGCTGGCTCTACGATGCCGCCGAGTTCCTGGCCGCGGACGAGTACAAGAACGTGGCGCGCTGGGCCGATCAGGTCTTCGCGCGTCCTGCGGTGAAGCGCGGCCGCATCGTCAACCGCACCTCGGGCGATCCCGCCGAGCAGTTGCACGAGCGGCACGACGCGAGCGATTTCGACACGCGCACGCAGGACAAGATCGGCGAGCCGCAATCGTGAAGCTGAACGAAGCCAGACTGCAGCCTGCCGGCGATAACGCGCAGGCACACCTGTTCGCGCGCGACTTCGGCGCGCTGTTGTTCGACATGGACGGCACGATCCTGAGCTCGATCCAGGCTGCCGAGCGGGTCTGGACGACCTGGGCACGATCCCATGGGCTGGATGTCGAGGCGTTCCTGCCCACCATCCACGGTGTGCGCGCAGTGGAGACGATCCGCGCGCTCGACCTGCCCGGCGTCGATCCGGAAGCGGAGGCCGAGCGGCTGACGCTGATGGAGATGGATGACATGGACGGGATCGAGGAGATCGCGGGCGCCGCGGCGTTCCTCGGCGATCTGCCGGGAAACGCCTGGGCGATCGTCACTTCGGCGCCGCGGACGCTCGCGGTCCGGCGACTGGCGGCGGCGGGACTGCCGATTCCGGATGTGTTCGTCACCGCCGACGACGTCCAACATGGCAAGCCGGCGCCCGATTGCTTCCTGCTCGCGGCCGCGCGACTGGCGAAGGCGCCCGGAGACTGTCTCGTCTTCGAGGACACGCTGGCGGGTATCCGCGCCGCCGAGGCCGCGGGCATGGCGGTCGTCGCAGTGACCGCGACGCACCGCGGCACGCTGGAAAGCGATGCGCCGGCCGTCGTTGACTATACCGCGTTGCGCGTCGCGGCGGGCGAGGATGGCCTGCTGCGACTGGCGCGCGCCGACTGAAGCGGCGCGCGGCGGCCATTCGGTTCACCGCATAAACGGTTGATTGGCTTGGCGTCGCGCGTTCGAGCGCCTATCGCTCGCCCTCCGGCCTCGGTCGGCGTCCGGGGCCGTAGAGACTACGGATGCGGTCCCGGACTGCCGGCCGGCTAAGGCCGCTCAGCCTTGGGCTGCGACGAGCGCCTTGAGCGGGGTCGCCGGGTCGGCCAGCGCCGCCGGATCGACCCGTGCCCTCGCCACGACCAGCGCGCGCCCCTGGACATAGTCGCGCGTCATGTTGACGCAGTCGAGCGCCACGACGCGCCCGCGGCGCAGGTACACGATCGAGAAGCGACGATCGGCCGGAGCACCGCGCAGCACCGCCTGGTCGAATCCGGTCGAGAGCCCGACCGTCTGCAGCTTCAGATCATATTGGTTGGACCAGAACCACGGCACGGCATCGTAATGCGCCGGCTGGCCGGTAATCACGCGGGCGACGACCCCCGCCTGGTCATGCGCGTTCTGTACCGATTCGAGGCGGATGGCAACGCCATCGGCGAAGGCATTGGCGTGGCGCGCGCAATCACCGATCGCGAAAATGTCGGTGAGGCTCGTGCGGCATTGCGAGTCGACCGCAACGCCATCGCCGCCCTCGGCACCGGCGGCGAGCAGCGGCGCCACCGCGGGCACGATGCCGATGCCGACGATCACCGCATCGGCCGGCAGCACCACACCATCGGCCAGGCGCACGCCGGTGACGCGGCCGTCGCGCCCCTCCAGGCACGCAACCTGCGCGTTGAGCCGCAGGTCGACGCCATGGGCGCGATGCTCGTCCTCGTAGAAGCGCGACAGCGTCTCGCCGGCGACGCGCGCGAGCACGCGGTCGAGCGCCTCCAGCACCACCACCTGCTTGCCGAGCTTGGTCAGCACCGCCGCCGCTTCCAACCCGATATAGCCGCCGCCGATAACCGCGATGCGCTCGACCGTCGGCAGCTCGGCGATCAGCGCGTCGACATCGGCGCGGGTACGGATCGCGTGCACGCCGGCAAGGTCATGGCCGGCGCAGCTCAACCGGCGTGGTGTCCCGCCGGTCGCCCAGATCAGCTTGCCGTAGCCGAGCGTGGAGCCGTCGCTCAGCGCCACGCGGTGCGCCTCCGCCTCGACCGCCGTCACCGTCTCGCCCAGCCGCAAGGTGACGTCGCGCCCCCGCCAGAAAGTCGCCGGCCGGATCAGCAGCCGCTCGAACACTTTCTCCCCGGCGAGATAGTCCTTCGACAGCGGCGGCCGTTCGTAGGGGAGCTCGGGCTCGGCCGACACGATCGCCAGCGAGCCGCCCAAGCCGTTCTGGCGCAGCGCGATCGCCGCCTGCGCGCCGCCATGGCCGGCGCCGACGATCAGCACGTCATAACGGTCATGCGGCGGGGGAGGCGTGGTCATCGGCGTCCTTGGCTATCGCAGAAAGGGCCGGGATGCGGGCTCGCTGCGCATCTGTAAAGGCCAGAACGGGCGCTGCCCAAGCCCCCGCTGACTTCGCCGCAGGCTTGTGGCACAAGCAACTTTATTACAACGCCGACTCGAAGCGGCGGACCGCCGGCGCCGTCAAAGCGTTGGCTGAACAGACGAGATCCGAGGAGAGACAATGCGCATCATCGACCACCATATCGTTGGACATTCGGGCGGCGCCGCCGCGCGCAGCCAGGAGGTGTTCGATCCCAACACCGGGCAGGTCCAGGCGAAGGTCGCGCTGGGCGGCAAGGCAGAGCTCGATCGCGCCGTCGCCGCCGCCAAGGCGGCGCAGCCTGACTGGGCGACGACCAACCCGCAGCGCCGCGCGCGCGTGATGTTCAAGTTCAAGGAGCTGGTCGAGGCGAACATGGAGGAGCTGGCGCGCCTGCTCTCCTCCGAACACGGCAAGGTGATCGCCGATGCCAAGGGCGACGTGCAGCGCGGGCTCGAGGTGATCGAGTACGCCTGCGGCATCCCGCAGGTGCAGAAGGGCGAATATACGCACGGCGCCGGCCCCGGCATCGACGTTTATTCGATGCGCCAGCCGCTCGGCATCGGCGCGGGCATCACGCCGTTCAACTTCCCGGCGATGATCCCGATGTGGATGTTCGGCGTCGCCATCGCCTGCGGCAACGCCTTCATCCTGAAGCCGTCGGAGCGCGATCCCGGCGTGCCGATGCGGCTCGCCGAGCTGATGGCCGAGGCGGGGCTGCCCGACGGCATCCTGCAGGTGGTCAATGGCGACAAGGAAATGGTCGATGCGATCCTCGACCATCCCGACATCGCCGCGGTGAGCTTCGTCGGCTCGTCGGACATCGCGCATTACGTCTATCGGCGCGGCGTCGAGGCCGGCAAGCGCGTTCAGGCGCTGGGCGGGGCGAAGAACCACGGCATCGTCATGCCGGACGCCGATCTCGATCAGGTGGTCAACGATCTGACCGGCGCCGCGTTCGGCTCGGCGGGCGAGCGCTGCATGGCGCTGCCGGTGGTGGTGCCGGTCGGCGAGGATACCGCCAACCGCCTGCGCGACAAATTGATTCCGGCGATCGAGGCCCTTCGCGTCGGCGTCTCGACCGATGACGACGCGCAATATGGCCCGATGGTCACTGCGCAACACCGGAAGCGCGTCGAGGACTGGATCCAGACGGGCGTCGACGAGGGCGCCGAGCTGGTGGTCGACGGCCGCGGCTTCACGCTGCAGGGGCATGAGGAAGGCTTCTTCATCGGCCCGAGCCTGTTCGACCACGTCACCACCGACATGGCGAGCTACAAGGAGGAGATCTTCGGCCCCGTCCTGCAGATGGTCCGCGCCAGGGATTTCGAGGAAGCGGTCGCGCTGCCGTCGCGCCACCAATATGGCAACGGCGTCGCGATCTTCACCCGCAACGGCCATGCCGCGCGCGAGTTCGCCGGCCGCGTCGAGGTCGGCATGGTCGGTATCAACGTGCCGATCCCGGTGCCGGTCAGCTATCACAGCTTCGGCGGCTGGAAGCGCTCGGCGTTCGGCGATACCAACCAATACGGCACCGAGGGCGTCAAGTTCTGGACCAAGGTAAAGACGGTGACGCAACGCTGGCCCGATGGCTCGGCGACGGGCGAGAATGCCTTCGTCATCCCGACGATGGGCTGAGACGGCACCGGTGCGCGCGATCCTGGCCTGCGGCGTCATGCTCCTCCTCGCCGGCTGCCATCAGGCGGACAGGCGGGCGGGGACGTCGCTGTCCAAAGAGGACGCCGAGGCCGCCGCGGTAATCGACAAGGAGGCCGCGTCCAACAGCCTCGCCGCCGCCAAGGCGGGGCTGCCGGTGCCGGCGCCGTCCGACGAGATCGTCAACGGCCTGCCAACCGCATTCGTCGGCACCTGGGGCATGACCAAGCCCGATTGCGATCCTCACGGCGCGGCGGTCGAGGGGCGGCTTGAAATCGCGCCGACCCGGCTCAGCTTCTACGAATCGAATGGCAAGGTGATCGCGATCGATCACCATTCACCGCATGACGT
>JBQCHA010000277.1:0-4143 GCA_051955175.1 Sphingomonas sp.
CGGCATCGCCGCGATTAGGTCGTCGAGCCCCTCGTAATCGTAGAAGCTGCCAATGAACCCGAGCACATCGTCATCGGGCGCGAGGCCGAGTTCCGCCGCCAAGCCCGCGTCGCGCGGCAGCGGCTCGCCGAACAGGGTCAGGTCGACGCCGTTGGGCGACACCATGATCTTGCCCGCATCGACGCCGCGCCCGATCAAATCGTCGCGCAGCCCCTCGCAGATCACCGCCACGGCGTCGGCGCGCTGCACCGCCCAGGTCTCGATCCGCTTGGTCACGCGATAGCGCCACGATCCTTCCCGCCCGGTGCCGTTGCCGACCGCGGCATCTTCCCAGAAGGCGCGGATTTCATAGACCAGCGGCAGCCCCCGGCGCCGCGCGACGCGCAGCCCGGCGAGCGCATCGAGCACCGGCGAATGCGCGTGCAGGATATCCGGCCGGAAGGTCTCCACCACCGCGCCGATCCGCCGGACGAAGGCGGCGATCTCACGCGCCTCCCCCAGCGGCGCGGGCAGCGCGCGCGGCGGCGTGGTGCGGTGGAAGGTCAGGCCGTCCACCGTCTCCGTGGCGGCAGGCGCCTCACCGTGGCGCGGCCCGGTCACCGCCGCCACCGTCCAGCCCAGCGCCTGCTGCGCCTTCAGGATCGCGCGCGTGCGGAAGGTGTAGCCGCTGTGCAACGGCAGCCCGTGATCGAGGATGTGCAATATCCGCATGTCAGGGCTTGGATGCCCCAGGACTGTTTAACGGCGCGTCAACCCGCGCGGGCTAAGCCGTCTGGCACACGGCACCGACGCCGCCCGCTAGAGACCATGCGCCCAGGATGATCGATAATTTCGCCCTCGGGCTCACCCATCTGCTGATGATGCTGGCGGCGCTGGTCCTGCTGCGGCGTCGCGCCCTCGACGACGAGACGCCGGTTGCCCCGCGCAAGGATGACGATTGTGCGTGATCTCGCCTTCATCGGCTTTCTGGTCGCGCTGTTCGGCATGGGGCTGCGCAAGCCGTTCCTGTTCGTGCTGACCTATGTCTATATCGACATCGTCTCGCCGCAGCGGCTCACCTACCTGCTGCTCAATTCGGTGCCGATCTCGCTGGTCGCGGCGCTGGCGGCAGTCGGCGGTTGGGCGCTGATGGACGACAAGCGTGACGTCCGCCTGGCACCGCGACAGTTCCTGATCGTCCTGCTGCTGATCTATTGCGGGATCACCACGCTACACGCCGATTTCCCGATGCAGGCGGAGGACAAATGGTCGTGGGTGTGGAAGGCGCTGGCCTTCGCCGCGTTCCTGCCGCTGACGCTGCGCACGCGGTTGAGGATCGAGTCGCTGCTGCTGTTCATGGTGCTGTCGGCCGCATCGATCATCATCACCGGCGGAATCAAGACGCTGGTGACCGGCGGCGGCTATGGCGAATTGAACCTGATGGTGACCAACAACAGCGGCCTTTACGAAAGCAGCACGATCTCCGCTGTGGCGGTCTGCATCATCCCGCTGATCCTGTGGTTCAGCCGCTACGGCACAATCTTTCGCCCCGACTGGAAGGTGAAGGCGTTCTGCTATGCGCTGGTGTTCGCCTGTTTGCTGATCCCGGTCGGCACCTCGGCGCGGACCGGCTTGATGTGCATCGGCTTCCTCGCCGTTCTGATGCTGCGCGATGTAAAGCGGCGCGTGCTCTACCTGGTCGCCATGGCCGCCGCGGTGGGGATCGCGGTGCCGTTCCTGCCGTCAGGCTTTACCGAGCGGATGGGATCGATCCAGGATTATCAGGCCGACGCCTCCGCCTCGACGCGGCTGCAGGTGTGGAAATGGACGCTCGGCTACGTCAAGGACCATCCCTTCGGCGGCGGCTTCAACGCCTATCTGCAGAATCACATCCGCTACGACACCGTGGCGCTGGTCGGTCACGGCGACCAGGTAACGGTCGACAAGACGCTGCAGGTCGACGCCGCGCGCGCCTATCACAGCGCCTATTTCGAGATGCTGGGCGAACAGGGCTGGCCCGGCCTGTTGCTGTGGCTGACGATCAACATCACCGGCCTCGTGCGCATGGAGGTGCTGCGCCGCCGCTATCGCGGCTCGACCGACCCTGACGAGGCGTGGATCGCGCCGCTGGCGAGCGCGCTGCAGATCGCGCACCTTGTCTACCTGCTCGGCGCCGCGTTCGTCGGCATTGCCTTCCAGCCGTTCATGTTCGAACTGGTGGGGGCACAGATCGGCCTCGACACCTATCTGTCGCGCAAGCGCAGCGAGAGCGCCTGGCGACCGATGCGCCCGCGCCGTGCGGCCCGGCGCGCCGCGCTGTCCTAGGCATTTTCAGCCGGGGATCGCCCCGCCCTCCGCCAGCAGGCTTGCCAGGGACTTCTCCAGCTCGGCGGTGAAATCCCGGTCTTCGGCGAGTTCCGGCGGGCACAGCCGCGCGTCCCGGCGCAGGCCGCGGATCACCGCATCGGCATGGCGAAGCCGGCCGAGGTCGGCCAGCACGTCGCCCAGCGGATCGATGATCGACGTCCCCGCCTCGGCGCGACGCACGACAAACGCCAACCACGCCGCCACCGCGACGATCGCCCGGCGCGGCAGCTTGCCGGCGCGGCGGTTGGCGATGATCGTGTCGTAGAGGCGATAGGGCAGCTTCTGCGAGCCGTCCTGCGCGATCTGCGCCAGGTTGTGGACGATCGCCGGATTGCGGAACCGCGCCAGCACCGCACGCCGATAATCGGCGAGGTCCAGCCCCTCGACCGCGGGCAGCATCGGCGCGATCTCCTCCGCCATCATCGCCTCGACGAACTGGGCGAGCGGCGCGTCGCCCATCGCGTCATGGACGCTGACATGGCCGCGCAGCAGGCCCAGATAGGCGAGTGTCGAATGCGCGCCGTTGAGCAGGCGCAGCTTGGCGCGCTCGAACCCGGCGACGTCGCGCGTC
Organism: Sphingomonas sp.; assembly: GCA_051955175.1. Classification (GTDB taxonomy): domain Bacteria; phylum Pseudomonadota; class Alphaproteobacteria; order Sphingomonadales; family Sphingomonadaceae; genus Sphingomonas. Next base: position 2,918 of record JBQCHA010000277.1, read on the forward strand.
ACCTGCACGCCCACCGACGCGAGATCGGGGCCGATGTCGCCGACATCCTCGATGACCCACTGGGCAAAGGCCTCGCGCTGCACCGCGGCGCGGTCTTCCAGCCCGATTTCCTGTTGAATCGCCGCCAGAAAGGCCTCGTCCGAGGCCGGAGTGATCGAATCGACCATCGTCGCAGGCACCCGGACCTCGCTTGCGATCCACTCGGCCAGCGCGGGATCGCGCTCACCGGCGAAGGCGATCAGCGCGGCATGCAGCTTCGCGCCGTTGTCGGCCATGTTGTCGCACGGCATGACGACATAGGGCGCGACGCCCGCCGAGCGCCGCGCCGCCAACCCCGCGACGATCCAGCCGATCGCGCTCACCGGCTGCCCTTCGACTTTCAGATCGGCGGCGATATCGGGATGTGCGAAATCGAGCGTGCCGTCGGCGGCGAGGCAATAGCCCTTTTCGGTCACCGTCAGCGTGACAAGCCGGGTCGCCGGGTCGGCCAGCCGTGCAGCGATCGCCGCGCCGTCCTCCGGCCCCAGCAATGCGGTATGCACGCCGATGATCCGCGCCGAGGGCGCGGCATCGCGGATCGCCAGCGTGTAGAGCCCGTCCTGCTCGGCGAGATCGGCCACCGTCCGCCCGCTGCGCAGCGACACCAACGCCACGCCCCAGCGCGGATCGTGCGCGATCAGCCGGTCGAAATAATCGGCCTGGTGCGCGCGGTGGAACGCGCCCGGTCCGAAATGCACTACCCCGGTACCGGTCGGTCCTGCGGTCGGCGTGGCGACCTTCGCCTGGTCGAGCGTGGCATCGGACAAACGTGGCAAATCGATCCTCCCTGGCTACCGCCGCATTGCCCCGGTGACGGCGCGCAGCTTTCGCGAACATTTGTCCGAGTATCAATTGTACGGCGCGTCTCCAATCCCTAGGATGCCGCCGACCGCGCCAATTCAAGCAATCCAGGAGAGCATGCCATGCCGCGTCCGCTGACGCTCGACCCCGACCGGCTGTTTTCGGCCGATGCGACGCAGCGCGGCCTTGCGCGGGCGCTCTACCAGGGCGTGGCGGACCTGCCGATCGTCAGCCCGCACGGCCATACGGACGCGCGCTGGTTCGCCGACGACCAGCCGTGGAGCAACGCCACCGCGCTGCTGCTGGCGCCCGATCATTATCTCTACCGCATGCTTTACAGCCAGGGCGTCGACTTGGACGCGCTCGCCATTCCGCGGCGTGACGGC
>JBQCHA010000278.1:0-6731 GCA_051955175.1 Sphingomonas sp.
CACGAAGGGGACCTCACGCTCGCTCAGCAGGTCAGCCAGCGGAAAGACCGAGTCGCCGCGCAAGTTGATGTCCAGCACGGCGATGTCCGGCTGGCGTTCGGCGAACGATGCCAGCGCCGCATCCAGCGTCGCCACCGGGCCGATGACCTCGAACCCGTACGTGGACAGGTCACGCGTCAGGTCGTCGGCGATCATATATTCGTCTTCGGCAACCAGGATGCAACGTTGGCTCGTCAGCGGTTCAGGCATCGTCAGGCTTCGTCCTCACGGGTTCGGCTGTCGCGGACACGCACGATTCTGCGGCGGATGTATAAACTACATCAGGTCAATGGAGCCGGGGCGCGATAGTTCCGGACAAATAATAGTTGCGCGCATGCGCATCGTCGGCTCCGGCGACTTTCGCCCCCGCCTCGGCGAAAAGGCGACCACTGGTCTGAACGAGGCCTGCCTGCCACTTCATCCGCGCGTCACGGCAGGCCGTCGCCGCAGCCAGGCTAACCTAAGTCGGGGCCAACCGGATGCGCAGGTGGCAAATGCCCTTATTCGTCGCCGATTTCCCTGAGCGCGACCAACGCAGCCTTTGTCGGAAAGGACCACAGGAGCCCATGACACCGGACCAGCGCATCGCCGGACGCCGCATCCTGATCGTGGAGGACGAATATCTGCTGGCCGAGGACCTGAGGCAGGAACTCGTCGATGCCGGCGCCGAGGTATTGGGCCCGGTGGCGAGCGTCGCGGCGGCGATCGGCGTGATCGACGCCGAACCGACGATCGACATGGCCGTGCTCGACGTCAATCTGGGCGAGGAGATGGTGTTTCCGGCGGCCGACGCGCTCGCCCGGCGCAACGTGCCCTTCGCCTTCATCACCGGCTATGACGCCGCGACGCTGCCGCCGCGTTATGCCGACGTGCAGCAACTCGGCAAGCCGGTGCACCTGGCGCGTATCAAGGCGTTGATCGCGCAGTTGGTCGCGCCGGCCTGACCGTCCGCATGACTGCGCATCAGTTGCTGCGGAACGCTCGCTCGACCTCGTCGATCATCATCGCCTGCTGCCCTTCGTAGCGTGGCGAGAAATGGAACGGCTCGACCCGCCGCGCCCGAGCCTGCCGCGCGATCTCGCCTGCGGCGCGGGTCGTCAGGTGAGCGCGCTGATCGGCGCGATCGCGATCCGCCGCGGCGAACGCGCCCTCGATGATCAACACATCGGCATCCGCGCACAGCCGCGCGATCGCCTTGCGATTGGCCGCGGTGTCACGGACGTCGGCGACATAGCCGAGCTTCTGCCCCGCCTCGACGCTGACGAGGTCGCGCAGGCTGCCCAGCGGCGCCTCGCCGGCGCCAGGCAATGCGATTGGATGGTCGTCGCCACGGCCTTCGCGGATCGCCGCCTTCAGCCGGTTGAGCCAGTCGCCGAGCGGCAGCCCGCGCGCTGTCACGCGATTGCGCCAGACATTCAGGTGGACGGGCTCGGCCACCGCGAAGGCAAGGCTGGTGCCGTGATGGTCGACACGCGCGGCGTGAATGGTGAAGATGCCGGCATCCGCAACCTTGTCGCCGTCGAGCGCGACGGCTCCGCCATCTTCCGCCTCGAAGCGACGGCGCAGGCGAAAGCGGGTCCGCCGCGCGCCCGTAGCGGCGCCGAGCTCGACGACGTCGAACACCAGGTCGGCCTGGTAGCGCTCCGCCAGGTCCCAGGTATAGGCCTTCAGCTTGTGCCCGACGGCGTCGGCGATCCCTTCGGGGCCGATGACTGTGATCGTCCTCGCCCGCCCCACGTTGACGCGGAGCAATGCGTCGAAACCGATGAAATGGTCGACATGCATGTGGGAGACGCAGACGTAATCGACCCGCAACAGGTCGCGCCCGCTTAGCGGCGACAGGTCGCCCAGGTCGAACAACAGCAACGATGGTGCGTGCAGCGCGCGGACCAGCACCGCCGGGTCGCCGAAACGGCCGTTCACGAGCAGCGGATGGAGCAGCGGGCGCATGTCATTTCGAACGACGGGCGTTCGCTCGCGTTCCGATTTGAGACAGTATCGCCGGAACTAGCGCGCTTGCGGGGTGGCCTTTCGCGACGGCAGGGCGGCCATTACGCGATCACGCTCGCCGGCGCTCATCGCCGTCCACCGCGCGATCTCCTCGGTGGTGCGGGCGCAGCCGCGGCAGCGCTGCGTCGCCTGATCGATGCGGCAGATGTTGACGCACGGGCTAACGATCGTGCGCCGCGGCAGGATCTCGACGAAATCGTTCATTTCGCGCGGTCAGAGGTCGATGCGCGCCATCAGAAAGTTGGGGATCGGCCCGTGCCATTCGCCAGGCGCAGAGCGTTCGCTGTGGCGCTCCGCCACCGGTGCCGGCGCAGGCGGAGCTGCCGGGGCGGCCGATCGCGGCTCGGCGCGCGGCGCCCGCTTCTCGGTCCGTTCGCCCTCGCCACGGAGACGGCGGCCACGCCGCGGCCGGGCCTCTTCCTCCGCCGCTTCGGGTTCGGCAGCCTCGCGCGCGGCCGGAACCTGCTCCAGCCGGTCGATCTTCTGGCCGGTCAGCTTCTCGATATTGGCGATATGCTCGGCATCTTCCGCGGTGACGAAGGTGTAGGCGACGCCACTCGCGCCAGCACGGCCGGTACGCCCGATGCGGTGCACGTAATCGTCGGGGTGCCACGGCGCGTCGAAATTGACGACATGGCTGACGCCCTTGATGTCCAGCCCGCGCGCCGCGACGTCGGAGGCAACGAGGATGTTGACGTCGCCACTCTTGAACAACTCCAGTTCGGCGAGCCGCTGCGGCTGGTCCATGTCGCCATGGATCTCGCCGGTGCGGAAACCGGAGCGCTTGAGGCTCTTGTTGAGCTCGCGCACCGTCGTCTTGCGGTTGCAGAAGATGATCGCGGTGCGGACGTCGTCCTGCCGCAGCAGGTCACGCAGGCGCCCGCGCTTGTCGGACGGCGCGACCGGCACCAGCCATTGCTTGATGTTGGTAGCGGTCGTCGCCGGCCGGGCAACCTCGATCGTCTTGGGGTTATCCAGGAACTTGTCGGCCAGCTTCTTGATCGGCGCCGGCATCGTCGCGGAGAACAGCAAGGTCTGGCGCTGGCGCGGCAGCTTGGTGCAGATTTCCTCGATATCCGGGATGAAGCCCATGTCGAGCATCCGGTCGGCTTCGTCGATCACCAGCAGCGAGCAGCCGGTGAGCAGGATGTTGCCGCGTTCGAACAGGTCCATCAGCCGGCCCGGCGTCGCGATCAGCACGTCGACGCCCTTTTCCAGCGCCTTGATCTGGTCGCCCATCGACACGCCGCCGATCAGCAGCGCCATGTCGAGCTTGGTGTACTTGCCGTACTTCTCGAAATTCTCGGCGACCTGGGCGGCGAGTTCGCGCGTCGGCTCCAGGATCAGGCTGCGCGGCATGCGGGCGCGGCTGCGGCCATGGGCCAGGATGTCGATCATCGGCAGGACGAACGACGCCGTCTTGCCGGTGCCGGTCTGCGCGATCCCGATGACGTCCTTCATCATCAGCACGGACGGAATGGCGCTCGCCTGGATCGGCGTCGGTTCGGAATAGCCCGCCTCGTCAACCGCGCGGAGAAGTTCGTCAGAAAGGCCGAGATCGGCAAAATTCATGGCATGTCCGGAAAAGTTGGCGGCAAAAATCTCGCCGCAAAGCGCCAATGCGCTTGCGGATTCGCGCGCCGATGTCAAGGCGCGGTATTGAACCGACCCGTTCTGGGGCGCCGTAGCACGTCGGTCAACCGCTGCCCAGAACGCTCAATTCCTCGGCTCCAGCCGGCGGAACTTGTCGATCGCGCACGTGTCGCCGGATCGCGTGCGGATCGAATCGCGGCGCGCACAGACCTGACCGTCCCGCCCTGCCATGACGTAGAAGCCGGTGTAGAAATCAAGCGCATGGCACTTCTTGTCCAGCCGCGCGCGCAGCCGCTCGCCGTCGCGCAGCATCAGGTCGACTGCCTCGGACGAGGGGATGGTCGCGGCCACCAGATCGTCTCCGTCGACGCATTTCGGCCCCGACCGCTCGCGCCATTCGACCGGCGGCATCGGCGGCTGCTCCACCATGGCGCGCGGCGGCGGCATGCGCGGAATGCGAATCACGATATGCTGGTGGAACACCAATTGCCCCCCGAATCCCGGGCCAGGCGCAGGCGCACCCTGCAGCGTCGCGGCAGGGGCGACCAGCAGCAGCATCAGCGCGGCAGAGGAAAGGAGATTCGGCATGGCGGGGTGCTAACCATAGCGCGAAGGATTGAACATTGCCTGAATTGGCCACGCGCGGCGCGCGTGCTAGGCGGCAGGCCATGAAAGACCCCCTTCTCTCGCTCATCGGCACGCTGCGCGCGGAGCTCGGCGCGAAGGCAGTTGTCACCGATCCTGTCGACCTCGCGCCGTGGGAAACCGATTGGCGCGGCCGTTTCCACGGCGATGCGGCGGGACTGATCGCGCCCGCCACGCGCGACGAGGTCGCCACGGTGGTGCGACTGGCTGGCGAGGCCGGCGTGCCGCTGGTGCCGCAGGGCGGAAATACCTCGATGGTGGGCGGGGCGACGCCACCTGCCGGTGCCAGCGCCCTGATCCTGTCGATGCGGCGGATGAACCACATCCTCTCGCTGTCGGCAGAGGACAATCTGGCGGTGGCCGAAGCCGGCGTGATCCTGGTCGACCTGCACCAGGCCGCGGCCGAGGCCGGACGCCGGTTTCCACTGACGCTCGGCTCGCGCGGCTCGGCGACGGTTGGCGGCCTCGCCTCGACCAATGCCGGCGGCACGCAGGTGCTGCGTTGGGGGACGATGCGCTCGTTGGTCGCCGGCGTGGAGGCGGTGCTCCCCGACGGCTCGATCCACGATGGCCTTGCCGCGCTGAAGAAGGACAATCGCGGCTATGACCTCAACCAGCTGCTGATCGGTGCCGAGGGCACGCTGGGCGTGATCACGGCGGTCGCGCTGCGGCTGGTCCCCGCGATCGTGGCGCGCAGCGTCGCCTGGGTAGGGCTCGCCAGCCCCGCCGACGCGCTGGCGCTGTTGCGGCGGATGCAGGCGGCGACGGATGCGATCGAAAGCTTCGAAATCATTCCCGGCGACTCGCTGGGCCTGGTGCTGCAGCATATCCCCGGCACCCGCGCGCCACTCGCCGGCACGCACCGCTGGCACGTGCTGATCGAGGCGGTATCGAGCGATCCGCAGGCAGAGGCGCCTGGAGCGCTGGTCGAACGCCTGCTCGCCCCCGCGCTGGAGGACGGTTTGGTCGAAGACGCGGTGATCGCCGCCAGCGAGGCGCAGGCCGAAGCCTTCTGGCGCATCCGCGACTCGCTGTCGGAGGCGGAGCGTGCCGCCGGCCCGGCGGTGCAGCACGACATCTCCGTCCCCGTCGCCGACATGCCGCGCTTCATGGTCGAGGCAGCAGCCGCCGCCGAGCAGCGCTTCCCCGGCACCCACGCCACCGCCTTCGGCCATTTGGGCGACGGCAACGTCCACTTCCACGTCCGCGCGTCTGCGGGCGTCGATCGCGACCGCTGGTATGCGGAGGACGCGCCGGTCATCTCCCGCTTCGTCAACGACCTGGTGGTTGCCGCCGGCGGCTCGATCTCCGCCGAGCACGGCATCGGGCAGATGAAGATCGACGAGCTCGAACGCCTCGCTTCGCCGGCCCGGATGGCGGCGCTCCGGGCGATCAAGCGGGCGCTGGACCCGCGCGGCATAATGAACCCCGGCAAACTCGTCGCGCTTGCGCCGGAGCCCGCCGCGCCATAGAGCCGGGCGCAACCCGGCAAAACGCCGCACCTTAGTGAAAGTTCAACGGAGACTTGCGAATGGCCACCGCGCCGCAAAATCAACTGCCGCTCTTCTACAACGGCCTCGAGCCGCTTTCGAGCCAGGTTCATGCCAACTACCGCGCGCGCACCAGCAACACCGCACCGTTCCTGAAGGGCGCGCATGCGATCCCCGTCACGGTCGACGAATTCCCGCTGCTGCAGCGCTTCCTGCCGATCGTCTTCACCGTCGGTCCAGAGGCGATCCCGATCGCGCTGATGGGCCTGAACGAAGGCGTCAACGTGTTCGTCGACGACGAAGGCAAGCTGACCGAGAAGAATTTCTACGTCCCGGCCTATGTCCGTCGCTATCCCTACATGCTCGCTCGCCTGCGGCCCGACAGCGAGGAAATGTCGCTGTGCTTCGATCCGACGTCGGATCGGATCGGCGATTTCGAGGACGGCGAGAAGCTGTTCGAGAATGGCGAGCCGACCGAGCTGACCAAGGGCATCCTTGCCTTCAACGAATCATTTGAACAGGCCGGTGCCCGCACCGCGCAGTTCATGAAGGAACTGACCGATCTCGGCCTGCTCATGGACGGCGAGATGTCGATCACGCCGGAAGGCGCCGATCGCCCGTTCGTCTATCGCGGCTTCCAGATGGTCGACGAGAAGAAGCTGACCGACATCCGCGGCGATCAGCTGCGCAAGATGAACCAGTCGGGCATGCTGCCGCTGATCTACGCGCACCTGTTCTCGCTCAGCATCATGCGCGAGATTTTCGGTCGCCAGATGGAGCTGGGCCGCATGCCGCAGCCGGAGCTTACCGTCTGATCAACAGCTGAAGGGGGAAGATGCCGATGACGACCGACGTGACGGGACGGGCGGAGCGCTATTCGACCGGGGCGATCTGGTTCCACTGGATCATGGCGATCCTGATCCTGTTCAACCTCGTCGTCGGCATCTTCCACGA
>JBQCHA010000279.1:0-17939 GCA_051955175.1 Sphingomonas sp.
CGTGCGAGCGCAGTCGCGACCCCGGCGCCGCCTCCGGCGACGACCGGTCGCTCCTCCGCCAGGTGCAGCACCGCGCGGGCGACCGCGTCGAGGTCGGCCCCAGCCCGGGAACGGGAGCCGACGAGCGCCGGCGAGCAAAAGAAAACCCCGTACGATCGCTGGACCGTCCGGGGCTTTCAGAAAATGGTGGGCGCGGCTGGGATTGAACCAGCGACCCCTGCGGTGTGAACACAGTGCTCTACCACTGAGCTACGCGCCCGAAAGCAACAGAGGCGCTGATGGCAGCGCCTCGGTGCCGATGCCCTTAGGCACAGTGCCGAAGCTTGTCCAGCCCCGGCACGCGCGATCAGTTGACCGCGTCCTTCAGGCCCTTGCCGGCCTTGAACTTCGGCTGGGTCGAGGCATTGATCGTCATCGGCTCGCCGGTGCGCGGGTTACGGCCGGTCGAGGCCTTGCGCTTCGAGACCGAGAAGGTGCCGAAGCCGACCAGGCGGACTTCGTCGCCCTTCTTCAGCGCATCGGTGATCGCATCGAACACCGATTCGACGGCCTTGCTGGCATCACCCTTGCTGAGGCCCGACGCATCCGCGACGGAACCGATCAGTTCTTGCTTGTTCATGCCCTGGGAACCCCCTGTAACGTTCTACTAATGGAATCGCGACCGAAGTCGGTGGGCTAGTAAGTCCACTCCGCCCCGCCGAGTCAAAGCAAAACGGCCGGTATGCGCGAGAATCGCATGAAAATCGGCGGGGGCGCGGGGTGGACACTGCCCATTTCGGCACAATCAGCGATATCCGGCACGCGCCGCCTTTCCTCGCGCCATCCGATCCGCAATAGTCGGCCGATGCCAGGCCCTCGACGCTTCGCCCCGACCCGCCGCGCCGTGGTGGCGCTTGCCGCCGCCCTGTTGACCAGTTGCCACGCAACGCCGGCCGTGTGGCACAGCACCGACGTCAGCGGCTCGACGCCCGACCTGCGCTTCACGATGGCCCGCGCGCGCGACGGCCAGACCGTCACGGCGGCGGACTATCGCGGGAAGATCGTGCTTCTCTATTTCGGCTATACCTATTGCCCCGACGTCTGCCCGCTGACCATGTCGCGGCTGGCCCAGGCGCTCGCCCAGGTGAAGGGCGCCGCCGACAACGTCCGCGTGCTGTTCGTGACCGTCGATCCCGAGCGCGACGATGCCAAGGCGCTCAAGGATTATGTCGCGAACTTCGGCCCCGAGTTCGTCGGGCTGCGCGGCTCGCCCGACGAGCTGGCGACGCTCGCCAAGCGCTATCGCATCGCTTATTCGGTGCACCCCGATCCCGATCCGACCAAATATGTCGTGACCCACAGTTCGGCGATCTACGCCTTCGATCGCAGCGGCAAGGCGCGCCTGCTGATCACCGGCCTGTCGAGCCAGGCGCCCGACATCAAGGGTGCTGCCGAGGACGTTCAGCGGCTGGTCGCCGACGGCGACTGAACTAACGGCCCGTCCAGCTCGAGCTCGACACCGCGCCTTCCCTCGCGCCGCCGCCGCGGCGCTCCTCGTCGATCCGCATCAGGTTGAGCACGATGATCAGTGCCAGCGCGCTCATCATCGCCGGCGGGATCCACACCACCAGCCCGCCGATCCGCTGGTCCGACAGCGCGTCGATCGTCGGGAAGATGCGGCCGCACCAGGCGTAGAAGGCGTAGATGTCGTGATCGGCAAAGGCGATTGCCGCGCCCATCGCGATCTGCGGCGGGCCGACGACCACGGCCATGATCATCCGCGCGGCGAAGCTGTTATGCGCCAGCTCGCGGCCCCGCGGGTCCATCACCACCGACCAGAACAGCACCCCGTCGACCACCATCGACCAGTTCATCACCGCGTAGAGCCGCGGATCGATCATCGCCACGAAATGGACCGGCGGATAGAGCCACAGCGCGATCAGCCCGGCGAACGCCAGGCACGCGATGTCGGGCCGCTGGAAGAAGCACAGCATTGCCGAGAACCATCGGTGATGCACGATGCGCTGCAGCCAGCCGGGCGCGCCAGCCTCCAGCACCGGCCACGGCCAGGCCAGCGCGATCAGGAACGGCCCCAGGTGGTGCATCACCACATGCTGGATGCGGTTGATGAAGAACATGTGCTGCGCGAGATATTCGAATCGGGTCTGCAGCACTGCCCAGATCAGCGCCATGCCGATCACGAACAGCACGATCCGCCAACGCGCCGTCGCCACCCGCCGCAACCCGCGGGCATAGCTCCAGCCGGTCAGCGCGAACGCCGCGTACCACAAGGGCGAGAAATCCCACGGCGCCCACGCCGGCATCAGCGAGGCGTGGTCGTTGCACAGCCACCAGAGCAGCAACCCGGCCGCGGCGAACAGTCCGGCGTCGCGCCAGCCGCTGCCCTCGCTTATCGGCCCGCGCGGTGCCGCGGCCTGGACCGACAAGGAGGAAGGATCAACCATCGCCCGCATCCATAGCGCAGACGATGGCGCGATGCACGCGGCCTCAGGCCTTCGGTCGCGACGGCTGCGTCACCGCGCGGCCGGTGCGTTGCAGCTTGCCCCACCCGACGCGGGGGCCCCGCAACGCCTGGGCGATCGCCTTCACCACCACGTAATACATGACCTGGCGGTAGCCGATCCGCTGCGGAATCAGCAGCCACAGCAGCCGCCACCGTTCACGGCGTTCCAGCGCGAAGGCGATGGTCGCGGCGAGCAGGTCGATGGCGGTGAACACCAGCCAGTAGATCAGCATCTTCTCGACATCGTGCGACGTCTGCGCCCAGCCATGCGCCTCGACCGCCAGATAGGTGGTGAAGAAACTGAGCAGCAGCGCGAGATCGATGATCGGCGAGATCGCCGCCAGCACGATCTGGAACACGATCGCCTGCGGCAGGCCTACTCGCGCCAGCCCGCGCGGCCTTCCGCTCGCGATGACCGCCCGATGCTTCCACAGGCATTGCAGCGTGCCGTAAGCCCAGCGGAAGCGCTGCTTGGCCAGCGCCCGGAAGCTTTCCGGCGCCTCGGTCCAGGCGACCGCGAACTGGTCATAACGGACCGCCCAGCCGTTGCGCTGGATGGCGATGGTCAGATCCTGGTCCTCGGCCAGCGTGTCGTCGGGATAGCCGCCGACGCTGCGGATCGCGTCCAGCCGCCATGCGCCGACCGCACCGGGCACAACGGTCATCGCGTTCAGCCGCACGAGCGCGCGTCGCTCGAGATTCTGCGCCGTGATATATTCCAGCGCCTGCCAGCGGGTGACGAGATTGACGCGGTTGCCGACCTTGGCATTGCCCGCAACGGCACCCAGCCTCGGGTCGTCGAACCATCGCGCCAGCCGCGCGATGGTGACCGGCTCGAACTGGGTGTCGGCGTCGAGCGCGATGACGATGTCGGACGTGACCAGCTCCAGCGCGCGATTGAGCGCCCGCGCCTTGCCGCCATTTTCCAGCGTCAGCAGCCGGACACGCGGATCGTCGGCGAAGGCTTCGCTGACGACGGCGCTGGTGCGGTCGGTCGAACCGTCGTCGACGACGATCACCTCTACGCGCACCTCGGTCGAGGCGAGCACGCCGCGTACCGCGCGCTCGATCACGCGCTCCTCGTTGAAGGCCGGGATCAGCACGGTCACAAAGCGGTCGGGGTCGATCGGCGGGAAGACCTCGCGATTCTCCCGCCGCGCCTGGATCAGCGCCAGCGCCGACAGCGCGATAGCCCGCAGGATGCCGATGGTAATCGCGAAGATGAACAGCCAGCGCAGCGCGATGACGAGGCTGCCCAGCGTCGTGAACAGCGCCAGGTCGGCGCCCGCCATGAAGCGGTCGCTGGCCGAAATCGGCGGCATCACCGCCGCGTGCGACAGGCCGGCGAGCGTCGACACCGGGACGAAGCGATAGCCCCGCGCACGCAGCTGGTCGATGATCTGCGGCAGCGCGGCGACCGTCTCGGAGCGGTTGCCGCCGCCGTCGTGCAGCAGCACGATGTTGCGGCTGCAATTGGCGTCGGCATTGGCGCCGCACGTCGCCGGCCCACTCGTCACCCCCTCGACTGCACGGCTGACGATCTGATCCACCCCGGGCCGCTTCCAGTCGTCGGGATCGACGTGCAGGCCGACCGACACATAGCCGCGGTTCTGCGCCTCCAGCGCGGGCACGATTTCGTCCGCGGTGGTCGGCTCCGCGTCGCCGAAATAGGGCGCGCGGAACAGGCGCAGCGAATGGCCGGTGAACGCCTGGAACAGCCGCTGGTTGGCGTTGAGCTCCAGCGCGACCTGCCGCTGCGACACGGTCGCGAGGTTGGGGTGCGTATAGGTGTGGCTACCGATTTCGTCGCCATCCGCGACCATGCGTTTGAGCAGGTGACGCTGCGTCAGCGCATTCTCGCCCACGATGAAGAAGGTCCCCGGCACATGTTTGGCCTCGAGGATCGAAAGGACCTTGGGCGTCCAGTCGGGATCGGGCCCGTCGTCGAATGTCAGCGCCACGTCGCCATGCACGTTGCCGGTGCGCTGCACGACATAGGGCGACGGCAGCCGCCGGAACACGACGTCGGCGATCGTGCCGTCGCGCGCCGCGGTGGCCTGTCGCTCACCGCTGACCGGCGCGGCGGCGATCTTCAGGATTTCGCCGGCGCCCTCGATATCGACATTGGTGCCGGCCGGCATGGCGTCAATCGCCGAGGGCTGCGGCAGGACGCGATGGTCGCGCCCGAAGATCGACCACAGGCCGGGGTCCTCGGAGCCCAGCCGCCACAACGCGACGCCGCCGATCCCGGCCTGCTTCAGGAAATCGAGCTCGTTATACGCTGACGCCGCGTCGAGCAGCCAGACGACGTGGCGCGTGTCGCCATCCTGGAACGCGAAGCTCGAATTGCCGCTCGCTTTGTCCCAGCTCGGGACAGTGCCCGAATCGGCAGCTTCCTGCCACGCCTCTTCGACGTCGAGCGAATCGCCGCCCTTGCCGTGCCAATCATAGGCGTAGTTGCCGAACGCCACGACCAGTTTGGCCCGCGGGACACCGCGCGACGCATTCGCCACGGCGCGCGCGAACCAGCGCTGCGACGCGATCGGACCGGCAGGGCCGCTCGTCTCATGCTCGTCATAGGTCATCAGGAACAGCTTATCGACGACCTTGGCATAGGCCGGCAGGTTCCAGCCGGGATCGCCGACCGGCGCGGCGATCGCTACCACCCAGCCTTTGGCGGCAAAGCGCCGGTGCGCCTCGGCAAGAAAGGCGCGATAGTCGCGCTGCGCCGACACCGGGAGCTCCTCGAAGTCGAAGAACGCGCCGCCGGCGTGATTGCGTGCCAGGAACGGCTCGAGCCGGTCGAGCAACGCGGTGCGGGCGCGCGGATCGTGCAGCAGCGCCGCCGTCCCCTGCCCATCCCACTGATCGTTGAGCGCGTTCTGCACCATCGGCAGGATGACCGGCCGATGCAGCGCCTGGTTGAGGATGGCGCGCCCGGCATTGTCGTGGAATTCGGTGATATGATGGTCCGGCCCGGTGACCGACAGCCAGCCGGGGATCAGCCAGTCGAGCTGGTTCACGTGCCGCTGCAGCGATGCGGTGCTCGATGGGTCCCAGGGCGCATGAAAAGCGATCGCCAGCGGCACGTCGGCGGCCGCTGCCTTCTGGGGCGAGCCGCTGCCGAAGATGCGGCGGGCATACCAGTCGATGCTGCGGCGGGTGCGAACCAGCACGCTCTGATGCGGCGCCTGCAGCTTGTGCAGCGCCGGCGCTTCCGAACGGAACGGCAGCAGCGGCGCACGCGGCACCGCCCCAACCGAGACGAAGAACAGGCCGGCCGCCAGCACGATGAGCGCGATGAAGGCGAACACCCCCAGCCGGAACCGGCGGCGGCGGCGCCCGGAAGCATCATAGAATACGGGGGAATCGGCCATGTGGGCAGCGGTCTCTCGGGGCAGCGGCGGTTCTAGCGCCGTGCCGAACCGCGCGCCACTACGCTTCTGACCCTTAACGATCGCTGCACGGCGGCGGTACGTACTTTCCGCAGGTCATGCGGACCAGCGGAGGCGCGCAGCGTCTCGCCCCCACCGCACAGTCGACCCGGCAACGGGCCAATCTCCGTGACCGCGCCTATCTTGCGAATCGTTCTCATTATCGTTAGCAGCGCAGCTCCACAAAGGGGATTTGCCATGCTCTCTCGTCGTCACCGCCTTGTCCTGCTCGCCGGCGCCGCCGCACTGCTCCCGGGCGCTGCCAGGGCCAGCGGCCGACCGGCCTCCGAAGGCATCGCGCCGCAGGCGGGCGACATCGTCGTCACCGGCCAGCGCCCCGCCACCGAGGCGAGCAGCGGCACCAAGACCGACACACCGCTGATCGAGACGCCGCAATCGATCAGCGTGATCGATGCCTCGACCATCGCAGACCTGGGCTTGCAGAACCTCAATCAGACGCTGCGCTTCGTCGCCGGCGTGACACCTGAAACACGCGGCTCGGCGGCCGAGGTGTACGATCAGTTCAAGCTCCGCGGCTTCGACGCGCCGGTGTATCTGGACGGGCTCAAGCTGTTCGGCAGCGCGACCGGCTATGCCGTGCCGCAGGTCGACGTCTCGCGGCTCGACCGGATCGAGGTGGTCAAGGGGCCGGATTCCGCCCTTTACGGCCAGTCGAGCCCCGGCGGCCTGATCGCCGAATCGAGCAAGCTGCCGCTCGACCGGCCGTTCTATGGGGCGGTGTCAGGCACCTATGGCACCTACGATCTCTACCGCGTCGATGCCGATGTCGGCGGCCGGCTGGGCGACGGCGAACTGTGGCGCGTCTATGGCAGCGTCAATGGTGCCGACCAGCAGCAGCAGTTCGGCAAGCGCCGACGCGAGACGATCTCCGCCGCCGGTACCGCGGGGGCGGGCAGCAGCACGACCTTCACCGTGCTCGCCGCTTATTCGCACGATCCCTACAACGGCAATTACGGCGTCTGGCCGGCTTATGGCACGCTGATCGATGATCCCGCCGGCCGCATCTCGACCAAATTCTACGCCGGCGAGCCGGGCGATTTCTTCCGCCGCGAGCAGTTCGGGCTGACCTATATCTTCACGCACGATTTCGGCGGCGGCTGGGCGCTGCGCTCAGCGGGGCGGTATCAATACGTCAAGAGCCGGCTCGGCATCGTCTACACCAGCGGAGCGCCGGTTGCCGGCAGCGACACGCTGTTCCAGCGCGCCTCATACTCGACGCGCGAGCAGCTCAATGACTTCACGTATGACACGCAGCTCACCGGCCATGTCGACACCGGTCCGTTGCACCACAGCCTGCTGTTCGGCGTGGATCGCCAGGTCGCTCATTCCGCCGAGCTTTCCGCCTTCGGGACGGCGACGCCGATCAACGTGTTCGATCCGGTGTACGGCACGATGGCAACGCCGCAGACACCCGAGGAGGTGCCGGGAAGCTTCGGCGTCACCGACCAACATACGCGCCAGCGCCAGCAAGGCATCTACGCGCAGGACCAGATCGCCATCGGCGGCCTCCGGCTGACACTGAGCGGCCGGCAGGACTGGGCACGACAGGCATCGGGTGGCCAGGTGACGCACGACCGCAAGTTCACCTGGCGCGCCGGCGCGCTCTACAAGACGGCGTTCGGTCTCGCGCCCTATGTTGGCTATTCGACTTCGTTCGAGCCCAACGCGACGCTGCTGCAGGACGGCACGATCGCCAAGCCGACGCTGGGCAAGCAGATCGAGGCGGGCGCGAAGTACCAGCCGCCGGGAACCAACATCCTGGTCACCGCCGCGTGGTTCCGCATCACCGAAAGCGACGTCGTGGTCTACGATCCTGTCAGCTTCTCCGCCTCTCAGGTGGGCAAGGCGCGCTCGCAGGGCGTCGAGATCGAGGCGACGGCGCCGCTACCGCACGATTTCTTCGCTCGCGTGGCGTTCAGCCGCCAGAACGTGAAAGACGTCGAAGACGTCAATCCGGCCGCGGTCGGCCGCGGCCTCGCCACCGTCGGGCGCGGCGGCATCAGCGCCAATCTCGAATGGGCGCCGAAATCGGGACCGGCGGCGGGACTGGAGATCGGCGGCGCGGTGCGTCACGTCGACAGCAGCTATGCCGATTACTACCTCGACCAGAGCGTCGCCGAGGGGCCGCTACGCACACCGGCCTATACCGTGTTCGACGCGCTCGTCCGCTACGATCTCGGCAAGCTGTCACCGCGCCTCAACGGCATCGACATCGGCGTCAACGCGACCAACATCTTCGACAGGAAATATCTGACGAGTTGCTTCGCCAATTACGGCTGGTGCTGGTACGGCAATCGCCGCACCGTTCAGGCGACGATCGGCGTGCGCTGGTAGGCGCCGCGCATCGGCGAGAGGGGCGCCTGGCCGGCCGCGCCCGTCTCCTCACGGCGTCAGCCTTCGTCACCCATGCGCAGCGCGGCGATGAAGGCTTCCTGCGGAATGCTCACCGAGCCGTACTCGCGCATCCGCTTCTTGCCTTCCTTCTGCTTTTCCAAAAGCTTGCGCTTGCGGGTCGCGTCGCCGCCGTAGCATTTGGCGGTCACGTCCTTCCTCAGCGCCGCGATCGTCTCGCGTGCGATCACCTTGCCGCCGATCGCCGCCTGGATCGGGATCTTGAACAGATGCCGCGGGATCAGATCCTTGAGCCGCTCGCACATCCCCCGCCCGCGCGTCTCGGCCGAGGCGCGGTGGACGATCATGCTCAGCGCGTCGACCGGCTCGGCATTGACCAGGATCGACATTTTGACGAGGTCGCCCTCGCGATAGCCGATCTGTTCATAGTCGAAGCTCGCATAGCCGCGGCTGATCGACTTCAGCCGATCGTAGAAATCGAACACCACTTCGTTGAGCGGCAGTTCGTACGTCACCTGCGCCCGGCCGGCGACATAGGTCAGGTTCTTCTGGATGCCGCGCCGATCCTGGCACAGCTTCAGGATCGAGCCGAGATATTCGTCGGGGCAATAGATCACCGCCTCGATCCACGGCTCGGCGATCGATTCGATCCGGTTGGGATCGGGCATGTCGGCCGGGTTGTGCAGCTCGATATGGCCGCCGTCGTGCGTCAGCTCGATCTGATAGACCACGCTGGGCGCGGTGGTGATGATGTCGAGATCATATTCGCGCGTCAGCCGCTCCTGGATGATCTCCAGGTGCAACAGCCCGAGGAAACCGCAGCGGAAGCCGAAGCCCAGCGCCGCCGATGTCTCCATCTCGAAGCTGAAGGACGCGTCGTTGAGCCGCAGCTTGGAGATCGACTCGCGCAGTTTCTCGAAATCGTTGGCGTCGACCGGGAACAGGCCGCAGAACACCACCGGCTGCACTTCCTTGAAGCCCGGCAGCGGCGCTTGCGTGGGCCGCTTGGCGTCGGTGATCGTGTCGCCGACCGCGGTCTGCGCGACTTCCTTGATCTGCGCGGTGATGAAGCCGATCTCGCCCGCGCTCAATTCGCTCAGCTGCTCGATCTTGGGGCGAAAACAGCCGACGCGGTCGATCAGATGCGTGGTGCCCGCCTGCATGAACTTGATCTGCTGGCCCTTCTTCAGCGTGCCTTCCATCACGCGGACCAGGATGACGACGCCCAGATAAGGGTCGTACCAGCTGTCGACCAGCATCGCCTTCAACGGCGCCTCGCGGTCGCCCTTGGGCGCCGGGATACGCTTGACGATCGCTTCCAGCACGTCCTCGATGCCGATGCCCGACTTCGCGCTGGTCTGTACCGCGTCCGACGCATCGAGGCCGATGATGTCCTCGATTTCAGCCTTCACCTTGTCGACATCGGCGGCCGGCAGGTCGATTTTGTTGATGACGGGCACGATCTCATGGTCGTGCTCGATCGACTGGTACACGTTGGCGAGCGTCTGCGCCTCGACGCCCTGCGCGGCATCGACCACCAGCAGCGCGCCCTCGCAGGCGGCCAGGCTGCGCGACACCTCATAGGCGAAGTCGACATGGCCCGGCGTGTCCATCAGGTTGAGCTCATAGGTCTCGCCGTCCGAAGCGGTGTAGTTGAGCCGCACCGTCTGGGCCTTGATGGTGATGCCGCGTTCGCGCTCGATGTCCATGCTGTCGAGCACCTGCTCCTGCATCTCGCGCTCGCTCAGCCCGCCGGTCAGCTGGATCAGGCGATCGGCCAGCGTCGACTTGCCATGATCGATGTGCGCGATAATCGAAAAATTACGGATCTTGTCGAGCGAAGCCACGAATGTCTCTGAAGCTGGGAGGAGTAAAGGCGCGCCAATAGCAGGCCGCCGCGGCTAGACAAAGCGTATCGCTACTTAACGTGCCGCGTCGCGTCGATCGCCTTCAGCGCCGCCATGAACCGCTGATCGCCGCTGCCCGATACCATCGCCCACCGCACGCCGCGCTGCTCCAGGATCGAGCGGGACAGCTCGAAGAACTTGCGCCGCTCCGCCAGCGTGCCGAACATGCGGGTACCGTCGGCAACCCACGGCAGGTCGATGTCGAACATCAGGTAGAGATCGGCCGTATGGGTCCAGTTGTCGAACCATCGGTCGTGCCGGCCGTACAGCATTTCCGCCCACACGCAGGTCATCAGCGGATCGGTATCGAGGATCACTGGCAGGTCACCCGCCGCCACCGCGGCACGCGTCTTGGCATCGTGCGCGCGGGCGATCCCGACCAGATCGGCCATCGTCCAGCCGACGCCGAACATCTCGGTATAGGTGCGGCCGAACTCCGCGACGACGCTGGTGCCGAATTGCCGGGCAAGGCGCGGCGCCATGGTCGACTTGCCGGTGCTTTCCGGTCCGTGCAGGCAAATCGTCTTCAGCATCACGCCACCGCCGGCCCCGCCTGGCGTCGCGCGCCGTGCCAATCGATCAGCCCCCACGTCGCCAGCGCCAGGAACACGGCATAGAGTACCATGGTCAGCCACAACCCCTTGGCGGCATACAACCCGATCGACACCAGATCGACCGCGATCCACAGCACCCAGTTTTCCAGCCAACGCTTCGCCAGCATGACCTGCGCGGCGATGCTGACGATCGCGACGCCGGCATCCCACCAGGGATAGGAGGCGTCGGTGAAGCGCCGCTCCAGCCAGCCCCAGCCGGCGGTGCACAGGATGCAGCCGACCGCCCAGGCGATCCGCGCCTGCGGACTCATCAGCTCGACGCGAATGCCCCCCTCGCGCGCCTCGGCCCGGCGCCACTGCCACCAGCCATAGAGGTTCACGATGAAGAAGAATATCTGCAGCAGCGCGTCGCTGTAGAGCTTGGCCGTGAAGAACAGCCGCGCATAGAGCGCCACCATCGCCAGCGCGAACGGGTAGTTCCAGATGCTGCGCCTGACGAGCAGCACGATGTTGATCACGCCCAGGACGAAGGCGGCGGTCTCGATAGCCGACATGGCGCGGGGCCGTAGCAGCGGCGGCAGCGCTGGTCGAGCGCGCTTGCCGCCCCCCGTCGTTTCCGCGTAGCCTCCGTAAAAATTGGGAGCAGGATTGATGCTGCACGTCGCCGTGATCGGATCGGGACCCGCGGGCTATTACACTGCCGAGGCGTGCCAGAAGACGTTCGGCGAGGCGGTGCATGTCGACATCATCGATCGCCTGCCAGTGCCGTTCGGCCTGATCCGCTCCGGCGTGGCGCCCGATCACCAATCGATCAAGCATGTCTCTCACCGCTACGAGGCGGTGGCGCTGACCGACACGGTGCGCTTCGTCGGCAATGTGACGGTCGGTGAGCAGGTCTCGATCGACGAGCTGCTGTCGCTCTACGACGCGGTGGTGTTGGCGACCGGTGCGCCGGCCGACCGCCCGCTCGACATTCCCGGCGCCGATCTGCCCGGCGTGGTCGGTTCGGCGGCGTTCGTCGGCTGGTACAATGGCCACCCCGACCATGAGCAGCTCGCTCCCCTGCTCGACACCGCGGGCGCGGTGGTGATCGGCAACGGCAACGTTGCGCTCGACGTCGCGCGAATCCTGGCCAAGACGGAGGCGGAATTCATCGGGTCGGACATCGTCGCCCATGCGCTCAGCGCGCTTGGGCGGCACCGCATCACCCGGGTGACGCTGCTCGGCCGTCGTGGGCCGCACCAGATCGCGATGACGCCGAAGGAACTGGGCGAGCTCGGTAAACTCGAGCGCGCCACGCCGCGGGTCGACCCCGCCGACCTGCCGCCCGTCGAAGACGACGCGACGCTCGACCCCGGCCAGCGCAAGTCGGTCGCGCTGCTGCGCGGCTTCGCGGCGACACGATCCGACAAGCCGATCGAGATCGTGTTCGACTTCTTCGCCCGTCCCGTGGCGATCGAGGGCGGCGGCAAGGTCGAACGGGTCGTGATCGAACGTACCCGGCTCGACGCAGACGGCCGCGCGCGCGGCACCGGCGAGACCTACGTCGTGCCGGCCGGCCTGGTGGTCAGCTGCATCGGTTATCGCACGCCACCCATTCCCGGCGTGCCCTATGACGAGCGCGCCGGCCGCTTCGCCAATGATGAAGGCCGGATCGCGCCGGGTCTTTATGCCGTCGGCTGGGCAAGGCGCGGTCCGACCGGCACGATCGGCACCAACCGGCCGGACGGCTTCATGCTCGCCGAACATCTCGCCGCCGATCTGACGCCCGACAGCGGCAAGCAGGGCCGCCCCGGGCTCGACGCGCTGCTCGCCATGCGCGGCGTCGACATCGTCACCTTCCGCGACTGGCAACGCATCGACCGTGCCGAGGTCGACCGTGCCCGCACCGGCGCGCCGCGCGAAAAATTCACCTCGATCGAGCATCTGCTCGATGCCCGCGCGGGAAATTGACCGCGACGCGCGACAGCGCTTGCACCCGCCGAACAGGCTCGTTATAGGCGCGCCTCCAGCGAGACGGATCGCCCCTTCGGGCCGCGACCGTTACTCCGTCGGGGAGTAGCTCAGCCTGGTAGAGCACTGCCTTCGGGAGGCAGGGGCCGGAGGTTCGAATCCTCTCTCCCCGACCATTTATCAATCACTTAGCGAGCATATCTTCGCTGCGTACGGAAAATGTACGGAAAAGCCGGGGTCGCTTTATTGGGCCTTCGATCAGGCAATAGCCTGCCCCAAAAAAATGACCGACGTTGGGACGAAGCTGCGGTCCCCGATTTCCGAGCTGAACGTCAGATCATGACATAAGCAGACAGTCCACGTCTGCTAGGTCGCCTTCGTACATCGGCTGCAACTGAGCCGATGACGGACTGACAGGTTTGCGCGTACGGCGGTGGGAAACGGACATTCGCTTAACCATTTCGCGGAGCCGGAAAGACTCACAAGCGGACGCTCCGAATGCCTGCGCCGCTCGCCGGAACCGGAAATTCATTCAGGAACAGGTTTTGGCCAGAGCGGGCCGCAAAGGAACGCAAAGCGCCGAACAACGGCTGCCCACCAAAAGAATCCAAACCTTCCCAGCTCAGGGACTGTGGCTAACGTGAGCCCAAGCGATTCTGAAGCAACCACAGCTGATGCATGCGGTCCGACGGCGTCCGCGCGGTGAGATTGCCCACCGCCTGATGCAGGCTTTCGCGAAGCACGGGCCAGCCTCGCGCAAAGCCATCGACCAGATCCGAGAATGTCCGTGACCGGTCCCCGTCCGCGCAGGCCGCGATCACCGCCGCGAGCTCGATCAGCTCCTCCACCGCCGTCCCGGGCTGCATGGGGAGGATATCCTCGGAGGGGCGGTATTCGTCGAGGCGCCGGCAGGCGAGCGCCAGCTCCTGCGCTAGGCGCGACGCCGCCGCCACGTCCTCCCAGGCGATCGGGTGGAGGATACTGCGCCACAGCGACGACTCCATTCCGGACGCGGTCATCCGCACGAGCCTCGCCGGGTCGGCCGATACCGCGGCGAGTAGCCGCGCATATGCCGGCGGATCGAGCCCGCCGGCGGCGAAGCCGCCGAGTTGGAGCCAGGCGCCCATATTGTCGGGATCGGTCTCGATCGCCCCGAGCGCGCCTTCTTTGCGGAGGGCGCGGGTTCCGGCGCGATCGAGCGGTCCGCCTTCGAGGCCCGCGGGCGAGCTGGCGAGGAACGACCCCATCGCATTCGGCCAATCGGCACGGCGCAGCAACAGCCGCGGCTCGGGCGCCACGAACCCCGCGACGTCCGAGAGCTGCGCCTCCAGCACCCGTTCGTACAGCGCGTCGCCGAGCGCCGGGCGCGGATCATCCTCCCCAAAGATCGCCGCCAGCCCATGATGGATCAGCGCCGCTCCGGACATCCATGCCGGCCACGCCACGTCCGGCGGCCCAGGCTGGAGATCGAGCAGGTCGATCCCGGCGAGCTGCGGCTCGAACGCCTCGAACGCGCGGCGCAGCGGATCGGGCTGGAGCCCTCCGACTATCGCGATGTCGAGGACGCGATCGGCATGGCTCCAGATGGCCGCGAGCTGGAACGGCGGGGGCGCGGAGCGCCAGGCCGCATCGCGCACGAAATAGCGATGCGTCCAGCGCAGCAGCGTGGTGAACAGCCGTCCATGGCGCTCGACCGCGGCCAGGAACGCCTCGGTCAGCCCCGCCGTCTCGGCCGCAGGCCGGCCGAGCGCCCGGGCGGTTGCCGCGACATGGACGATCGCCAACGGGGTCCGCGCACGCTGAACGACCGCGGCATCGAGGAGCGCGGCATCGGGCGCGGGCCGAAGCACCGGTGTCCCGGCGGTCTCGACAAGGCCGGCACGCGCGTCCTCAGCGCCGCGAACCTGCCGGGCCGCATCGACCGCGCCGGCAAAAGGGATCGCCGTGTCGGTGATGCCCATCGCCGCCAGCACCGCGTCGAACGGCGCTGGGGCAAGCATGTCGAGGCGCACGCGTTCGCCGCGCCCGAGCCTCGCGGCGGCATCGGCATAGAGGTTCGCGGCCGAGGTCATGCCCGCATCGCGCAGGATACGGACCGTGGCGGTTGTTGTAGGCGCCGCGTCCGCCTCCGCCGCGATCCTACCCGCGCGCTCCGGTTCGAGCCGCAAATCGCGGACGATGCCTTCGATCGCCCGGACACGCGCCGCCCCGTCGAGTGCCGCGATCGCCAGCGTGGCATCGCCGATCCGAGCCCGGATCGCGCCGGTCAAGATGACCGCGTCGCCGTCGCGGCGCAGGCGGACGAAGCGCGGGCGGCCGCCCGGCTTGCGCCGGAAGCGCAACCGCGCCTTGCCGTATTTCAGGGTTTGGCGGACGGCACGCCAGAAGGTGGCGGCCTCGAAATCGGCGCCGGCGACGGTGATGTTGTCCCGCGTCGTCCCGAAGGCGCGCATCCGCGCGTCACGATAGAGCTGGCTCTGGAGCGGTTCGGGCAAGCGCTGCACGCGGACGGCGAGCAGCATGTGGAGGATGCGGCGGTCGCGCGGATTGCGGTGCTTCTCGGCCTGGCTCCGGTCCATGTCGGCATAGAAGCCGGCGAGATACTCGGCGAGGCGCGCTTCGAAGCCGGGGTCGACCGACAGCAGCGGATCGACCGCACGCAACCAGAACCAGCGCAGATAGTCGAGCCGCGCCTGGCGCCGCTGGTCGTTGATCAAGCCGATATCGACGCCCTGGTCGAGGCAATGCGCGATCTGGATCGTCTCAAAGAATGCCTGGTCGTCGCGGGACGCCTCCGCGGGAAGGATGCGGCCGATATGGGGGCGCCTGGCATTGAGCCAGAGCCAGTCGGACAGCGCGATCCGCTGGTCGAACCCGAGGCCATCGTCGAGCCAGACCTCCTTGAGGCAGTTGGCGAGCAGCCGCATCGCGGTCTGCATCGGCACAACCTCGTCGGGGCGCCCCGGCGCGGCGCGTCCGCCGACAGCGAGGTGGCGCTCGTGGAGCGCGACGAACGCCAAGGTGTGGCGCATGGTCGCGAGCGCCGGGGTCTCGACGATGTGCTGCCCGCGGGTCGGCACCGGGCGTAACGCCGCGAACAGCTCGTCGGCGGTGGGAACCAGGAACAGGGCGCCCGCGGCGCGCAGGGTGGCGAGCGCCGCGCTTTGCCGGGCGGCGGTGATGCGACCCTCGCGGCGCAGCGCCCCAAGCACGTCGCTGATCCCGACCACCGGCATCGCGCCGGTGCGGGCGAAGCCCGTTATCAGCCGGTCGTCGATCCAGGCCATCGCGCCCTCCGAGCCGGGGGCGGCGATCGAGTCCACGAGGCACCGGGTGAGCGGGGTTTCGTTGGCGTTTTCCTCCCCCTCCTCTTCGCCGGACTCCGCTCGGGCGCGCGGCATCAGGCGCCAGGAGCCGGCCTCCAGCCCGGCCGCGACGCGGACCCGCAGCGCGGCAAGCGTCTCGGCGGCATCGCGCGCCGCCGAGGCTTCGGCGCGCGCCGTCAGCGCCTGATCGATGAGGGCGCCGTCGCAGCGGAGGCCGAACCGCTCGGCGACGACCAACAGCGCGTCAAAGGCGGCGAGGCGCTGGACGGACTCGGCGTCGAGCAACAGCGGCTCACCGTCCGCCGGCAAGGCACCGCCCTCGCCCGCGGGCAGTTCCTCGACGATCCGGCGCGCGAGGTCCGCATCGAGCGCTTGGCGCGCGACGAGCGATTCGACCAGTGCCGCTAGCGGGAGCATGTCCTCGCCCGGAGCTTCGCCCGCCGCCGCGTTGCGGGCGACGACCCGGACCGCCTCCACGCCATCGAGCCCGGTGGGAACGAACCCTGCCGAGAGGATGCGCTCGGCGACGGTCGCGTCGGCCTGTTTGCGGCATCCGGTCTCCATCGACAGAAGGAGCAGCGGCACGTCGGCCGCAATCGCCACGCCGTTGGGATGCGATTCGACCGCGTCGAGCAACTCGAGCCGGGCGGCGACGAGCAGGCCCGAGATGTCCAGATGGACCCGCCAGGCCGACCAGGACGTCTCATATTCGATAAAGGCCGGCCGCGCGCCGTGGCGAAGCGGCCAGGGACGCATGCCGCCATCGGCGCCGCGATTGGGACCGAGATGCAGCAGCGCGAAGCGGACGGGATCGTGCGCGAGATAGAGATGCACGGGCAGCGCGCCGTCGAGATACATGGCCTCGGTTTCGGCGGCGGCGGCCTGCTGCTCGGCGATCAACCCGGGCAGATCGTCGAGGGTGAAGATGCGGACGTCGGTCGCGTCGCTCAGCGCCCGGGCATGGACCCGATCCATGAGCGCGTCGGCCTCGGCGCCGAGCTGGAGCCCAAGCGCGTCGTGCATGGCCGCGGCGACAAGATGATCGTCGAGATCGGTCGCGACCGCCCGTTCGAGGAGGCGCCGCGCGAGCGCGGGCTCGTCGGCGCGCATCATCCGCGACCATTGCAGCGCCTTGTTGCCGCGCAGGATCCCCGCCTCGAGCGCCTCGCGCACCGCGGGCACAGCGCCGCGAATATTGCCGGTGGACGACATGAGCTCGGCGCGGAACAGCCGGTCGCGGGCCGACCCCGAGCTTGCGACGACATCGGCTTCGCGCAGCGCCGCCGAGACATCGCCGGTACGCGCCAGCGCATCGGCGCGCAGCCGGCGCATGTCGGGCGGAAGCGCCTCGCCGAACGCCCCGGACTGCTCATCGAGGATCGTCAGTGCGCGGGCAGGATCGCCGTTGCGATAGGCGGCATGCGCGGCGAGCCGCACCGCGGTCGCGGTCCCAAAGCCGAGGATCGCATCGACATGGGGACCAAGCAGATCCATCCGGCCCGACGCCGCGATGCCTTCGGCGATGGCAAGCGCGCCGGGATCGGGCGGCGCCGTCGCGAGCAAGGCGGCGAGACGTTCGGCGACCGGCGCCCAGTCGCCGCCCGCGCGAGCCTGGTTGAACGCCGACTGCGCGGCATCGCCCAGCCCGTCGACCTCCCTTGGCTCCGGCGACCCGGACAGCCGCGCGATCCAGGCGGCGGCCTCGTCGCGGCTGTCGCCCTGCTGGTCGAGCCCGGCGCTGAGGACCGCCACCGCCTCGGCGGCATCCTCGCGCCGGGAGAGCAGCAGGCCGACGACGCGTACCGTGGTCTGGTCGGTGCCGCCGGCATAGCGCTCGACCAGGATGCGCTCGCTTTCGGCGAGGTCGATGGCGATTGCCCGGACCAGGC
>JBQCHA010000280.1:0-3098 GCA_051955175.1 Sphingomonas sp.
GCGCCGGTCATCCTGCTCGACGACCCGACCCGCGGCGTCGATGTCGCCGCCAAGCAGGATTTCTATGCCGTCGTCGCCGAAATCGCCCGCGCCGGGAGGCTGGTGATCTGGTACTCCACCGAGGATCTCGAATTCCTCGAATGCGACCGGGTGCTGGTCTTTTCCCACGGCCGCGTCAATCGCGAACTCGCCGGCGACGCCATCGGCGAAAAGGCGATCGTCGATGCCTCCTTTGAGCGTGCAGGCGATGGCAAGCAAGGCGCGGCGCGGAAAGCGCAAAAGACGCGCAGCCGCACCGCCGAGCGTCTTGTCGAGGCAGCGCCCTTCGTCAGCCTGGCGGTGGTGATCGCGGCCATGGCGTGGGCCAATCCCACCTCCCTGTCGCCCTTTGGGCTTGACCTGCTCCTGTCGCCGGCGCTGTCGCTGGTGCTGGTGGCGCTCGGGCAGATGTTCATCATCGGCGGCAGCGAGATCGACCTCGGCGCCGGCGCCTTCGCCGGCGTCATCAATGTCTTGTCGGCGACCTTACTGGTCGGCCAGCCCGGCCTGGGAGCGCTGTCGATCGCCGCCCTGCTCGTCATCTACGCCGGGCTCGGCGCGCTGATCCAGGCGCGGCGGATTCCCGCCATTGTCGTCACGCTCGGCGCTTCCTTCATCTGGCTCGGCATCGGCTACACGCTTCAGCCGACGCCGGGCGGCAGCAGCCCGGAGTGGCTGACCGCCATCTTCTCGGTTTCCTTTCCGCTGGCGCCAACATCGATCATCTTCATCCTTATCACCGGTCTCATTGCCTGGTTCGTCAACCGGACGCCCGTCGGCGTCGCGCTTCGGGCCTTCGGCAACAATCCTCAGGCCATGGCGCGCAGCGGCTGGTCGCCGATCCGCTACGCCACGATCCGCTATCTCTTCTCGGGATTGTTCATCCTGGCCGCCGGTCTTTCGCTTACCGCGATCAACACCGCCAGCGACATCAATTCCGGCAATTCCTATACGCTCTTGAGCGTCGCCGCCGTCGTCATCGGCGGCTGCTCGCTGTTCGGCGGGCGCATTTCGCCGGTCGGCGTCGTCGCCGGCGCGATCACGCTGTCGCTCATCGGCGCGCTGCTTGGCATGCTCAATGTCAATTCCGATTACAACGCCGCCGTTCAGGGGCTGCTCCTGCTCGTCATCCTGGCGTTCCGGGCGCTGGTCGCGCGGGGAGGCGAAGAGGAATGACCCGACGCAACGCTTCCTTCTCTCTCACCGACTGGACCACCCGCAACCGCTGGATCTGGCCGGCTGTCGGCGTCCTCATTCTCTGGGCGGTGCTCTCAGTTGTCACCAGCCGTTTCAGCCTCCAATCACTCTCCGGCGTCGCCATGTCGAGTTCCTTCCTGCTCCTCGTCGGGCTGGGGCAGATGCTGGTCATCACGACGGGGCGCGGCAATATCGATCTTTCCATCTCCAGCGTCCTGACGCTCAGCGCCTATCTCGCGCTCATTTTCATTCATGGCAGCAACGCCATGCTTATCCCCGGCCTTCTCGCTATCGTCGCGATGGGTGTGGTGATCGGGCTGGTGAACGCGGCGCTTGTCGTGCTCTTCCGCATCCAGGCGATCATCGCCACACTGGCGACGGGCTATGTGCTGGCCACCGGCTATGTCGTCGCCAACCGCTATATCCCCGGCTTCAACATCGCGCCGGCGCTGCATCTGGTGGCGACGCAACGCGTGGCGGGCGTGCCGATCATCGTCATCGTGGCGCTGCTTGCGACCGCGGCCACAGCCTTCATTCTCAACCGGACAGCCTATGGGCGCAGCCTCTCGGCCGTCGGCCAGAATCTGCGCGCCGCGCGGCTTGCCGGCGTGCGGGCGGGATGGGTGATCGGCATCGCCTTCGTCGCGAGTTCGACGATCGCGGCGCTGACCGGCGTCCTGCTCGGCGCCTATATCGGCGGCGCGTTCCTGGAGATGGGTCAGCCCTATCTCCTGCAATCGATCGGCGCGGTGGTGCTTGGCGGCACGCTGATCTTCGGCGGTTCGGCCACGGCGCTCGGCACGCTGTTCGGCAGCGTGCTGCTCATCCTCATCGTCACGACCATGCAGATCGCCGGCCTGCCGCCCGGAACGCAGGACGTCATCCAGGGCCTCGTCATCATCGTCGTTCTGGCGCTCGCCGGCGGCTTGTCGCTACGGCGCGCCGGCAAGGCTTCGCAGGCGCCGACGGATGCCGGCGCCTCGCCGGCCGGAGAGACTGCTTCGGATTGAGCGCTTCCGTTTCGGCGGTGCGCCCAAGACAAGAGTCAAACATGGGAACCACTGGTCCTACAGCCTCACACGCGCAATTGCGAACGCGTCCAGACGCAAGGTGCCGGAAAACGCCTGTTCGCGCGGCTCCGGATGATCGGCGTCGAGCATCTCGATTGTCGCGGAACGGCCCGTCCCTTCAACGCTCGCATCCCGAACATCGCCCGACAGATTGGCGATCAGGAGTGTGAGCCTTTCCTCTCGCCGCGTTGCCAGGACCGCAAGCGCCGGATCGTCGTTTTCGACAATGACGGTTTCCGCGTCCGCGCCTGCCGCCAGCCATTTCATCGCGTGGAATACCGGCCTGACCGTATCGCCCGTGATCAGGCCGCGCGGGCCGGAAAAGGCCGCCGGCGTCAGCAGTTCGAGCCCGGCCGGCGCGACGGCGGCGGCATAGCCGACCGTCCAGGCGGCGGCGAAAAGCCCGTCCTGTCGCGGGTCCTCGGCGGCCATTGGCACCCGCTTGCGGTCCGGGTTGGGCATCGTGCGCGAGCCATACGGGTTCTGCCGCATGCCGATCGTCGACGGACCGATGCGATAGGGCTTCGTCTCGCCGATAATGGCGCGCGTCGAGCGCGTGATGTGCGGCAGGGCCGAGATCGTCTCCATGACGCTTTCGTCATCCGCGGCGTGCACGATCGGGTTCGTCGCATGCGTAACAAAATCGAGGAGTTCGACCGGCGGGCGCTTCCGGTTCAACTCGGTGAAATAGCTGAACAGGCCGCCGCCGAGCGACACGCCGGGGAAAGCCGAGCGGGCGGCGGCATAGATATCGGCAAGCGGCGGACAATCCGGCCATTTGCTCCCGGGCGG
>JBQCHA010000281.1:0-22916 GCA_051955175.1 Sphingomonas sp.
AAGGACATGCTCGGCAACGTCATTGAAGGGCTGAATGCCGTGCGCGCCTACACGATCCTGGCCAAGCCAGAGTTCCTTAAAACCTATGATGAGAACAAGGACGCGTTGATCGCAACTGCATCCCAGATGCAGACTGCCGACGACGCCGAGCAGAACAAGCGCATCGCAGCCTTCGTTAGCGCGGTCGCGGAATGGCAGACCGGTAAGCTCTCCCAAACGATCGCACTCGCGGCCAATCCCGCCACGCGCGGCGAAGCGCAGCAGCTGGCCGGCAAAAAGCAACTGGGCGAAATCCGCAAGACGATGAAGGCGATCACTGATCTTGCTGAAGCCCGGGTCAAGCAGCGTGCCGCCAGCGAACGTGAGGCGCGCAACGCGGCGCGGCAGGCGATGTGGCTCGGCGGTGGTGTAGCGCTGCTGGTTGCCGGATTGCTCGCTTGGCTGCTTGCCAAGGGATTGGCCCAACCGGTCAGCGCGATGACTGAGACGATGAAGCGCCTGGCGGAGGGCAACAACGGCGTTGATGTGCCCTATACCGATCGTCGCGACGAAATCGGCGACATGGCCAAAGCCCTGTTGGTCTTCCGCGAAGCCGCCGTCACCAAGGAGCAAGCCGACGCTCAGAAGGTGATCGCTGATGCCGCGCAGAAGCTTGTGGTCGATACCTTGGCCAACGGGCTCCAGAAGGTCGCCGAAGGTGACCTGACGGCCACCATCGAGGCAGAGTTCGCGCCCGAATATCGAGTGGTAAAGGCCAACTACAACAGGGCCCTGGAAGGGCTGTGTCAGTTGATCGGTAGCGTTAAGCAGAGCGCCGAGAATATTGGCACCGGTTCCACCGAGATTGCCACGGCGTCAGAGGATCTCGCCCGCCGCACCGAGAGCACCGCCGCCAGCCTGGAGCAGATCTCCGCTGCGGTGTCGCAGATCGACGACCGGCTGAAAGCCGGCACGGTCGCAGCGCACCGAACGGTTGAGCGCGCCGATCAGGCGATCGCGACGGTGGCCGGCGGCCGCGGCCGCGCGGATGAGGCAGTGGAGGCAATGAGCCGCGTCGCCGAATCGGCGCAAGGCATTGACTCGGTGATTGAGGGCCTGGACAAGATCGCTTTCCAGACCCGCGTTCTGGCGATGAATGCTGCCATCGAGGCAGGCCGGGCGGGGGATGCGGGCCGCGGCTTCGCCGTGGTCGCCGATCTGGTCGGTCAGCTCGCCATGCGTTCAGAAGAAGAGGCGAAGCGCGCGCGCGAGCAGCTGACTGCGACACAAAGCGATGTCGTACTCGCCGTGGAAGTGGTGCAGAACGTCGATGGCGCACTCGCCAACATCTCGGGTGACGTGGCCATGGTGCACGAGCTGCTTGGCCGAATGGCTGCAGACAATCAGGCACAGTCTGCTGCGATCAGCGAAATCGCCGCTGCCATCAACACTATGGATCATGCGACGCAACAGAATGCAGCAATGGTGGAAGAGACTTCGGCAGCCGCGCGCAATCTTAATGGGGAAGTGAGCGGGATGCGGGCGCAGACCGCGACGTTCAAGATCGGCAACAATCAAGAGGCGCTGGCAATGTCCAAGACGCCGCACCGCAGCGAGCAGTTGTACGTCAAGCCACTGCCTGCCGCAGCAATCCCGGCGCTGGTTCGTGCGAGCGCCAGCACAGCGAACGACGACTGGGCCGAGTTCTAAATTACTCGGTTCAAGACGGGCATGGTGCTGGGACGCGTCGGTCCGATTCGGCTGAGCTATCAGCAGCGCCACAGCTCCCGCGGCGGGTCGCCAGACGCGCCATCGGCAGCTGCGGCGCTCCCCTCTGGCTCAAAGCCGCACGACCACTCCAGGCCTGATCATCGCCTATGGCCGAAGATTGAACGAAAGGCGTGTTCAGCGAGCGGCTGCGGTGGCGCGAAGTTGGCGGAAGCCGGTCAATCCGCTGCATATCCCCAGGCTGCCCAAGCGACGGTTTCCGGGTCTAGAATACGCGCTCGATCAACCCAGAAGCGCCTGACAGTCCAGCTTCAGATAACATCTGCCAAAGTCCGTTAGGACGTGCCGGTCCACAGCGTTACAATCCCGCGCCATCTTAGCGAGAGGTCGTGATGAGCGCTCTGGTCGCCCGCCATTCGCGCATGACACAAGTCGTCTTGGGCATGCTGCTTCTGATAGGCATGGCGACGATCGCTCTACTCCGCAGTGCGGGGTTCCTGGGTGGTCGCGCAGTCCGCATCTTCGAACCGCACGGGCGGCGTGCGCCGGTCGCGGCCGTGCTATTCTCGGGTGACATGGGCCTTCGTTTCGGATTGGGACCCGTCGTAGCGCAGACGCTGGCTGCACGGGGGATCGAGGTTTTCGGCATCAATTCGCCCGCGCTGTTCGGCCGGCATAGGAGCAGACGCGAGGTCGATGCGATCATTGCCAACGCCGTGCGCGCGGCCCTGCGGCAAACCGGGACGCGGCGCCTTGTCCTGATCGGCCAATCGTTCGGCGCCGACATGTTGCAGACCGGGCTGGTCCACTTGCCAATCGACCTGCGTCGTCACATTGCCGCGGTGGTGCTGGTGGTACCGGGGGAGAAGGTGTTCTATCGCGCAGATCCGACGGGCTTTGCCTATCTGGGCACCCCCGACAGCCGCGCCGCCGCCACGATCAACCGGGCTGATTGGACGCCGCTGACCTGCATCTACGGGCGGGCCGAGCGCGACAGCGCCTGTCCCGCGGTCGCGCGGCCGGCGGCCTGGATCATCGGAATGCCTGGCGGGCATTATCTTGACGATAACGGCCCCGCTTTGGCCGGACATGTCCTCGCCGCGATCGAGCGCGCGGTTCCCGCGGCGGAAGGTACGGCGCGATGATACGGGGGGTCTCGGCGCGGATTGAAACAGTCGCGGTCGGGCATCGTCGCAAGCTGACGTTGGCGGGGGTCACGTTGCTGGCCCTGCTGGGCTTCGCCGCACTCCGCCTCGTTCTGCGACACGTGCACCTGAGCGACGTGCGCGCTGCGCTCCATCTCGTCGCGCGTCCGCGCCTCGCGCTGTCGCTGGCGCTCACTGCGATCAGCTATCTCGCGTTGACCGGTTACGACTGGACGGCGCTGCGGGTCATCGGTCGGCCGTTGCCGTGGCGAACGGCAGCGGCGGCTTCGTTCACCAGCTATGCGATCAGCCACAACCTTGGCCTGTCGCTGTTAACCGGCACGTCCGCGCGGCATCGCGTCTATTCACTGGCCGGACTGACGCTTGGCGATGTTGCGCGGATCACCGGCATCGTCGGGTTCACATTCTGGGCCGGCATCGGTGGAATCAGCGCGCTGTCGCTGCTCGCTTCACCGTCGATCGTGCTGCCGGGACTGGTACTCAGCGCAAATGAATCACGGGTCCTCGGCGCAGCGATCCTCGTCATCGTGTCGATTCCGCTCGCGGCACGGCTGACCGGGCGGAAACGACTGGCGATCGGGCGCTGCACCCTGGCGGTGCCAACTGTCGCACAGCAGGGCCAGCTCCTTGCCGCCGCGCTGGTCGACATGTTGGCGGCCTCAGCGGCACTGTTCGTGTTGATGCCGGCGCCGTCGATCGGCGCGTTTCCGGAATTCTTTGTCCTTTACGCGCTGGCCGTCGCCGCCGGGCTGGTTGCGCACGTGCCAGGGGGCATTGGCGTTTTCGAGGCAATCGTTCTGGGCGCGATGCCTGGCGACCGACCTGCAGTCTTTGCCGCACTGCTACTCTATCGGCTGATCTATTACCTGCTGCCGTTGCTTGTCGCCGGTGTCGGCATCGCGATCATCGAAGCCTGGCGACATCGGCAACCGGCCGGCCGTGGTCTGAGCGTGGTTCAGCGCGGCGCGCGGGCGCTGGCACCCGGCGCCATTTCGCTGCTGCTGTTTCTGGGTGGATTGGTGTTGCTGGTTTCGGGCGCGCTGCCGGGCGTGAAGGGGCGGTTGTCGACGCTCGAAGCGCTGCTGCCGCTGCCATTCATCGAGGCATCGCACCTCGCCGCAAGCCTCGTCGGCACCGCGATGCTGCTGACGGCGCCCACCCTCAATGCCCGGCTGCGCAGCGGCTTTATGCTGGCCCGTGCGCTGCTCATCGGCGGCATCGTCTTTTCGCTGATGAAGGGCCTCGACTGGGAGGAGGCGCTGCTGCAACTGGTGATCCTGACCGCGCTGCAATCGTGTTCGGCGGATTTCGACCGGCGCGGCGGGATTCTCGCCGGTCCGCCGCAATGGGGTTGGATCGGTGCAGCGCTCGCCGCCGTCGCGCTCAGCCTATGGGCCGGGTTCTTCGCCTACAAGCGCACGCCCTATAGCGGCGACCTGTGGTGGCATTTCGCGCTGCACGGCAACGCGCCGCGATTCCTGCGCGCGAGCTTCGGCGCGGGCGTGCTGCTGGCGGCCACTGCCTTGTGGCAGCTCATCAACCGGCGCGGCAGTCCGCCGGCGATCACCACGCTGCCGCCCGATGTCGCGGCGGCGGCCCTTGCCAAGACGAGTCGAACCGACGCCAATCTGGCCTTCACCGGCGACAAGAGCTTCGTCGTTTCGGCGTCGGGCGATGCCTTCCTGATGTACCATGTGCGCAACCGCACCTGGGTGGTGATGGGCGACCCGGTCGGCCCGCATGCAGCGTGGAACGAGCTGGTCTGGACGGCGCGCCGATTGTGCCATGCGGCGGGCGGACGGCTGTGCTTCTACCAGGCGAGCGAGGCGTTGTTGCCGCTGTTCGTCGACCTTGGCCTGGTGCCCATCAAATATGGCGAGGAAGCGCATGTACCGCTGAACGGCTTAGCGCTGAACGGGCCCTGGGCGAAGGATTTTCGTCATGCCCTGCGCCGTTGTGACGCCGCCGGAATCACCTTCGCGATCGAACCCTCATCGGCGGTCCCGGCGCTGTTGCCAGAATTGCGGCACGTGTCGGACAGCTGGCTCGCCGAAAGAGGCGGCCGCGAGAAGCGGTTCAGCCTGGGAGCGTTCGATCCCGCTTACCTGGCCCGTTGCGACGTGATCGTGGCGCGCCGGCAGACGGCCATCATCGCCTTCGCCAATATCTGGAAAACGGGCGAGAAGACCGAATTGTCGATCGACATCATGCGTCATGTGTCGGACGCGCCGGGGGGCGTGATGGACGCGCTGATCGTCCGGCTGATGGAATGGGGTCGCGACGAGGGATATCACCGGTTCAACCTTGGCATGGCGCCACTTTCCGGCATGCCGAGCGGTCCATTGGCGCCGGCCTGGGCAAAACTGGCGCACGCGCTGTTCGATCATGGCGAGCGCCTTTACGGCTTCGCTGGCCTGCGGGCATGGAAGGAGAAATTCCGCCCGGAGTGGGTGCCGCGGTTCGTCGCGACGCCGCCCGGTGCGGCTCGCCTGTACTGCCTGCTGGATCTCGTCCGCCTGATCAATCGCGGTGGCGCGCCCGGCCCGGCGCGGGTCACAGCAGACAAGCAAGATTCCAGTGCCGAGATGCCTGTGAGATCGGCCCCGCTGCCGCCCACACCCAGCCTTTGACCGGTCGGGTGGGCCGCATGAACGGATGGCGCGTTTCGTTGCAGGCCTTCGAAGCTTGGAATGGTCGGCTTGTGCGCGGCTTTGGACGCGGCGTCGGCGTCTCCCGGAGCCGGCGGCTGCCGACCAGACCCGGTCTTTCGTGACGGTGCGGCCGAGGTCGGCTTCTGACAAAGTCAGGCGCTCCTTGATTGAATCCATATATCCGTTATCGTGGATATATGGGCAACGATTTAGCCATATCCGCGCTCGGCGCCCTCGCTCAGAGTACTCGCCTCGAAGCATTCCGCTTATTGGTCCGGCACGAGCCGGAAGGCTTGGCCGCCGGCGAGGTCGCCAAGGCGCTCGACGTGCCGCAGAACACGATGTCGGTGCATCTTGGGACGCTGGCGCGTGCTGGGCTGATCCGGTCGGAGCGGCGCAGCCGCATCATCAACTACCGCGCCGATCTCGACCAGTTGAAGGCGCTGACGCTGTTCCTCGTGAAGGACTGTTGCGGCGGGAAGGCGGAGCTTTGCGAGCCGCTGATCGCCGAGCTTAATCCCTGCTGCTGAAGGCTGCCATGACCGTCGATATCATCATCTATCACAACCCCGAGTGCGGGACGTCGCGCAACACGCTGGCGATGATCCAGAACGCCGGCATCGAACCGCACGTCATCGAGTATCTGAAGACGCCGCCCAACCGCTCGCGCCTCGTATCACTGATCGGCCGCATGGGCATCACGCCCCGCGCGTTGCTGCGCGAGAAGGGCACGCCCTATTCCGAGCTTGGCCTCGACGATGCGGCGCTCAGCGATGACCAGCTCGTCGACGCGATGATCGAGCATCCGATCCTCATCAACCGGCCGATCGTCGTCTCACCGCTCGGCGTAAAGCTATGCCGCCCGTCGGAAGAGGTGCTGGACCTGCTGCCTGCCCGCCAGCGCGGCGCCTTTGCCAAGGAAGATGGCGAGAAGGTCATCGACGACGCGGGCAACAGGATCGGCGCATGACTATCGCCGCGCCGGCCAAGCCGGCAATCAGCACATTCGAGCGCTATCTCAGCGTCTGGGTGGCACTCTGCATAGTGGTCGGGATTGCGTTCGGCTATGCTTTGCCGGGCCTGTTCGAGGCTATTGCCTCTGCCGAGGTGGCGCGCGTCAACCTCGTGGTGGCGGTGCTCATCTGGCTGATGATCATCCCCATGCTGCTCAAGATCGACCTGCGCGCGCTCGGCTCGGTCCGCCAACACTGGAAGGGCGTCGGCGTCACCCTGTTCATCAATTGGGCGGTGAAGCCGTTATCGATGGCGCTGCTCGGCACGCTGTTCCTGGGCTGGCTGTTCCGGCCCCTGCTGCCGGTGAGCGAGGTCAGCTCCTATATCGCCGGTCTGATCCTGCTGGCTGCCGCGCCCTGCACGGCGATGGTGTTCGTCTGGTCCAACCTCTGCGAGGGCGAGCCGACCTACACGCTGAGCCAGGTCGCATTGAACGACGTGATCATGGTATTCGCCTTCGCGCCGCTGGTCGGTCTGCTGCTCGGCGTCGCCTCGATCACCGTGCCCTGGGATACGCTGCTGATCTCGGTCATGCTCTACATCGTCGTGCCAGTGATCGTCGCGCAGATCGTCCGCAGTTCAGTGATCGGATCAGGCGGACAGGCGGCACTAGACCGGCTGCTGGCCCAGCTCGGGCCGGTCTCGCTGATCGCGCTGCTGACCACGCTGGTACTGCTGTTCGGGTTTCAGGGCGAGGCGATCATCGTCCATCCGCTGGTCATCGCGCTGATCGCGGTGCCGATCCTCATCCAGGTCTATTTCAACGCCGGGCTCGCTTATTGGCTGAGCCGCCGGTTCGGGGTGGCGTGGTGCGTAGCGGCCCCGGCCGCGCTGATCGGCGCCTCCAACTTCTTCGAGCTGGCGGTCGCCGCGGCGATCAGCCTGTTCGGGCTCAACTCGGGCGCGGCGCTGGCGACCGTTGTCGGCGTGCTGGTCGAGGTGCCGGTGATGCTGTCGGTCGTCTCGATCGTTAAGCGGACTCGGCCCTGGTATGAAACGAGAGCGACGGCATGACCCGGATCTATTTCTCGGAGGCTCGGCACGCCGATGATGCCCTGCGGCTCGCGCTTGGCGCCGCGCAGCTCCCGACCGACGATCTCGGCGGTCCAGACCAGATGTTCTTCAGCCTGTCCGACAATGAAGGGCTGATCGGGTTCATAGGTCTGGAAGGCAACGGCGCTGACCGGCTGCTCCGCTCGCTGGTTGTGCTGCCGACTCGGCGCGGCGAGGGCTACGGCCGGATACTGGTCGAGCGCCTCGAAGGCGTCGCCGATGGCGCGGTCAAGCGGCTGCACCTCCTGACCAGCGGCACCGGGGAGTTCTTCCGCAGGCTCGGCTACGCCCATGCCGATCGCGATGCCGCGCCGGCGTTCATCGCCGCGACCGCGCAGTTCACCTCGCTGTGCGGGCCGCGCGCGACCTATCTCGTCAAGGATCTTGGATGACTCGCCTTCGTGACCTGACCGACCCCGACCATCTGCCCGCGCTTGATCGCAGCATCGCGATCACCCGGCCCGGCACCAGCATAGGCGACGATCAGCCGCCGCCGCGCATCCTGCTCCTCTACGGGTCGCTGCGCGAGCGGTCGTTCAGCCGGCTCGCGGCCGAGGAAGCGGCCCGGCTGCTGATCCTGTTCGGCGCCGAGGTACGGATATTCGACCCGAGCGACCTGCCGTTCCCCGATCAGGTGAAGGGCGACGATCATCCCGCCGTCCACGAGTTGCGCAAGCATGCGGTGTGGTCCGAAGGCATGGTCTGGTGCAGCCCCGAGCGCCACGGCCAAATCACCAGTATCATGAAGGCGCAGATCGATCATCTGCCATTGGAGTTCGGCGGCATGCGCCCGACCCAGGGCCGCACGCTTGCGGTCATGCAAGTGTCGGGCGGCTCGCAGTCGTTCAACGCGGTGAACACGTTGCGCCTGCTCGGCCGCTGGATGCGGATGATCACCATCCCCAACCAGTCGAGCGTGGCTATGGCGTTCAAGGAGTTCGACGACGCCGGCCGCATGCGTCCGTCGAGCTATTATGACCGTATAGTCGATGTGATGGAGGAACTGGTTCGCTTTACTATCCTGACCCGCTCTCACGCTGGTCAACTCGTCGATCGCTATTCCGAACGGAAGGCCGCACAGGCGAAGCGTGATGCTGCGGCCGATCTTGCCTCGCGCGCTCTCGGATGATGGTGCCGGGTTGGCCGCCATTTAGATTTAGAATGACCGCTTATCCCGAAACAGCCATTTGGCTAACCCGTCCCAACGGCAGCTGAGTCCCAGCGTCGGTCGATCGCGGAGCGGCGACAGCCTGATGAACGAAGGCCAGATCCTAGAGAGTCGTTTCGAGCGGTGGAATGGCCGCTTCATTGGCGAGACAGGAATGACTAGCGCAGCAGTTCGCTCACCAGAGAGGGCTTCTTGGCGATCATCGCGAGCAGCACCTGCGCCGGCCCGGTGGGACGCCGACGGCCGTGCTCCCAGTTGAGCAGCGTGCCCTTGGCAACGCCAATACTGCGCGCGAATGCACCCTGCGAGAGGCCGGTGCTGGCGCGGATCGCAGCGACATCGACGGCGGGCACTTCCACCTGATGGATGCGGGCTCCGGCATCCTTCCCTTCCGCAAACGCCAGTGCTTCGCTCAGACCCTGCTTGATGCTGTCATAGGCGCTCATTTCCGGTCTCCATAGCGTGCAAGCAAGGCTTTGCTCATGGCGATCAACTCCGCCTGCTCGGCCTTGGTCAGATTATCCTTTTCGTTCTTGGCGAACACCGTGACGAGGAAAATTGGTATATGCACGCCGCCGAACACATAGATGGTCCGGTAGCCGCCGCTTTTGCCGCCGCCCTGCCGAGCGATACGGACTTTGCGAAGGCCACCGCCCAGCGAGACATCCGCCTCCGGGTTGGCGGCGATATAGTCCACCAGCGCAGAGCGATCCTCATCAGACATGATCGCCTTGGCCCGTCGCAGAAACTCGGGCAATTCCACCACGGTCTGCAAGTTAGCCATGTATGAGGCATATATGCGCCACTGGCGCATACGTCAATGACACATACCGCCTTTCGTCGCCGACGCGCGGCATGTCATTCCAGTATTCTCCGGCGGCCATTCCGAAGCAAGATCGGCGCGCCGATGAGAAGGGGGAATAGCACCGCTCCCAGCATGGTCCTCACCCCCGCATCCTCCTGGATGACGCCGAAGCCGGCCGTCGCCAGTCCGATCGCAACGAGAACGAGCCCATTGCGGTCATCACTGCACTGCTCCCGGCCTGTGCCGACGAAATCGAGTTCAGTCGCGAGATCCTCGGCCAGCTTACGGTCCGTCGCCATCGCCTTCCTGCGCGAGGTGTGGATCATCCAAGCCTGGATGATGCGCCCCAACTGCATCGCTGTGTCGGCGACCACCAGAACGAAGAAGATTACGGCGGATAGCATTACGGCTGGCGGGATTGAGCATCTCCGATAAGGTCGTTCTAACCCTATGACGGATGCTCGGCTTTGATCGGATCACCGGCCCTGAAAGTTTCTCGATCCCACCCGAGGCATGCGGGTGAGTCGCCAGGCGCGGGATTGCTGTCGATACCGCGAACGGATGGAACCGCCACCTAAGGGGAACTGCGATCAAAGCACCGGGTGACCGATGCCAGACTGTGCTTGGCCAAGGGCGCACAATTCACCGCGTGAATGAACCTCCCGGTTCGAACGGTAGAGCCACTGAGATCCTATTCGATCGGCAGCAACATGGCCAGGAAGGAGGCGTCACATGGCCGCACCAACCAACCAAATTTTCAAGACCCGATGGGCCGTCAAGGAGGACCTTGCCGCTTTGAGGGCGCTGATGAAAAGATCGATCGACACCTTGCAGGCCGGCTTGCTATCGCCTGAGCAGGTTGAAGCCAGTCACGCGATCATGGGCTTGGACACGCAACTGATCGAAGACGGAACCTACCTGATCGCAGAGCGCGCGGGCATGCTCGCGGGATGTGGGGGCTGGAGCAAGAGAGCGACGCTATACGGCGGCGATCATAGTCATGCTCTGCGCGATCCCGAACTTCTCGACCCGGCGCGCGACCCGGCGAAGATCAGGGCGATGTACACCGATCCTGCTTTCGCGCGGCTGGGTGTGGGGCGGCTCATCCTCGAAGGATGCGAAACCGCTGCCGCCCAGAACGGCTTCGCCAGCGTCGAGTTGATGGCGACGTTGAGTGGCGAACGCCTTTATGCAGCGTCTGGCTATGTGCCAGTCGAACGCGTCGAAACCTTGGCCAGCGGCATAGCGATCCCCCTGGTGCGAATGCAAAAGCGCCTTTGATTACTCACGTCAGCTGAAGTCCACCGGTCGTCCCAGCCGCGGCCGTCGCCAACAGTAGACCGGAAGGGAATCATGCGTAACGCACCGGTGAGGCCGTCCCAGCAGGAGCCATGATACCGGCTCTTGGTTGTTCGATCGCTCGGCACGAATGGATCGTCGGCTAGGAAGAATGCTGTCGAGGTCGGGAGGGGCCCAATTGGTCGCTGGCATTGGCCGCGGACACAACTGACACCAGCGGCTCTGGCCCAGGGACGTTCACTCGCTCAAAATCCCACGTGAAGGCCGAGCGCATAATATTTGGGTCCGGCGTTGCCCTTCAATTGCACCTTCGGCGCGATTGGTACGGCTACGGTACCGTAGGGCCTAACGTCGTCACCGATGCGCACCCCGGCGCCAAACGTCGCGGACATTGGCAGCGTATACGTCGCTTCAAGGCGGCCATACGGCCTC
The DNA here is from genome assembly GCA_051955175.1 of Sphingomonas sp. Taxonomy (GTDB): domain Bacteria; phylum Pseudomonadota; class Alphaproteobacteria; order Sphingomonadales; family Sphingomonadaceae; genus Sphingomonas. The sequence goes on from JBQCHA010000281.1 coordinate 11,296, forward strand.
ACGGCAATGTGCGTGCAATTTTCCTTGTCAGCATACTGGCCGTTGGTGGTGTCGTGACAGGCCTGAGAGGTCCCACCGTTGTTGTACATTTCGTATCGGCCATCATCATGGTGATAGAGGAACGCTCCAATCATTGGAGTGAGATGAAAGCCATGCATGCCGAAGTTGTAGCCGGCGCCCAGTTCGGCACCCCAGTGGCTATCGGCGCGCGCACCGTTGCCCTCTACGACAACCTGAGCCGATGCGCCGCTGGCGCCAGCAAACGCCGCCGCAACCATGGCGACGCGTAACAGATAATTCCTCATTGATCCCCTTGATCTAGTTTATTTCGTGATCGCCGCGGCTTAGCCGCCGCGTCAGGGCACCGCAAGCGAGATGGAGCCCACCCTCACTCGGAGCTGCGTGGTGCCGGGCACGAGCGGAGGCCAACGGGCTTGTCCCAGCGGCGCCGGCATCGACCACCTTCTTGCGTTCGCTGCGTCCCGGAGGCATGCTCCAGGGCACGGCGCGTTCTTGGCGAGCGCCGTGGGGACAATCCGCCAGGCATCAAGAGCGCCTGTCCACAGGGACCGGCGGCCGTACCGGAAAATGACGCGTTCGGCGTCTCGACGGCGGCGCAGCACTGGACATCGAAGCGCCGGTTCTCCGGCCGCTCGGTGGTGCCGTGTCGGAAAATGCCTGTGACGCTCAAAGCTCATAACGCCGTCGAGCGACCGACCTGGTCGACCGCTTCAGGGTGCCATAACGCGCCGACAGCACAGCCCGGGCCGCCCGACCCGGCCGAGGCATCCGCGTTGACGCAGGCGCGCCTCGATCATGCCTACCGGACGCACGGCGCCAGGCTGCAACGCTATTTCCGCAGGCGGTTCGGCGATGACGCAGCCCACGACCTGACGCACGAGACGTTCGCGCGCCTGGCCAATAGCGGCAGGGTTCACCAACTGGCTGAACCCGCCGCGTATCTGTGGCGCGTGGCACGCAACCTGCTGTTCGAGCGCACGCGCCAGCAGAAAAGGTGTAATGTCGTGTTGCTGCCGCTCGAACAGCAGCACGAGCCGGCGAGCGCGCCGCATCAGGAGCTCGACCTCGAAGCCGCCGACCTTCTGCGCACCTATGAGAAAGCCATTGCCGGCCTGCCGCCCAAGACGCGTCGCGTCTATTTGATGCAGCGGGTCGATGAGCTAACCTATCGCGAGATCCATGAGCAGCTCGGCATCAGCATCGCCACCGTTGAATATCACATGATGAAGGCGCTCGCCCACATCGAACGTATCGTGGACGCCGAGCGATGAGCGGCACCGGGCGGGAGGCCGGCACGCCGGCGCCGGACGTCCGCCGTGAAGCGCGGGAATGGTTCGTCCGCGCGCAGCACACCGACACGCCGGCGTTCCGCGCTGAGCTGGCGACCTGGCTGGCGGCGTCGGAGGACCATCGCCGCGCGTATCAGCGCACCGCGGCAACGCATGCTCAAGCGGCGATCCTGAAACAGTCGGCGCGCTTCGGCACCGATCGGGGGGAAGCCCTTGATGGGGGGGCGCCTGCCGACGATCGCTTTGCGGGGAACGTCGTGCCGCTACGGGCGAAGCCGGCGCGGCCCGCGAGGCCTGCATGGCCGATCCGGTCTCTCGTCGCTGCCGCTGCGGCCGCTGTCATCCTCGTCGCGTTCGGTCTGGCCAGGGACCCGATCGGCCTGCTGATCGGCAGCAGTTCCGTATCCGGCGACGCGCAAGCGGCGATGATGACCCGTCACGGCCAGATCCGGACATTTCGTCTTGCCGACGGATCGATCGTGACGCTCGATTCCGACACCAGGCTGCTCGTCACGCTGACGAACACCGCGCGACAGCTCAACCTGGTTCGCGGCAGGGCACGGTTCGTCGTCGCATCGGACACGCGCCCGTTTTCCATCGCCGCGGGCAGCGGCGCCATCGACGCTGGCCGTGCGACGCTCGACCTCTCCTATCAGCCCGGCGGGCGCGCGGCGCTGCATGTCATCAAGGGCCGCGCCACGGTCCATGCCGAACCTCATGTGCAGGTCGAGAGCGACCCACACACCGTCGCTGCCGGACAGCAGTTCGCCTACCGTTCAGCGCCCTACATGCCTGTATCCGATCCCGCCGGGGCAGGCGCGCTGGATGACGCCGAGTGGCCGTCGGGATGGGTAGAGGCGCGCTCGATACGCGTTGCTGCCCTGCTCGGGCAAGCGAACCGCTATGCCGATGTGCCGATCATTCTTTCCGATCGCGCGACTGGCCAGGTTGCGGTGACGGGGCGCTTCAACGTCGCCGATACCAACGCCTTCGTCCGGCGGCTCGCCGAACTGCTGGGGCTCGAGGTCAAGCGCGCTCCCGACGCGATCTACCTTCATCGCAAATAAAATTATCGCCCGGGACTAAGGTCCCGGCGCTCCCGGTCATCAATGGTCCCAATCGGCGGCGCGCCCTGCGTCGCCCAACAAACCGGGGGACCTGAGATGACATCCATGCAACGAACCGCGTTCGCCTGCCTGCTGGCAGGATCGATGATCGGCCTGACGCCGGTCGCCGCAGCGGCACAAAGCCCTGCAACCTATCAGTTCGATCTCCCGGCACAGGATCTTGGCGATGCGCTGCGCGCGGTAGCCGCACGCGCCGGCCTCGAACTCTATGCCGCCGCCAGCGATGTGAACGGCCTGCCGGCGCCGGCGCTTCACGGCGAGCTCACGACGGCGCAGGCGATCGATCACCTCCTGCGCGGGACCGACCTCACCGCCCGGTTCGAGAACGGCGCCGTCATCATCGCGCGCAGCGGGGCGACCACCGGGCCCAATGACACAGCGGATGCCAACATCGTCGTGACGGGGACCCACATCCGTCATAGCGAACCGACCTCGCCGGTGATCACGGCGATCAGACGTGAGATCGAAGACGCCGGCGATACCGATCTGGGTGGCTATGTCCGCGACCTGCCCCAGAATTTCGGGGGCGGGCAGAACCCCGGCATCGTCGGCCTGGGCGTCCAAGGCGGCAACGCCAATCTCGGCTCAACCTCGGCGCTCAACCTCAGGGGGCTGGGTGCCGATGCGACGCTGACCTTATTCAACGGTCATCGCGTCGCCTATGACGGGGCAGTGCAGGGCGTCGATATCTCGGCGATACCCCTGGCGGCGGTCGACCGCGTCGAAATCGTGCCGGACGGCTCGTCGGCGCTGTACGGCTCGGATGCCGTCGGCGGCGTCGCCAATGTCATCCTGCGCCGCGATTATTCAGGCCTGTGGACGTCGGCCCGGATCGGGTCAGCGACCGACGGCGGCGACTTCCAGCAGGAATATAGTCTCGTCTCCGGCGCGACGTGGGGCGACGGTGGCTTCATGGTGGCCGGCGATCTGAACCGATCGACCGCGATCACTGCCGGGCAGCGCAGCGTCACGCGAACGCTGGATCCCTCCTACACGCTGCTTCCGGCGCAGCGGCAGTACAGTGCGGTCTTCAACGGCCATCAGGCGCTCGCCAGAACGATCGAATTCAAGCTCGACGGCCAGTATAGCGACCGCACCAGCGCATTCGAGCTCCCTTTCAGCAGCGCGTCGAGTGCACGCACCAACGGCACTGTCTATCACCCGCGCGTCGAAAGCTATTCGGCGACGCCGACGATCGAGATCCTCCTTCCCGAGGCGTGGCGGGTCGTTCTGCAGGGGACCTACGCCAAGAGCCGCACCGAAGCGGCGGGAACCAGCTTCAGCGCAGGAGCGCCGTCCTCGACCTCGCAGGTCAGCTACGACAACCAGCTGCAGAATATCGAGGCCAGGGCAGACGGTGACGTCGTGACGCTGCCTGGGGGCCCGCTTGGTGTGGCGCTGGGCGCCGGCTTTCGACGCTTTTCGCTCGCGGCCAGGTCGACGATCAGAGCGGGCAGTGTCGCGATCAACACGCTCGACATCGATCGCCGCGAACACGTCGCTTATGCCTTCGGCGAACTCGCGGTGCCGATCATCGGTTCGGGCAACAGCAGCGCCTTGCTCGACTTCCTCCAGCTCACCGCCGCGGTCCGATACGAACGATATGCCGGCATCGCCGACGTCGCCTCGCCAAAGCTCGGCATCGTCTATCGCCCGACGCCCTCGCTTACCCTGCGAGGCGATTGGGGCAGGTCGTTCAAGGCGCCAACCTTCTACGAGCGATATCGGACCTATCAGGCGTTGCTCGAGCGAGCCTCGGATGTCGGCGCAACCGGGCCTGTCGCCGACCGGACCATTCTCTACATCGCCGGGGGTAATGCCGATCTGAAGCCCGAGCGCGCGTCGACATGGTCGGCAACCGCAACCTACGCGCCCGCCTCGTTCCCCGGACTGAAGCTCGAGGCGAGCTACTACAACATCAGATACCGCAATCGCGTTGTCACCCCGCTGACCTCGGTGCTCGGCGTTCTCGACAATCCCGTCTACGCGAGCCTGGTCACTTTCAATCCATCGCCCGCAACGTTGAGTGCGCTGATTGCGCCGGCCGCCGGGGTGTTCGGCTTGCAGAACTTCACCGGCCAGCCTTATGATCCCGCCACCGTCTATGCCGTGATCGATGGACGCGACCAGAACACCGCGCGGCAGTTCATCGAGGGCGTCGATCTTTCGGCCTCCTACGGCCTGGACATCGGATCCAGTAAGCTGACGCTCAGCGGCGCAGCCAGCTACATCGACAGTGACCGAACGCTGATCGCCGGGGGCGCCTCCGCGCCGGCCGCGGGCGTCATCTTCATGCCGCCGCACTGGCGCTTCCAGGGCGCCGCCACCGTCAAGCGCGACAATGTCATGCTGTCGGCGCGGGTCCATTATATCGACGGTGTGCTCGATGATCGCATTCCGCCGCATGTCGGCGTGAACGCCTTCTGCTCAGCCGATCTCGTCGCCCGTCTGTCGACCGGCCGCGGTCCGGGACTGCTCGAGAACATCGACGTGACGGCCACGGTGTCGAACATTTTCAATGAGAAGCCCGGCATTGTCCGGACTGCCGCCCCGACCGACGCGACGTACGATTCGACCAATTATACGGTCATTGGACGGTCGATCGACCTCACCATCGCCAAACGCTGGTAAGCGATGCGATCGCCCCTCATGGTCGCTGCCGGCGTGGTGCTGGCGTGTCTCTGTCCGCTGGCGGCGTCGGCGCACGACAGGTGTGACGGCATCGACTGGACCAGGGTGGATGTCGGGTCGGCGAGGCGACCGCTGACAGCCACCGATCTCGTGCGGCTGCGCGACATCGGTCCGCTCGACGCCGAAGGCCTCGCCCAGCACCTGTTTGCCTTCTCGCCCGATCGACGGCGGATCGCCTTTCAGGTGCGCAGAGCCGATCCCGCGGCGAACCTTTATTGCCTGGCGATGGTCGTGATTGATCTCGACCATCCCAGCCGCCCGAGGTTCGTCGACACCGGTGGTCGCCTGATCCGGCAGCCGGTCGATCCAGCAGCGTTTCCGCTGCGACGGACGGGTGTCCCCGCGGTCATCAGCCCGCAATGGTCGGCCGACGGTGCCGCGATCTTCTTCCTCAAGAACCTGGATGGAACGACACAGGTCTGGCGGGCAGCTGCCGATGGCGGCGATGACCGGCCAGTGACGCACTTCCGCAACGAGGTGCTCGATTTTCGGGTAACGCCGTCGGCGATCATCGCCAAAGTGCGCGGTCCGCTCGATCCTGCCCGAAATGCCCTCAGCGCGGAGGCACGCGAGGGTTTTCATCTCGACGACCGCTTCATGCCGCTACGCGCGGCGACGCCGACGCTCACGCTGAACAAGCCCTTTGACTATCGCGTCGTGGACACCGCAGCACCGGGGGAGGGGCGAGCCGCCACGCCAAGTGAGATCGCGCAGTTCACTACCGGGAGACAACGAGTCGCGCTCCAGCTCGCCGGCACGGCATCGCTGTGCACCGCCGCAGCGCAAAAGCGGCGGACTGGCGTCCCCGCGTCCACCATTCTGGCCGCGCAATGCGGGGGATCGAAACCGATCGTATGTCCGTCATCGCGCTGCCGCGATAGCAGCGGCCCGCTGTGGGTGGCGCAGCACGGCAGCGTGGTTCGCTTCATGCGGCGCGAAGGTTGGGCGCACGAGCAAATCTCCGTCTATGAGTGGCGCCCCGGCAGCGGCAGGCCGCGGCGGCTGTACACGACGCGCGACCTGCTGATCGATTGCCAGCCGGCAACGCCCGATGACCTCGTATGCTTGCGCGAATCCTCGCTTCACCCGCGACATCTGGTCTCGATCGATCTGCGGCAGGCGAGGGCGACGATCCTTGCCGATCCGAACCCCCAATTTGCCCAGCTCGAGCTGGGTGCGGTCGAGCGCCTCCACCTGCGCAGCAGCGCGGGGCTCGAGGCATTCGGCGACGTCGTCCTGCCGGTCGATTATCACCCCGGTCGGCGATATCCTCTGATCGTTGTCCAATATCAATCGCGCGGCTTTCTGCGCGGCGGGACCGGCGACGAATTTCCGATCCAACTGTTCGCCAATCACGGCTTCGCGGTGCTCAGCATCCAGCGGCCCGCCCCGGTCGGCGAGATCACGCGACCGCGAACCTATGTCGACGTCGACCGGATCGGCCTGCGCGATTTCGCCGACCGCCGCAGCGTGTTGTCGGTGGTCGAACGCGGTGTCCGCGCACTCATCGCCAAGGGGATTGTCGAGCCGGACGCCGTCGGCATCACCGGGTTGAGCGACGGCTCGTCGACCGTCCAGTTCGCGGCGTTGAACAGCCACATGTTCAAGGCTGCCATCGTCAGTGGATGCTGCTGGGAGCCGGAGCAGACCGCCCTGCTGGGTCCCGCGCTGAGCAGGAAATATGCACAGATCGGCTGGCCCGGCATCAGTGCGCGCGCACAAGCCTTCTGGTCGCGTATCTCGATCGCGCTGAATGCGAGGCGGGTCGCCTTTCCGATCCTGTTCGATGAGGCCGATGAGGAGTTTCGCGGCGCGCTGGCCAGCTACACAGCGCTGCGTGAGGTCGGGAAGGCGGCCGACTTTTTCGTCTATCCCGACGAGAGCCACTTCAAATGGCAGCCGGCGCATCGGCTGGCGGTCTATCAGCGCGATCTTGACTGGTTCGATTATTGGCTGCGCAATATCCTTCCGTCCGATCCGCGCCGCCGGATCGACGCGGCGCGATGGCACAGGATGGACCAGCGGATAGATCGCGCGGCCGCGCCTTCACGGCTGTCGTCGAGACTGCCAGTGGCGCACCCAGGCCTCGGTATCCAGCAGTAAGAGCAGCCGGACATGATCATCGCCGCGCTGGAGCGCGGCGTCGCCCAGACATTGCTCGATGGCTTTGCGGTCGATGATGCCATTGCGCGCCAGCTCGCCCTCCATCAACCGCGCGCGAAGTGCCGGCAGGTGCTGACGAACGATCGCCATCGCGAACCCATCGGGGCCACCTTTATGACGCCGTTCGAGGACGGCGGGTGGCAGGTCGTCGCGGAACGCTTGCCGCGCAACGGCGCGATCGAGGCCGCCCTCGCAAAACCGCCACGATGGCACGGCGAGGCAGGCCTCGACGATCGGCTGCGACAGCAACGGATGGGTCATGGCGACCCCATGGCTGCGATCGCTGATGTCGACGTAGGACTGCGTCCGGATGAGCTGCGCGATGTGCGCCGCCCGACCAGGCAAGGCGCCAGGCGGCGCGTCGAGCCAGGGATGATCGAGTGGCCTTCGGGATGCTGCGCAGGCGACCTCGCGCGACAGCAGGCGCCGATCGGGGCGCCAACGATACGGCACACCGCGGTCGTGGCGGAACGCCAGTGCCGCGCGCGCCGCAGCCCAGGGGCTGGCGCCAGTAAGGCGGACGATGTGCATGAAGGTCGCCGCGGTTTGAGTGGTGACCCCCTCGCTGAGAAGGCGATCGATCAACGGTCGGACCGAGCGGGTGAAATAGAAGACATTGTCACCCCCAAGACCGGTGAGGACGGCGTCAGCGGCGATGGTTTCGGCAGCCGCTGCGAGAACCGCGTCATAGGCCTGCAGCTGCGCGCGACCGCCGGGGCGCGGCAAATGAGCAACGCTTGACCGGTCGATGTCGACCGCTTCCATCTCATATCGGGCGACGATCAGCGGCAGGTCGAGAGCGTCGGTGACGATGCGGGCGAACGCGCTTTCGTCGCCATGTGGATCATCGGTCGCGACCGTGATCGCCCGTGAGGTGGTGGCTGCCGCGATTGCCGCCGCGACGATCGAGGAGTCGAGGCCGCCGGAAACGGTCAGCAGCAACGGCCCGAGCGATTGTTGCCACCGGCGAACGCACGCCTTGATCAACCCGTTGAGCTCGCCGGCGCTTGGTTCGCGCGCCCCGACATAGTCCCAGGGACTCCAAAGGGTTTGCAGATCGATGGCGTTCGCGACGTCGATCGACAATTGCTCGCCCGGCAGCAATTGCTTCACGTCGTGAAGTGCGGTGTTGCGCTCGGGCAGATCGTTGGCGAACAGCGTACGCGCGACCCCCTCCCAATCAAGGCTCGGGTTCAGGGCCCCTTGCTCTACCAGCGTGCGCGCGTCGTGCGCGAAATAGAGGATGCCGTCCTTTGCTGCGTAGAAGCAGGGCAATGTTCCCGACGGATCGCGAGCGACACGGACGGCACCGCGCCAGAAGATGGCGATGAAGGATCCCCAGAAGGACTTGAACAAGCCCGCTGTGTCGGCAACGTGGCAGGCTGCGCGCGGGCTTTCGCCTGGCCTGCGGCCGACTGCATCGAAGACATGTCCGATCGCGAGGCCATCGGACAGTGGCTGGATCAGGCGCTGCGTCGCAAACACGGCGATCGATCGATGTGCGAACAGCCTGACATAACCCTGATCCGCGAGCGGTGTCGCACATCTGGCTTCAGCGAGATCGCGGGTTGGCGACACCATCAGCAGGTAGCGAAAGGCTTTCATAACACGAGGATCGGTTGATAGAGCCGGGTCCGCTCCAGCGCGTCGTTGACGACGCGGTCGCCCATCTGAACCCAGCTGTGCGCGCCGAAGGGATCGAGCTTCACGCCCACAACCAGTGACGGGCGATGGCCGAGGCAAAGGGCGATCCTCCTGAACGCCAGCGAGCGGGCGAGGCATTGGTCGCCGTCCCCCAGCCAGAGGCTGACGCGATCGAACGCGGCGCGCAGCTTCGACAGATCGTCTTGGCCGTTGCTCGCGCGTTGCGAGGGCTTTCGAGCGATTTCACGCGACAGCACCTCGCTGAACCGCCAGGAGCTGATGCGGCGGCGCATCTGCAGCTGCACCGCCAAGGCGCGGACGGTCCAGTGCGTCTTGGCTGCCGGGAGCAGCTCACCGTCCGCCACCGGCACGGGCGATGCCAACGAGCGGGCAAAGTCGATCCGCTGCCACTCGATGCCGGCTTCGTCGAGCCTGTGAACGAGCTCGGGTGACTTCTCCTCGTCGCCGACGAGGTGACCGACGAATGAGCGGTTCAAGGTATCGGGCAGGCAGAGATAGAGGTCGTTGGTGCAGTCGAGAAAGACCGCCCTCCCACCGCAAAGGCAAAACACCACATCGGGGGCTCGCACCTTCATCGTCGCGCCGAACAAGCGCACGCGCCGAAGCGCGTGCGCTCGCCTCGTCAGTCGTCGGCAATGCCGGCCAGCGGCTGCAGGCTGCCGATGGTGTCGAGCACCTTGTCGCCGTTGCCCCTGGTTTCGCGGCTCGCGCGACCGAGCACGACGGCGGTCTCCACTTTACGATCCTTCATTTCACCCTCCATTCGGATATCGCGATTCACCGTGAACCGCAGCACCGATGGTCGATCGCTGGCGACAGGGATTCCATATTATAATTGATTATAATCGAACAGCTTAGGACAAACAGACGCACTTGATGCGCGCGTGAGGTGACCGGGAGGTGGAAAACGCACCGTTGGGGGTGCGCATTGGCGCCTTTAGCCTGGCGGCCTGGACATGCACGCCAATACCCGGTCACACGCCCGAATTATTTCCCAGGCGCAGCCCCATAGTGCGCCTGATCCGCGAGTCGGCAATCCCCATCGAACCGCAGTGTCGTCACTCCGGCAGCTGGCGACGCAGCCGCCTGAACGCGCGGTCGCTCGCCATGAACTGCTCCAGCATCGGCCCGATCAGTTTCTCGATCGCCAGCGGCGTCGCCACGCCCGTCTGCCGCGCGTGCACCTCGGCATAGTCCTTGAGGTCGCGCAGCGTTGCCGCACTGAGCTCGACCGCCACCTTGGCCGGCTTATCGTCGAGGACTGCTCCCAGCCGTAACTGTGTCATGAGGGTGCTCCTTCGGGCTCGAGGATGAGGTCGCGCGTCACGATGACGCGCACCGGAAAGCCAGGCCGGATCGTCAGCGTCGGCGCCAGGCCGGATTCCCGCTCGACCAGCGCGCGACCGGTCTGGTTGATGGTATCCTGCGTGCCATAACGCAGTGCCTGAACGAGCCGGCTGCTGCCGCCTGTCGCGAACTCGGTGCCGATCCCGAGCAGTGTCGACATGACCGTTGCCTTGAAGAGATTGCCCCAATGATGGTTGGTACGATCCTCAAGGCCCGCCATACCGGCCGCATCGGCACCGGGCTGGGCCTCGAGCGCGATCGACTGGCCGTCGGGCAGGATCAGTCGGTCCCAGGCGAGCAGCACCCGCTCATCGCCCGCCGAGACGTCGCTGTCATAGCGCCCGAGCAGCCGCGAGCCCTGCGGGATCAACAGGATCCGCCCGGTCGGGCTGTCATAGACATTCTCGGTGACCTGGGCGGTGATCTGCCCCGGCAGATCGGAGCGGATGCCGGTGATCAGCGCCGCGGCGATAACGCTGCCCGCCTGCAGCACATAAGGTGAGGGCAGGGGCGTCAACCGTGCCGTGCTCGGGGTGTCGGCGACGACGCTGTCTTGGAGGAAAGCGCGCTTTGTCGCCTGGCCGCCGGGTGGTGGCACGACCTGTGGCGTCGGGTGAGCGGCACCGGCAGGGGGCGGCAGGCTGGCGGTCGCTGGCGTCGCAGGCGCCGTCTGGCGGTCGGTGAACAACGCGCTCGCTCTGGCGGCGTCGCGCGCTTGCACCTCCCGCTGCCGTTCCTCCGCCTTGACGCTGTCCTGTTTCGGCGTTGCTGCTGCGGTGTCGTGCTGCCGCGCCGCGACGATCGGCGGCCCGAGATCGCCGGGCAGCGGCGGGCCGAGTTTCGGCACGCTCGCATAATCCGCGGGCGCCTCGGCGACGATGCCCGCTCGGGCCGCGCCCTGGCTGGTGTAGAGGTTGTTGCGCGGCGTCGCCGGCGGGCGCTCGTGGAGCGCGTAGATCAGGGCGCCGCCGAGCGCTGCCCCGGCCGCGATGCCGGCCATCGCGAGCGCCTTGCGCGACAGGCGCGTCACCTGGGGCGGTGCCGCGCGCAAGCGGAACGCGCCCGGGTCGTGTGCAGGCGTCGCTGCTTGCCCGGGCGCCGGCGTCGCCGCCGGATCGGGCACGCACGCCGCCACCGGTTCTGGCGTTTCGCCTCGATTGTCCTCGCTCACGGCATCGCTCATTGCCGGTCGCCCTTGCGCCGGGCGGTCCGGGTGATCCGCACGCGTTTCTCGGTCTTGCGGTCGCCGAGCCGCAGTTCAGCGGCATTGAGAAGGCGGTCGACGATCATGTAGCGGCCCTGCACGCGATAATTGACC
>JBQCHA010000282.1:0-5084 GCA_051955175.1 Sphingomonas sp.
CCGGCCGAATCGTCGGATAGAGCCGCGGCACGGTCTCCAGATTGTGGTTGTAGACGTCGGGGCCCGCGTCGACGATCGCCTCGACCGCCACTTCGCTCTTGTTGCGGAAATCGGGCGTCAGGATCTCGATCGTCGTGGCGGGCGCCGCCTTGCGGATCGCCTCGATCACCCGCACGAACTGCTTCGCGCCGCCGTCGGGCAGGTCGTCGCGATCGACCGAGGTGATGACGATATGCTGCAGGCCCATCTGCACCGCGACCTCCGCGACGTGATCGGGCTCAGCCGGGTCGACCGCGCGCGGCATGCCGGTCTTGACGTTGCAGAAGGCACACGCGCGCGTGCAGGTGTCGCCCAAGATCATCACCGTGGCGTGCTTCTTGGTCCAGCACTCGCCGATGTTCGGGCACGCGGCCTCCTCGCACACCGTGGCGAGGTTCTTTTCGCGCATCAGCCGCTTGGTCTCGGAAAAGCCGACGCTGGTCGGCGCCTTGACCCGGATCCAATCGGGCTTGCGGATGCGCGGTGGCCGGGCGAGTGTGGTGGTTTCGGTCATGCCCCGCCAAATAGCGACTGTCGTGATGGCTTGCCACCCCCGCGCTTGCCTGCAAAAGATGCAAGCATGACTGACTTTTCCGACCTCGTAGCGGGCTATCACCGCTTCCGCGATACCGACTACAAGCGCCAGCACGATCGCTGGGCCCAACTGGCCGAGGGGCAGAGCCCACGGGTAATGGTGATCGCCTGCGCCGACAGCCGCACCGATCCTGCGACCGTGTTCGACGTGTCGCCCGGCGAAATCTTCGTCGTACGCAACATCGCCGCGCTGGTGCCGCCTTATGAGATCGGCGGCGGGCGCCACGGCGTGTCGGCAGCGATCGAGTTCGCCGTCACGCAGCTGAACGTGCCGGAGATCGTGGTCATGGGCCATGGCTCGTGCGGCGGTGTCCAGGCGTCGCTGACCGGCGTGTTCGACGGCGCCGCGCCGGGCGAAGGCGGCTTCGTCGCGCACTGGGTCGACATGCTGCACGACGCGCGGTCGAAGGTCGTGGAGTCCTGCGGCACCGGGGAGGAAGCGGCCCGCGAGCTGGAGCTGGAGACAGTCCGCGTCTCGCTCGCCAATCTGATGACCTTCCCGTTCGTCGCCGAGCGAGTCGCGACCGGCGCCCTGGCGCTGCGCGGTGCCTATTTCGCGATTCGCGACGGCATCCTGTGGGTGATGGGCGAAGACGGGTCGTTCGCGCCGGCCTGATCGTTATCCGACCATGAGCGTAGCCTTCCGCCGCGAGAGCGACGAGGAACACAAGGAACCGCGGTTCGAAGTGCCGCTGCCGCCGGGCCCCAACCTGGTGACGCCGCGCGGCCGCCGATTGATCGAAGCCAAGGTCGCGGAACTCGAGGCGGCCATCGCGGCTGCCGAGGGCGACGCGATGGAACCGCTGCGCCGCGAGCATCGCTATTGGGTGACGCGGATGACCACCGCCGAGCTCGCGCCGCCGCCGCCGGCAGGCGAGGCCGGGATCGGCTCACGCGTCACAATCCGCCTTGCCGGGCGCGAGCGGGTGATCGAGATCGTCGGTGCCGACGAAGCCGATCCTGCGACCGATCGAATCGGTTTCGCCGCCCCGCTGGCCAAGGCGCTGCTCGGCGCGATGGCGGGCGAACGAGTCGATTTCAACGGCAAGGCCGAGGCAATCGAGATCCTGACCGTGTCGCCCATCCCGGAGGAGCCCGCATGAGCGAGAAGAGCTTCGAACGCCACCGCCAGCCTTGGCGCCCCGACGAGATCCAGAAGCTGCACACGCTGGCCAAGAAGGGCATGGCGCTGAAGGCGATCGCCAAGGCGCTGACCCGCAGCGAGGAATCGGTCAAGCAGCGCGCCAAGGAAGACGGGTTGAGCATCGCCAAGCTGCGCTGAGCGCTTTACGGTCGTCTCCAGCGGGTCGGTGGTGTCGCTACCGCTCTAATCGAGCCCCAATGCCTGCGTCGCCACCTTCTCCACCTCGGGATCGATCGGCGGCGGCTCCATGGGCACGTGCGCTTCCAACGCATCGGCCACCGCGGTCATCGCGGCGATGCGTGCCGCTTTCTTGTCGTTGCCGTCGATCACCGTCCAGGGCGCGAGCTTGGTGTCGGTCTGCCTGAACATGTCGTGCATCGCGCGCAGGTAATCGTCGCGCTTCGCACGGTTGCGATAGTCTTCCAGCCCGGTTTTCCAGTGCTTCCACGGCTCGGTCAGGCGCGCCTTGAGCCGACGATCCTGCTCTGCCTGCGTCACATGGATAAACAGCTTTACCAGCGTCGTGCCGTTGGCGATCTGCTGCGCCTCGAACGCATTGATCTCATCATAACCGCGCCGCCAATCGGGCTCGCTGGCAAACCCCTCGACCCGCTCGACCAGCACGCGGCCGTACCAGGTGCGGTCGAACACGGCGATGTCACCCGCCTCGGGTAGCCGCTTCCAGAAGCGCCAGAGGAAATGATGCGCCAGTTCGGGGGGCGTCGGCGCGCTGATCGGCCAGACTTCGTAGAAGCGCGGGTCCCATTCGGCGGTCATCCGCTGGATGATCCCGCCCTTCCCCGCTGCGTCCCAGCCTTCGAGCGCGATGATCGCCGGCCTCTTGTGCATCGCATGGGCGACCTGAATGCGCTCGAGCCGCTTCTGCAGCTTCTTCAGGTCTTTCTTGTAATGGCCGTCATATTTGCGGCCGGCTTCATAGTCGTGGAGATCGATCGCCATTCACGCAGCTTAACCGCTCGTGTCGAGCGAAGTCGAGACGCTGCTCGCCTCGATGCTTCTCGACTACGCCCGAAGCGAGCGGTCGTTAGCCGGCGTTCGGCGCCACCACCTCGTCGACGTCCTTCTTTGCCGGCTTGGCCTGCGGTTCAACGACGCGGATCGACAATTCGCGCAACTGCTTCATGCTGGCGACCGAGGGCGCGCCCATCAACAGGTCCTCGGCGCGCTGGTTCATCGGGAACAGCGTGATCTCGCGGAGGTTCTGGGCGCCACACAACAGCATGACGATGCGATCGACGCCAGCGGCCATCCCGCCGTGCGGCGGTGCGCCGTACTGGAACGCGCGGTAAAGCCCGCCGAACCGCTCCTCGACGTCGGCCTTAGAGAGGCCGACCAACTCGAATGCCTTGACCATCGTCTCGGGCGACTGGTTACGGATCGAACCCGAAGCGATCTCGTAGCCATTGCAGACCATGTCGTATTGATAGGCCTTGATCGACAGCGGGTCCTCGCCGTTCAGTGCGTCCAGTCCGCCCTGCGGCATCGAGAAGGGATTGTGCGCGAAGTCGATCTTCTTCTCGTCCTCGTCATATTCGTAGAACGGGAAGTCGACGATCCAGCACAGCTCGAACCGGTCCTTGTCGATCAGGTCAAGCTGCTCGCCGGTGCGGATGCGGGCGAGGCCGGCGAGCTTCGCCGCCTGACCTTCCTTGCCGGCGGCGAAGAACACGCCGTCGTTGGGGCCGAGGCCGAGCGCCGCGATCAGCTTCGCCGTCGCTTCCGGGCCGTGATTCTTGGCGATCGGTCCGCCCGGCTCGCCATCCTTGATGTTGATATAGCCGAGCCCCGAATAGCCTTCGGCGCGCGCCCAATTGTTCATGTCGTCGAAGAACTTGCGGCTGCCCGCGCCCGCACCCGGTGCCGGGATCGCGCGGATCACGCCGCCGCCAGCGACGATGCCGGCGAAGATGCCGAAGCCCGAGCCATGGAAATGGTCGGTGACGTCGGTGATGACGATCGGGTTGCGCAGGTCGGGCTTGTCCGAGCCGTATTTCAGCATCGCCTCGTCATGAGGAATGCGGGGGAAGCTGCCGGCCGGCGTCACGTGCCGCCCTTCCGCGAAATCCTCGAATACGCCGGCGATCACCGGTTCCATCGTGTTCCACACGTCTTCCTGCGTGACGAAGCTCATTTCGAGGTCGAGCTGGTAGAACTCGCCCGGTAGCCGGTCGGCGCGCGGGTCCTCGTCGCGGAAGCACGGCGCGATCTGGAAATAGCGGTCGAAGCCGGCGACCATCAGCAACTGCTTGTACTGCTGCGGCGCCTGCGGCAGCGCGTAGAACTTGCCGGCATGGATGCGGCTCGGCACCAGGAAGTCGCGCGCGCCTTCCGGCGACGATGCAGTCAGGATCGGCGTCGAATATTCGGTGAATCCCGCGCCTTCCATCCGGCGGCGCATGTCCGAGATGATCTTGGTGCGCTTGACGATATTGGCGTGCAGCGTCTCGCGCCGCAGGTCGAGGAAGCGATAGCGCAGCCGCACATCTTCCGGATAATCCTGCTCACCCGCGACCGGCAGCGGCAGCTCGGCGGCAGCCGACAGCACGCTTGCCTCCTCGGCGCGAATCTCGATCTCGCCGGTCGGCAGGTTGGGGTTGATCGCCTCAGCCGCGCGCTTCTCCACCCGGCCGGTGATGGTGACGACGCTCTCTGCGCGCAGGCTCTCGATGACGTCGAACACTGGGCCCGACACCTCGGTGACGATCTGCACCATGCCGTAATGATCGCGCAGGTCGATGAACACCAGGTCGCCGTGATCGCGCTTGCGATGGACCCAGCCCGAGACGCGGACCGTCTCGCCAGTGTGCTCGGCGCGAAGCTGGCCGCAAGTGTGGGTGCGATAGGCGTGCATGATCAACCGTCTTTCAAACATCCCGTCATTCCCGCGGAAGCGGGAACCCATCTCCTATCCGTCCCCCTTGTGGTTCCGTCGGGAGATGGGTCCCCGCCTCCGCGGGGATGACGCTAAAAAGAGTGGCCGCGCTTCCCTTGCAACTGGCGCTTTGTCAACCCGCGCGGCGCTCGCTATGGAGCCGCGATGCACATCCATGACCTGATCGAGGACTCGGCAACCCTCGCCAATCTCTGCCATCGGCTATCGAACGCGCCGTTCGTCTGCGTCGATACCGAATTCATGCGCGAGAACACCTTCTGGCCCGAGCTGTGCCTGATCCAGATCGCCGACGAGAACGAGGCCGCGGCGATCGATCCGATGGCGCCGGGGATCGATCTCACGCCGCTGCTGCAACTGCTGACGGCCAATGCAGAGGTGCTGAAGGTCTTTCAC
>JBQCHA010000283.1:0-4761 GCA_051955175.1 Sphingomonas sp.
TTCTACCGCGACAACACGATGATGCTGCTCTCCGACGCCAAGAAGATGTGCGAGGAGATCGTGAAGTCGCTGGATTGATCCCGCGACGGTGACGATCGGCCGGGCCAGGATCGGGCCTAACCGCTGGACGTTGCGCCATAATGAGTATCTATCTCCAAAACGGATGTACTTGGCGTCAGCCGACTCTGCCGGCACCGGGCTTCGCTCGGAAATGGAGCGGACGAGGCAGGATCGCCGCGGGGCGGTGCGTAGAGTGGCGCGTGTTTGCATCCATAATCGGGGGAATGCTGCGATGAACGACGATGCCGGGCCCGTTGCCACGCCGCGGTGGGACGACTGGCGGCGTGACGGGGCGGCGGGACGCGCGCCGACGCTGCTGCTGATCGCCGATCCCGGCGCGCTGGCGGAGGAGGCGGTAGCGGCCGCCGAATATGTCGAGGCGCGGTTGCTCGAGCGGATCGCCTGGGCCGCGGCGGCCGGGCGGCTGGGCGATCATGCGCTGGTCGACCTGCTGCTGGTCGAGGCGCAGGGCGCGGCGCCCGCCGAGCTGGAGGCGATGCTGCCGCGGATCGACACGCTCGCCCGCGCGACGGGCGCGCGGGTGGTGGTCGCACTCGACGTCGCGCAGATCGACCTGGTGGCGGCGCAGCTGTTCGGGACCGCGGTGCAGCTGTTGATCGCGCCGACCGTCACCGATCGCGTCGCCGCGCTGGTGCTCGCCGCGGCGGGCGACGGGGGGCGGCTCCACGACCGCGTGCGCGAAGGCGAGCGCGAGCGGCTGCAGCGGCTGAACGAGGAGGTGGCGCGCATCGCCGAGGTGCTGGCGCAGCTCGCACGCCGCGAGCCGAGCCCGTCGCGTCGTGGCGGGCTCGTCGGCGATCGCCGCGGCAGCTACAATGCCGGCGCCGTCGCGCCGGGGCCGGGCATCGAGGCCAGGGACATCCGCCGCGCGATCCGCGCGCGCCGGCTGCGCGACCAGTTCTTCGCGCCCGGCCTGTTCGAGGACCCAGCGTGGGACATGCTGCTCGACCTCTATGCCGCGGAGCTGGAGGACCGCGCCGTCTCGGTGTCCAGCCTGTGCATCGCCGCGGCGGTGGCGCCGACCACGGCGCTGCGCTGGATCGGCAAGCTGACCGACGCCGGCCTGTTCGAGCGCCGCCCCGATCCCTTCGACCGCCGTCGTGCCTTCATGGCGCTGACGCCAACGGCGCGCGACGGCATGCTCGGTTATTGCCACGCCGTCCGCGAGGCAGGTCTGGTGATCGCCTAGCGGCGTCTATTGCGGCGATGCGCCCGGCGCCGGCGAAGATGGCGCCTGACCCGAACGATGGCATAGACCGCCGCGCCCAGCGCGATCGCGGCGATCATCAGATAGGCGAAGAACAGTCTGCCGATGATCTGCAGCTCGGGCTTGTCCATGGCGCGAGAATAGAATCCCACCGGCAATCCGAAAAGGCGCATCGGCGTTGGAGACAAGCGGCGCCGAATGGGTCGAGCGCTTGCCTGGGAGCGCGCAAGGAAGCCCGCTTCAAACGGGCTTCAGGCTCCACGCGTCAGGCGCAGGGGGCAATCGGCCTTCCCCGCGACGGCGGACGTTACGGATATCCTGGATGGCGTGCGCATTCCGGCTCCCCAACGCGACCGCTTGCCCGGCACGAAAACGGCGCTATTACCGCCTTCCGCAAGCGCGGGCGGTTAGCTCAGTTGGTAGAGCATCTCGTTTACACCGAGAGGGTCGGCGGTTCGAGCCCGTCACCGCCCACCAACGCGGGGTTTCAGCAACGCTCGAGACGTTCTTGAATGCACTGAAAGATAGGCGTTATTTTGCCGCGTGTTCGGTCTAATAGGTCCTGAGGCAGCCGATCAGATCCCGCCATTTTGGGGGTCTGATGGGGTCGAAAAATCAGGGCCTCAGAAGGAGGACCCCCAAGGATGCCGCTGACTGATTCGACCATGACGCGCCGCTGATCGTTCTGCTGGCTGCGTTGGTGATGGTCGCCGTGGCCGGCGCGGACGCATAGCCCAGAGGATAGACGCCGAGGGTGTCGCTACCAGCGACGCCTACCTCGTCTCACGCCGCCAGCGGAAGAAGCTCGAGATTCTGTTCGCCCACCTCAAGCTGCACGGAGCGGAAGACGATCATTGCTTCTTCAGGGAACGTTCAGTGCCGAAGAGGCTGCGCTCACAGGCTGTCAGCTGAATTGCACCGAAACCACTTGGGGCGTCAGTGCAAGATCCCACCTGCTAAATTCGGTGGGGACGCTGCGCTTGCCTAAGGAGTATTCCCGGGGCGAATCGCCGAATGGAACGGGTATGTTGACGCCATGAGGCGTCTTCACATGCCCCGCGAACTCTATACCTCTATCCATACTTCTCGCCGAAGTGTTTTGGCAATGTTGTCTGCGTACGCCGCTCTCGCCGCATGCGGACGCACTGGCCGGGGTCGAACGCCCGTTCCGACACCCACGCCTACTCCTGCTCCTCCGCCGACACCGACCCCAACCTCCGCTCCGTCGCCGATGGTGGGCTCCGCGTGGTTCGGATTCGGTCGCGATGCGCAGCACACGGCCCTTAGCGCTACGGCATCCCAAGACCTCGGGCACATCGCGTGGTCGGCCGCAGTCGACCTGATGCCCCAATACGCGCCAAATAATGCACTGCTCACACATTATGGCTCGCCCGCGGTGACAAGGCGCAACACGGTGGTGATGCCGGTGAAGACTGTGGCAAACGGCACCTTCAGGGTCGAAGCTCGCGACGCCAGGATCGGCGCGCTCTTGTGGTCGGCAGCCACTGACTACATTGATCCACCGAATCCCAGTATTTACCAGCAGCAGCCGTACAACGTGCTGCTCACGCAGCAGGGCCGCCTATACGTGCCTGGCGCTGGCGCCAAGCTTCTGCTGCGCGATGACGCCGATACAAGCGACGGCGTCTTCGCATCTCAGGTGTTCTATGGTGCCGCCGCTTACAACGCCGATCGGGCGGCGTTTGATGGCAGCGTGTTCATTCACACCCCACTCACGGCCGATGCGGAAGGGAATATCTTCTTCGGTTTTCGGGTGACCGGCCCCAACCCGGCGGGGCTGGTGAGCGGTATCGCTCGCGTTTCGCCTGACGGCACGGGGGTATGGGTCGGCGCCGCCGCGGCGACCGGCGACCCTGCTGTCCAGAAGCCTGTGACGAATTGTGCGCCGGCAATCTCCATCGACGGAACAATGATCTATATCGCGGTCCATGCGATCACGGAATCCGGCTATACGCAGGCGGCCTTCCTACTTGCGCTTGACGCTACAACGCTCGCGACGCGCGCCAAGGTTGCGCTTGTGGACCCGAACACGCTTACCCCCGCACGCCTCGACGACCACGTCACGTCATCACCGGTGGTCGGCCCGGACGGCTGCGTGTTTTACGGTGTGCTGGAAGTCATATTCGACATCAACAATGCGCGTGGCTGGCTGCTGCAGTTCGATGCGCTGCTCAATTCGACGGGCGCTCCGGGTAGCTTCGGGCGAGACGCGTCCCCCAGCGTGATCCCGGCTTCAATGGTGCCTTCATACCGCGGAACCTCGCCCTATCTACTCGCCACAAATTACAACAACTACCTGGGGGAGGGCTCGGGTGACGGGCAGAACCGGCTCGCCATACTCGACCCAACGGCTAGTCAGCGAGGCTCGGAAGTGCCGAGCGTGATGCGCGAGGTGTTGACAATCTTGGCCCCGACGCAGGACGGGAACTCACCCACAGCCCGACGCGAATGGTGCACCAATACGATGGCGGCAGACCCATTTCGCCGCTCAATTCTCGCGAACAATGAGGATGGGGTGCTTTACCGATGGGATCTCGCGACGAACACACTTGCACAGAGCGTGCGCCTCACATCACACGTCCAACAAGCGTATACCCCGACGGCAGTTGGCCCCGACGGCGCGGTCTATGCTGTCAGTAACGGAACTTTGTTTTCAGTTCGGGCCGATTGAATCCGGCGCAACCGGGGCGGCGTGGACAAATTTCTGAGCGGCGATCGCGCGACCAGTGATCGTGCAGTCAGCATTTGACCCGCATGGGATGCTTGGCATTGCGCTTGATGCTAGCATCTACTTCCCTGAGGCAGGCAGGACATGGGTCGGCCTCGGGAAAGCTCCTGTAGCTCCAGAAGCGGAAGCTTGCCCCTCCCCTGCTTGCGAACCTTTTCCCATTGCTCGTCTTCGAAATGTGCGCCCCATCAACGCGAGGGGCTTCGCATTCCGACAAGATATGTTCAGTGTCGCCAGTGCGGTTCAAAAATTGTTGGTAGGCGAACACGCATGGCGATAAGATAATCGGGACCTCGGGAGTGGGGCCGCACCTGCGATGGCTGAATAACGCGGTTGCCGATGGCTTTAATGACACGGAACTTGCAAAGCATGAGCAGGCTGACGGGGCACATGCTTCTTGATTCAGGGCTGCCTCTTGGAGGTAGGTTTGGGCCAGGGCGCTCTCATTGAAGCGGAATGGCGCGCACCTTCAGGGATTTACTGCCGATAGAGCTTGGATATCGAAGTCGAGGCAGCCCGCCGGGCAGAACCGCCGCGCGAGATTCAGCGTAACCGGGCGCGCTACAAGCAACGCAACCGGAGAGAGCGTATGTTGGGTCAGATGCTACCGGGCCACGATCAGGAGCTAAGGGGATTCCACAAAAGGGCCGCCGGCGAGTTTGCCGGTGTGCGAGACATCGCATGGTGCGCGTCGGCCCTTGCCTTTCTCTACCGCAGGAGGCAT
>JBQCHA010000284.1:0-20284 GCA_051955175.1 Sphingomonas sp.
CCCACCTTCGAGCGCATGATCCGGGAGGCGGGCTTCGTGCAGACCAAGGTCGAGCCGATGCTGGGCGGATTGGTCGCGATCCACTCGGGGTGGCGGATTTGATGAAGCTGGCGCTGACGCGCAACAATCGTCGCAGGCGGCATCGCTCCGCGCCTTCGCGCCTTCGTGCGAACCGACCTGCCTCAGTTTATCACCGGGATTCCCTCGAAGCGTGACCGCCCCTGCCGTCCATCTCTGGCGCCTCCTCAAATGGGGACGCATCCTGGCGCGTCACGGCGCGCTGAAGGGGATCGAGCACGACCCCAATACGCCCGCACCCGTGCGGCGGCTGGCGCGGATCGCAAGGATCGGCGCGCGCGTGCCCAAGGTGCCGCGCTATGCCGACGCGCTGCAGGCGATCGGGCCGGCCGCGATCAAGCTGGGACAGACGCTGGCGACGCGGCCGGACCTGATCGGCGAGGCCGCCGCGGCCGACCTGATGCGGCTGCAGGACGCGCTGCCGCCGGTGCCGTTCGACGGCATCCGCCAACAGATCGAAGTCACCGCCGGCCGGCCGCTCGAGGCCTTGTTCCAGTCGATCGAGGAAGAGCCGATCGGCGCCGCCTCGATCGCCCAGGTGCACCGCGCGGTGACGACCGACGGCCGCAACGTCGCGGTGAAGGTGCTGCGGCCGGGCATCGAAAAGGAATTCGCCCGCGCCATCGACACCTATCAATGGGCGGCGGCACAGCTCGAATCGCTGGGCGGCGAGGCGGCGCGGCTGCGCCCGCGGCTGGTGATCGAGACGTTCAAGCGCTGGACCGCGCGCGAACTCGATTTCCGGCGCGAGGCGGCGTCAGCCTCCGAGTTGTGCGAGGCGATGGAGGCCGAGCCCGACTATATCGTGCCGGCGATCGACTGGGCACGTACCACGGGCCGCGTGCTGACGCTCGAATGGATCGACGGCATCAAGCTCAACGATCGCGAGGCGCTGATCGCGGCGGGCTATGACACCAGGGCGCTGGCGTCGACGCTGGTCCATGCCTTCCTGCGCCAGGCGATTTCGGAAGGCTTCTTCCACGCCGACATGCACCAGGGCAATCTGTTCGCGCTCCCGGGTAACAAGATCGCCGCGATCGATTTCGGCATCATGGGCCGGATCGACCGCCGCGCGCGCAACTGGCTGGCCGAGATCCTGTACGGCCTGATCACCGGCAACTATCGCCGGGTCGCGGAAATCCATTTCGAGGCGGGCTATGTGCCTGCGCACCACAATGTCGCCGAGTTCGCCACCGCGCTGCGCGCCGTGGGCGAGCCGATGCGGGGCCTGCCGGTCAAGGACATGTCGGTCGGCATGATGCTCGACGGCCTGTTCAACATCACCCGCGACTTCGACATGCAGACGCAGCCGCACCTGCTGCTGCTGCAGAAGACGATGGTGATGGTGGAGGGCGTCGCCAACGCGCTCGATCCCGAAATCAACATGTGGGACACCGCCGCGCCCTTCGTGCGCGAGTGGATCCGCACCGAACTCGGTCCCGAATCGGCCATCGCCGACCGCATCATCACCGATCTGCGCACCATCGCCCGCCTGCCCGACCTGATCCGCAACATCGAGGCGCGTTACCCGCCGCCCGGCGGCGCGCCCCCTGCCCCGCCGCTGCGCGATATCCAGGTGGTGCGGATCGGCGGCGGCTGGCGCTATGCCGCGGTCGCGCTGGCAACGGCGCTGGTCAGCGTCGCGGCAAGCTGGCTGGTCCTGCATTGACCATGCGACGGACGGGCGCCGCGCTCTGGCTCGGACACCCGACGCGTTGGGCGAAGCTCGATCGCGGCCAGGCGCGTGTCGTGCTGGCCCTGGTCGCCGTCCTGCTGCTGGCCTGTCTGTTCTCGCTCCACGCCACCGCTCCCGCCCAGGGCGAAGCGGAGATTGTGCTCTATGGCTCGGTGGTCGATGCGCTGCGCCACGGCGCCGCTTATTATGCCGCGACGGCCGCCGCGCTGCGCGACGGCGGCTATCCGCTGTCCTCGTTCCTCAGCTTTCGCCTGCCGACGCTTGCGGTCATCGAGGCCGCGCTGCCGCCGATGGTGATCGACGCGCTGCTGCTGCTGCTCGGCGTCGGCACCGTGGTCGCCTGGTACCTGCGGCTGCAGCCGGAGATGCGCCGCGGTGCACCGCTGATCATCGCGCTGCTGGTCGTCATCGTCGCCGCGATGCCCTTCGCGCAGCCCGATCTCGCCCTGCTGCATGAGGTTTGGGCAGGGCTGCTAGTGTCGCTGGCGCTGGCGCTCTACCGCCGCGACCGCTGGGTGGAGACAGTGGCAATCACGCTGATCGCGATGCTGATCCGCGAGACCGCGCTGCTGTTCGCGCTGGTGATGGCGGTGCTGGCGCTGACCGAGAATGCGCGGCGCGAGGTAATCGGCTGGGCCGCGGCGATCGCGGTGTTCGGCGTCGTGGTCGTGTTCCACGCCGCCGCCGCGAACGCCGCGGCCGCCACCGCCGATCCCGGCGCGGCCGACTGGTCGACGCTGCTCGGCTTCGGCTTCTTCGTGCGCTCGGTCGCGCTGGTCAGTCCCCTCGCGGTGCTGCCGCTGGCCCTCGCCGCGATTCTCGTCGGGCTCGCCTTGGTCGGCTGGGCGAGCTGGGCAGGACCGACCGGCGCACGCGGCACCGCGACGATCCTGCTCTACGCGGCGCTGGTCAGCATCGCGGCGCGCGCCGACACCTTCTACTGGGCAGCGATCATCGGGCCCCTGCTACCGATCGGCCTGCTGTTCGCTCCCGATGGTATCATGAGCCTCGCCAATCGCGCGCTCGACAAGCGCCGGATCACCGTGACAAGAGTGAAGCGATGAAGCGGATCCTGCTGATCGTCGGCGGCGGCATCGCGGCCTACAAGGCCTGCGAGCTGGTTCGACTCATGCGCAAGGCGGAGATGTCGGTGCGCTGCGTCCTGACCGACGGCGGCGCACACTTCGTCACGCCGATGACGCTCGCCGCGCTCACCGAGAACAAGGTCCACACGAGCCTGTGGGACCTGAAGGACGAGGCCGAGATGGGCCATATCCAGCTCAGTCGCGAGGCCGATCTGGTCGTGGTTGCGCCGGCCACCGCGGACCTGCTGGCGAAGATGGCCGCGGGGATCGCAGACGATCTCGCCACCACCTTGCTGCTCGCCACCGACAAGCCGGTACTGGCGGTGCCGGCGATGAACGTGAGGATGTGGCAGCATCCCGCCACCCGGCGCAACGTGGCGACGTTGCGCGGCGACGGGGTGATGATAATGACGCCCGACGAGGGTCCGATGGCCTGCGGCGAATACGGCCCCGGCCGCCTGCCCGAGCCGGAGGCGATCGTGGCGGCAATCGCGCAGCACCTAGCAACCGGCCGGAGCGATGGAGAGGACCCTGTCGGGACGTCGCCCGAACCGAAGGGCCGATTGGCCGGCAAGCACATCCTCGTCACCGCCGGACCGACCCACGAGCCGATCGATCCCGTGCGCTATCTCGCCAACCGCTCGTCGGGGAAGCAGGGCTTCGCCATCGCCGAGGCGCTGGCCGCGCGGGGCGCACGAGTGACATTGGTCGCTGGCCCGGTCGCACTGGCGACGCCGCCGGGTGTCGAGCGCGTCGACGTCGAAACGGCGCAGGACATGGCCAATGCCGTTGCCCAGGCGCTGCCGGCGGATGCCGCGGTGATGGTGGCCGCAGTGGCCGACTGGCACGTCGACGCCGCGCCGCAGAAGATCAAGAAGGGTGATGCCCCGCCGCGGCTGGAACTCGCGGAAAATCCCGACATCCTGGCGATGTTGGCGCGCAGCCCGCGGCGCCCGGCGCTGGTGATCGGCTTCGCGGCAGAAACCGACCGTGTGATCGAGCACGCCACCGACAAGCGCGCGAAGAAGGGTGCCGACTGGATCATCGCCAACGACGTGTCGGGCGACGTGATGGGCGGCGATGCCAACACCATCCACCTGGTTCGCGCCTCTGGCGTTGAAAGCTGGGAAACCTTGCCCAAGTCGGCAGTGGCCGAGCGGCTTGCCGAGCGCATTGCCGACGCCTTGGAAAACAGCCCAACCGGAGCATAAGCCGTCAGCATGTCGCCGATCACCATCGCCTTCAAACGCCTGCCGCATGGCGAGGGCCTGCCGCTGCCCGGCTACGCTACCGCCGGCGCCGCGGGCATGGACGTGGTCGCTGCCGAAGACATGACGCTGGCCCCCGGCGCGCGCCACGCGGTCGCCACGGGCTTCGCCATCGCCATCCCGGCCGGTTATGAGGTGCAGGTGCGCCCGCGCTCCGGCCTGGCACTCAAGCACGGCATCACCTGCCTCAACACGCCCGGCACGATCGATCCGGATTATCGCGGCGAGGTGAAGGTGATCCTGGCCAATCTGGGCGACGAGCCATTCGCCGTGGCGCGCGGTGATCGGATCGCGCAGCTGGTCCCCGCCCCGGTGCAGCGCGCGACCTTGGCCGAAGTCGACGAGCTCGGCGATACCGAGCGCGGCACCGGCGGGTTCGGATCGACCGGGCGATGATTACGCTGCTGCTGCTGCCGCTGCTCGCCCAGGCGGGGTCGGCGCCGGCAACGACGCCCATGCCGCCCATCCCGCCCGCGCCCGGCACGCAGGCGGCGCCCGCCAAGCCGATGCGCGACTGGGCAGCGATGCAGGCAGTCCCCTTTCGCCTGCCGCCGGTGATCACGCCGGGTATGTCGGCCTTCGTGGCCGGCGAGGTGAAGGGCAGCCACTGCACCATCGCGCCGCCGGTCGCCGGATACTATACGCTGTCGGTCGACGTCGCCCTTCTGATCGCCGCCGACGGGACGATCAAGCAGGCGGTGCCGCGCGCGATCAACTGCTCGACGGTCGAACAGTTCGCCGCCGGGCTCGCCACCAGCTTCGCCAGCGACAATCTGCTCGCCCGCGCCGATACCGAGGACCGCTGGTTCCAGACGCGCCTGACCTTCACCTGGCCGGCGTGATGCTGAGCGACGCGCAGCTCGAGCGCTACGCGCGCCATATCGTCCTGCGCGAGATCGGTGGTGGCGGTCAGGCGCGGCTGCTCGGCTCGACCGTCGCGGTGATCGGTGCGGGCGGTATCGGCGCGCCGGCGCTGCAATATCTCGCCGCAGCGGGCGTCGGGCGACTGATCGTGGTCGACGACGATGATGTCGAACTCTCCAACCTGCAACGCCAGGTGTTGTTCGGCACCGCCGACATCGGCGCGCCCAAGGCGAAGGCCGCGCGCGACGCGCTCGCCCGCCTGACCCCCGATCCGGTGGTGGAGCCGCGTGTCGTCCGGCTCGAACCCGCAAACGCCGCCGATCTGATCGCGTGTGCCGACGTCGTGCTCGACGGCTGCGACAATTTCGCGACCCGGCTGGCGGTCGCCGATGCCGCGCTCGCCGCGCGAGTACCGCTGGTTTCTGCCGCGGTCGGCCAGTTCGAGGGGCAACTGGCGCTGTTCCGCGGCTGGGAGGCGGACAAACCCTGCTATCGCTGCTTCGTCGGCGGCGATCCCGAGCGGGCCGAGGCGAGCTGCGCCGAACAGGGCGTGCTGGGGGCGATGACCGGCGTGCTGGGCAGCCTCGCCGCAATCGAGACGATCCGCGCGCTGGTGCCGTTCGGTACCGACACCGCCGGCCAGCTTCTCCTGCTCGATGCGCTCGACTGGCGCTTTCGGACGGTGCGCCTGCCGAAGGATCCGGGCTGCCCGGTCTGCGGCTGACTGCTCAGGCGGCGTCGAGGGCGTTCATTCCCAGCACCACCGCCCCCAATGGCCCTGCGTTGCCGCCGAGCGCCGCGGGGACGATATAGCTGTCCATATCGTCTAGCTCCGGCCGCGCGACATAGCCGGCCAGGCTGGTGCTCAGCGCATCGCGAACGCGCGGGAACAGGTGGTCGTTGCCGGTCATCACCCCGCCGCCCAGCACGATCCGCCGCGGCACGCCGGTCAGCACCAACGTGTGCAGCAACTGCGCCAGCGGGTGGACCACCGCGTCCCAGGCCGGGTCGCCGGGCGTGAGCTCGGGTGCAGGACGCCCGGCGCGCGCGGCGATCGCCGGGCCGGAAATCAGGCCTTCGACGCAGGCGCCATGGAAGCGGCAGGCACCGGGCCAGTCGTCGCCCGCCATCCGCACCGGCCGGACATGGCCCAGTTCGGCGTGGGTCATCCCGTCGACCGGCTGGCCGTGCGCGATCATCCCGACGCCGACCCCGGTCCCGACCGTCACATAAGCGAAATCGGCCAGTCCCTGCGCGGCGCCCCACCGCCCCTCGCCCAGCGCCGCGCCGGTGACATCGGTATGGAAGCCGACCGGCTTGCCGTACCGGCGGCCCAGCCGCCGCGCGACGTCGATATGCTGCCAGCCGGCCTTGGGGCTGGCGGTGATCTCGCCATAATCGGCGGCGCTGCGGTCCAGCGAGACCGGCCCGAAGCTGGCGATGCCCAGCGCCTCGGCCTGGCCCCAGCCGTCCAGCACCGTCTCGATCGCGGCGAGCGTCTCGTCCGGCCGGCCGGTGGGCAGGCGCCGTTCCTCGACGATATCATCAGGCCCGCGCGCCAGGATGCAGATGCACTTGGTGCCACCGAGTTCGACGCCGGCGATCAGCGGGGCGGTGCTCAACGGGCCGGGGTCGCACTGGAAATGGGCATGGATCGCCTATCCGCGCGCCGGCCGCGACCTGTCAAGCGGCCGGGCACTGGCGCCGCGGCGCAAAGCGGGTAAGAACGAGAGGATGGCGAGTTCCCTACACGACACTGCCGACAGTCGCGCGCTCCGCGTCCATGGCCGGATCGCGCGCGACATCGGTACCGCGATCGTCACCGGCCGCTATCGGCCCGGCGACGTACTGACCGGCGAGATTGCCGCCAGCGAAGAGCTGCAGATCTCGCGCACGGCCTATCGCGAGGCGATGCGCATCCTGGCCGCCAAGGGCCTGGTCGATTCGCGCCCGAAGATCGGCACGCGCGTCAGCCCGATGGCCGAGTGGCACCTGCTCGATCCCGACGTGCTGGCCTGGATCTTCCGCAACGCCCCGGACCAGTCGCTGATCGAGGCGCTGTTCGAATTGCGCCGCATCGTCGAGCCGCAGGCGGCAGCACTTGCCGCGCAGCGCCGCAGCGACGCCCAATTGTCGGACTTAAAAGAGGCGCTGGAACGGATGGAGCGCCACACACTGGAAGTCGAGGCCGGCCGCCGCGCCGACCAGGATTTCCACGCCGTGCCGCTCGACGCCGCCGGCAACGCCTTCCTGGCGTCGCTGACCAGCGGCGTCGGCGCCGCGGTCGCGTGGACCACCGTGTTCAAGCAGCGCAAAGGTGCGCTGAAGCGCAACGCGCTGCCCGATCACCGCCGCGTCTATGAGGCGGTCGCCGCCGGCGACCCTTCACGCGCCAGCGCAGCGATGGCCGAACTGATCGACATGGCGTTCCACGACACGGCGGAACTGGAGAATGGCGGGACGGCCTGAACCGATCGGCCATTGATCATCGGGGGCCGCCCCCATATGTCCGAGATATTCCGACACCAACCATTCAGACACGACGGGAGACGCGCGTGAGCATGACCGGCGAATTCTTCATTGCAGGCGAAGCAATCGGGACCCAGGAGCGCTTCAAGGCGATCAACCCGGCAACCGGCGAGGCGATCGAGCCGGGCTTCAGCACCGCCGGCACCGAGCATGTCGCCCGCGCCTGCGAGGCGGCGGCCGCGGCGTTCGACGCCTATTCGGGCGCATCGCGCGAGGATCGCGCCGCCTTCCTGGAAAGCATCGCCGACGAGATCATGGCGCTGGGCGACGAGCTGCTCGAGCGCGCGCATGTCGAGACCGGGCTGCCGATGGCGCGGCTGACGGGCGAGCGCGCGCGTACCTGCGGCCAGCTCAAGCTGTTCGCCAGCGTGGTGCGCGACGGCGGCTGGATGGATATCCGCATCGATCCCGCCATGCCCGACCGCCAGCCGCTGCCGCGCCCCGACCTGCGCCTCTACAAGGTGCCGTTGGGCCCGGTCGCGGTGTTCGGCGCGTCCAACTTCCCGCTCGCCTTCTCGGTCGCCGGCGGCGACACCGCCTCGGCGCTGGCGGCGGGCTGCCCGGTCGTCGTGAAGGGCCATCCGGCGCACCCCGGCACCACCGAGCTGACCGCCCGCGCGATCAACGCCGCGGTGGCCAAGGCCGGCTTCCCGGCCGGCGTCTTCTCGATGGTGAGCGGCACGTCGAACGAGCTGGGCGGCGCGCTGGTCGCCGATCCGCGCATCACCGCGGTGGGCTTCACCGGCTCGCGCGGCGGTGGCCTGGCGCTGATGAACATCGCCGCCAAGCGCCCGGTGCCGATCCCGGTCTATGCCGAGATGTCGAGCATCAACCCGGTGCTGCTGATGCCGGCCGCGCTGGAGAATCGCGGCGAGGCGCTGGCGAAGGGCTTCGCCACCTCGCTTACGATGGGCTCCGGCCAGTTCTGCACCAATCCGGGCCTGGTGATCGCGATCGACAGCCCCGCGCTCGACAAGTTCATCGACGCGGCGGCCGAAGCGCTGGCGCCGATCGCCCCGTCGGTGATGCTGACGCCGGGCATCCACGCCGCTTACGAAAAGGGGCTGGCCGAGTTGGAGGCACACGACGGCGTGACGCTGATCGGTCGCGGCACCGAGAGCGAGGGCAAGCATTGCGCGCGTGCCGCGTTGCTGTCGATTCCCGGCGAGAAGTTCATCGGCGACGAAGTTGCCGCACGCGAAATCTTCGGCTCGGCCTCGCTGGTGGTGAAGTGCCGCGACGCTGACGAGGTCGCTGCCGTTCTCGAAAGCCTGGAAGGGCAGCTCACCGCGACCCTGCAGCTCGACCAGGCCGACGAGAAGGCCGCCGCCCGCTTCGTGCCGATCCTGCAGCGCAAGGCGGGTCGCGTGCTCGCCAACGGCTGGCCCACCGGCGTCGAGGTGAGCCACGCGATGGTCCACGGCGGCCCGTTCCCGGCCACTTCGGACGGGCGCAGCACCTCGGTCGGTACGCTGGCGATCGACCGCTACCTGCGGCCGGTCTGCTTCCAGGACATGCCCGAATCGCTGCTGCCTGCGGCGCTGCGTGGTGAAGGGTCGGCCAGCGTGCCGCATCGCTTCGACGGCGTGCTGAAGACGGCGACCAAGTGAGCGCTCTGCGTCTGGGGGTCGTGGGCATCGGCAAGATCGCCCGCGACCAGCACCTGCCCGCCATCGCCGCCGATCCCGGCCTGGAGCTGACCGCCATTGCCAGCCGCCACGGCCGGGTGGATGGCGTTCCCAACTTCCCGACCATCCAGGCGATGATCGCGGAAGGGCCGGCGCTCGACGCGGTGTCGCTGTGCACGCCGCCGCAGGGCCGCCACGCGATCGCGCGCGCGGCGCTAGAGGCCGGGCTGCACCTGATGCTGGAGAAGCCGCCGGGCGCGACCGTCGGCGAGGTCGCCGATCTCGCCAACCTGGCCGCGGCCAAGGGGCTGACGCTCTACACCACCTGGCACTCGCGCGAAGCGGCGGGCGTCGAGGCGGCGCGCGACTGGCTGAAGGACCGGACGATCGAGCGCGTCGCGATCACCTGGAAAGAGGACGTCCGCCACTGGCATCCCGGCCAGGAATGGATTTTCGCGGCCGGCGGGCTCGGCATCTTCGATCCGACGATCAACGCGCTGTCGATCGTCACCACGATCCTGCCGGAAGCGCTGATCCTCGATTCGGCCGAGCTGTCGTTCCCGGCGAATCGCGACGCGCCGATCGCGGCGACCATGGCGATGACCTATGCCGGCCGCGCGCCGGTGACGGCCGATCTCGACTTTCTGCAGACGGGACCGCAGACCTGGGACATCGTGGTCGAGACCGACCGCGGCACGCTGACGCTCAGCCTCGGCGGCGCCAAGCTGACGATCGACGGCAAGTCGGTCGATGTCGGTGAGAATCGCGAATATCCGCGCCTCTACCGCCGGTTCGCCGAGTTGGTCGAAAGCGGCCGGAGCGACGTCGACGTGCGGCCGTTCCAGCTGGCCGGTGACGCCTTCCTGCTGGGCAAGCGCATCGAGGTGGAGCCGTTCGAGTTCTGACCCATTCCCTTCGATCGACAGCGGCAGCGGTGCTAGGGCGATCGGCATGACCGATATCCTGATGACCGCACCGATGCTGCCGTCGGTCACCGCTGCGCTGGACGACGCGTTCACCCTGCACCGTCTGTGGGAGCAGAGCGACGCCGATGCCTTCCTCGCCGGGACCGGCCCAGCCATTCGGGGCGTCGCGACCAGCACGCTCTACGGTCGGCTGGACGATCGACTGATCGCGCAGCTGCCGGCGCTGGAGATCATCGCCAGCTTCGGCGTCGGCTATGACAATGTCGATGCGGCCGCCGCCGCCGCGCGAGGCGTGGTGGTGACCAACACGCCGGCCGTGCTCGACGAGGAGGTCGCCGACCTGACGATCGGGCTGATGCTCGCGACGATCCGACGCCTGCCGCAGGGCGATCGGTTCGTCCGCGCGGGCAAATGGTTGGACGGCTCCTTCCCGCTGTCGCCGACGCTGCGCGGCAGGCGCGTCGGCATCCTCGGCCTCGGCAATATCGGCAAGGCGATTGCGCGGCGGCTCGACGGCTTCGATGTCGCGATCGCCTATCACGGGCGGCGGCGGCAGCCGGACGTGGCTTATCCGTACCACGATACCCCTGCAGCGCTCGCCGCAGTGTCCGACGTGCTGATCGTCATCGTTCCGGGCGGTGCCGAGACGCGACACTTGGTCGACAGCGCGGTGCTAGAGGCGCTGGGGCCTGAGGGCGTGCTGATCAACGTCGCGCGCGGCAGCGTGGTCGACGAGACGGCGTTGGTCGCCGCGCTGCAGGACGGGACGATCCTTGCCGCCGGACTAGACGTTTACGAGGACGAACCGCGCGTCCCCGACGCGCTGATCGCGATGGACAATGTCGTGCTGCTGCCGCACCTCGGCTCCGCCTCGGCGCACACTCGCGCGGCGATGGGGCAATTGGTCGTCGACAATCTGGTGAGCTGGTTCGCCGGCCGCGGCCCGCTGACACCGGTGCGGCAGTCGGCGCGGCTGATCGGGTGATCGACGGGGGGGTAGCCCAGCTCACCCTCACCCTTCCCACTCGACTTCGGCTCGCGGGAGAGGGAGGCTTCGCGCAATCCTTTCCCTCTCCCCTTGTGAGAGGGAAAGGAGGCGCGCAGCGCCGGAAGGGCGAGGGTAAGCGCGCAACCTGGGTCGCGCGCCCCGCCCCTCAGTGGCTATGCCGCGGCAGACCCACTTGTGCGATCTTCTGGTACTTCACCGCGGATTCGAGCACCGCGCCGGTCTCCAGCTGGCCAACGTCCTTGCGCTGCAGCTCCTGCCACGGCGTCTGCGACGCAGGATAGGGATAGCCGCCCGCGGCCGCCAGCGCCCGGCGGCGTTCGGCGACTTCCTCGTCGCTGATCAGCACATTGGCCTCGTGCTTGTTGAGGTC
This sequence comes from Sphingomonas sp., assembly GCA_051955175.1. Lineage (GTDB taxonomy): Bacteria > Pseudomonadota > Alphaproteobacteria > Sphingomonadales > Sphingomonadaceae > Sphingomonas. The sequence continues at coordinate 11,454 of JBQCHA010000284.1, forward strand.
GATACGCACGCGGTCGCCGCTGCGCAGGATGCCGAGGCCGCCACCCGCCGCCGCTTCGGGCGAGGCGTGGAGGATCGAGGGCGAGCCCGACGTGCCCGACTGCCGCCCGTCGCCGATGCACGGCAGCGACGTGATGCCGCGCTTGATGAGCTCGGCCGGGGGCCGCATGTTGACCACCTCGGCCGCGCCGGGATAGCCGATCGGGCCGGTGCCGCGGATCACCAACAGCGTGTTCTCGTCGATGCCCAGCGACGGATCGTCGATCCGGTGGTGATAATCCTCCGGCCCGTCGAACACCACGACCGTGCCTTCGAACGCCTCGGGATCGTCCGGATTGGACAGGAAGCGCTCGCGGAAATCGGGCGAGATCACGCTGGTCTTCATGATCGCCGAATCGAACAGATTGCCGCGCAGCACGCTGAAGCCGGCATGCTCCTTCAGCGGATCGTCGAACGGGCGGATCACCTGAGTATTGGCGATCGGCACGCTGCGGCAATTGTCACCGATGCTGCGACCGTTGACGGTCAGCGCGTCCTCGATGATCAGGCCCTTGTCCATCAACTGCGACACCACCGCGGGCACGCCGCCGGCGCGGTAATAATCCTCGCCTAGATATTCCCCCGCCGGCTGCAGGTTGACCAGCAGCGGCAGGTTGCGGCCGAACTCCTCCCAATCGTCCAGGTTCAGCTCGACGCCCATGTGGCGGGCGATGGCGATCAGGTGAATCGCCGCGTTGGTCGAGCCGCCGATCGCGGTGTTGACGCGGATCGCGTTCAGGAAGGCGTCGCGGGTCAGGATGTCGGAAGGCTTGCGACCGGCCTTGACCATCTCGACGATCTGCAGCCCGGTGCGGTACGCCGCCTCCTGCCGGTCGCGATGCGGCGCGGGGATCGCGGCCGAGTTGGGCAGCGACATGCCCAGCGCCTCGGTCAACGAGTTCATCGTCGTCGCCGTGCCCATCGTGTTGCAATAGCCGGTCGAGGGCGCCGAGCTGGCGACCAGCTCGATGAAGCCCTTATAGTCGATCTCGCCGGCGGCCATCATCTCGCGCGCCTTCCAGATGATCGTGCCGGATCCGGTGCGCTGGCCGTTGTGCCACCCGTTGAGCATCGGACCGACCGACAGCGCGATCGCGGGGATGTTGACCGTGGCAGCGGCCATCAGTTGCGACGGCACCGTCTTGTCGCACCCGATCGTCAGCACCACGCCGTCGATCGGATAGCCGTACAGCGTCTCGACCAGGCCCAGATAGGCGAGGTTGCGGTCGAGCGACGCGGTGGGCCGCTTCCCCGTCTCCTGGATCGGATGGACCGGGAATTCCATGACGATGCCGCCCGCCTCGCGAATACCGTCGCGCACGCGCTCGGCGAGCACAAGGTGATGGCGGTTGCATGGCGACAGGTCGCTGCCCGATTGCGCGATGCCGATGATCGGCTTGCCCGACTGAAGCTCGTCCAGCGTGATGCCGTAGTTCATGTACCGCTCCAGATAGAGCGCGGTCATGTCGGGATTGGAGGGATCGTCGAACCAGGCGCGCGACCGAAGCGTCGTGGGGCCAATCGGGGAGTCGCTCATCGCAGGAAATCTCGCTGAAGAACCAAAAGGAGGGCGCGCCGACAACAACGCGCGTGACTGCTCCCTAGCTTATACTCGTACAAAAGCTAGAGTGGAAGCTTCTTGATATTATTTATCGGTACAATCCGCGAGTCAGTCAACAGAGGGTTCACGCGCCAGCATGGCCTCGAGTTCCCGCGCCCGACGGGCAGCGGTGGCAAGATCGCGTTCGAGCGCGCGATAGCTGGCCAGCGCCGTGCGCCCCGCCCCGGTAAGCCTGGCGCCGCTGTTCTTGCCGCCGCCGCGATGCGCCTCGACCAGCGGCGCGGCGAAGCAGCGGTTCATCGAATCGACCAGCGACCAGCTGCGGCGGTAGCTCATGCCCAGCGCGCGCCCCGCGGCGGAAATCGAGCCTTCGCGGTCGATCGCTTCGAGCAGGTCGGCCTTGCCCGGCCCCATCGCGATTTCCTGCCCGTTCATCACCTGCGCCTTCAGCTTCAGCGCGCCGATCTGCATCCGCAATTCCTCCCTCGACAAGCACCATCCCGCCGGCGCCCGCTGGATGCAAGGCGTGGCGCCGGCGGGCGATCGTCGTTAAAGCCGGTGAAATGGCCAAGACGCACCGCTTCTATTCGATCCACGCGCACGAGATGGTGCGCGTCGGCGCCTGCACGCCGATCGCCACCGTCGGCGATCCGGCGACCAACGCCGCCGCGACGATCGCGCTCGCCAGGCAAGGTGACGGCGACGCGCTCGACCTGATGGTCTTCCCGGAACTCAACGTCTCGTCCTACGCGATCGACGACCTGCATCTGCAGGCGGCGCAGCAGATGGCGACCGACGCCGCGCTGGCGGAGATCGCCGCCGCGACCGCGAAGCTGCGCCCCGTGCTGGTGGTCGGCGCCGCGCTGCCGCGCAACGGTCGGCTCTACAATTGCGCGGTGGTGATCGCCCGCGGGCGTATCCTGGGCGTGGTGCCCAAGATCTTCCTGCCCAATTACCGCGAATATTATGAGAAACGCTGGTTCGCCTCTGGCCGCGGCCTGACCGGGCTGGAGATCACCGTCGCCGGCCAGACCGTGCCGTTTGGCACCGATCTGATCTTCGCCGCCGAGGACCTGCCGCACTTCGTCTTCCATGCCGAAATCTGCGAGGATTTCTGGTCGGCGACGCCGCCTTCGACCGAGGGCGCGCTGGCCGGCGCCTATATCTGCTGCAACCTGTCGGCGTCCAACATCGTCATCGGCAAGGCGCGCGACCGCAAGCTGCTCGCCGCCGCGCAGTCGAGCCGCGCGATCTGCGCCTATGTCTTCTCCGCCGCGGGGCCGGGCGAGAGCACCACCGACCTCGCCTGGGACGGCCAGGGGCTGATCCATGAGCTGGGCGATCTGCTGGGCGAATCGCACCGCTTCACCAACACGCCGGAGATCCTGGTCGCCGATGTTGACGTCGGCCGCATCCGGCAGGAGCGGATGCGCTTCGGCACGTTCGGCGACGCCGCGACCTTCGCCGGCAATCCGGAGACGCGCTTCCGCCGCATCGGCTTCGCCCACAAGCCCGACTTCGCCGACGTCGGCCTCCGGCGGGCGCTGCGCCGCTTCCCGTTCGTGCCCAACACGCCCGAACTGCTCGACCAGGATTGCTACGAGGCGTTCAACATCCAGGTGCAGGGACTTGCCAAGCGCGTCACCGCCTCGGGCGTCGAGCGGCTGGTGATCGGCGTGTCGGGCGGCCTGGATTCGTGTCACGCGCTGATCGTCGCCGCCAAGGCGATGGACCTGCTCGAACTGCCGCGCGACCGCATCCTGGGCTACACCCTGCCCGGCTTCGCCACCGGCGATGCCAGCAAGGGCAACGCCTGGAAGCTGATGCGCGCGCTGGGGGTCACCGGCGACGAGATCGACATCCGCCCTGCCGCCGAACAGATGCTGAAGGACATGGAGCACCCGTTCGCGTCCGGCGAGCCGGTGTATGACGTGACCTTCGAGAATGTGCAGGCCGGGCTGCGCACCGATTATCTGTTCCGGCTGGCCAACCATCATCGCGGGCTGGTGGTCGGCACCGGCGATTTGTCGGAGGTCGCGCTCGGCTGGTCGACCTATGGCGTTGGCGACCAGATGAGCCATTACGGCGTCAACGCCGGCGTGCCCAAGACGCTGATCCAGTTCCTGATCCGCTGGACGATCAAGAGCGGCCAGTTCGAGGGCGCGACCGATGCGGTGCTGCAGGAAATCCTGGCCGCCGAGATCAGCCCGGAGCTGGTACCGCCGTCGTCGGCCGGCGAGGTGCAGAGCACCGAAGCGCGGATCGGCCCCTATGAGCTGCACGATTTCTTCCTGCACCACATCGTCCGCTTCGGCCTGCCGCCGTCGGCCGTCGCGTTCCTCGCGTGGCATGCCTGGCGCGACAAGCAGGCCGGGCGCTGGCCGATCGATTTCCCCCGCGACGGACGGCACGAATACGATCTCGCGACGATCCGCCGCTGGCTGGAGGTTTTCCTGATGCGCTTCTTCGCGTTCAGCCAGTTCAAGCGGTCGGCGATTCCCAACGGGCCCAAGGTCTCGACCGGCGGCGCGCTGTCGCCGCGCGGCGACTGGCGCGCGCCGTCTGACGGCGTCGCGGCGCCATGGCTCGACGAGCTTGCCAAGAATCTGCCGTAAAGCATTCAGCCTGTGGCAAGTGGCAGCGCGGTAGCCGGCCGCCACGCCCTTTTTGTTGCTGAGAGTTTTGGACGATGATGCGTTCTCTGTGCATGTCGCTGGCGTCGCTGCTTGCGTTCGCCGGCTCCGTCTCTGCCGCCGCGCCGCCGCCCTCCGATGCCGCGATCTACGGCACCTGGCGCAATCCCAAAGGCACGATCGAAGTCCGCACCGCCCCCTGCCAGGGCGGGCTGTGCGGCGAGATCGTGCGCGCCAGCCCCAAGGCGGTCGACGACGCGCGCAAGAAGGGGGTGGACACCCTGGTCGGGCTGCAGTTGCTGAAGGACTATCATCGGCGGGAGAAGGATTGGGCCGGCCATGTCTATGTGCCCGACATGGGACGCACCTTCTCCTCGCGCATCGTGATGATCGACGATCGCAACATCCGGATTTCGGGCTGCCTGGTCGGCGGCTTCCTGTGCAAGTCGCAGGTGTGGACCCGCGTCTGATCCTGCCTGATTGAACCGTTACGGTGGCGGCGCCGTTAGGTGAGGAGCTTCAACGACCAGGGACGATCGCCACCATGCCGACACCGCCACTTTCTCTTCGATCCCGCGCGGTGTCCTGGCTGATCGCGATCCTGGCGCTGCTGATGCCGGCCTCCGCGCTGGCGCAGCCGCAGCCGTCGCAGCCAGCCATCGCTCCCCGGCCGCCCGCCGGCACCTGGGTGGTGGCGACCCACGTCGCCCCGCCGTTCGTGATGAAGAGCCTCGACGGCACGTGGAGCGGCCTAGCCATCGACCTGTGGCGCGACATCGCCAAGGATCGCGGCATCAAGTTCCGCTTCGCCGAGACGGACCTGAATGGCATGGTGCAGGGTGTCGCCTCGGGCAAATACGCCGCCAGCGTCGGCGCGCTGACCGTCACGCCGAAACGCGAGACGGCGATCGATTTCACCCATCCCTTCTACACCACCGGCTTCGGCATTGTCGTCGGCAAGGCGCCGCCCAGCTGGCTGCTGCTGATCTACAACCTGTTCACCTGGCAGTTCCTGTCCGCGGTGCTGCTGCTCGGCGCGGTGCTGCTGGTGATCGGCGCGCTGTTCTGGGCGGTCGAGCGCCGCGCCAACACCGACGAGTTCGATCGCTCGTGGAAGGGGATCGGCTCGGGCTTCTGGTTCTCGGCGGTGACCATGACCACGGTCGGCTATGGCGACAAGGCGCCCAAGACGGTGGCGGGCAAGCTGATCGCGGTCGTCTGGACGTTCGCCGCGATCATCATCATTTCGACCTTCACCGGCTTGATCGCGTCGTCGCTGACCGAAAGCCGGATCGGCGGCGCGATCAAGAACCCGGATGACCTGAAGGCCGCGGCGGTGGGCTCGATCAGCGGCTCGGCGTCGGATGACTGGCTGGGCGAGAACGGGATCGGCTTCCAGGCTTTCCCGACCGTGCACGCCGGGCTTGCTGCCGTGGCGTCGGGCAAGATCGACGCCTTCGTCTACGATCGCCCGCTGCTGCGCTACGTCGTCCGCCAGAAGTACAGCGGCAAGCTGCGGTTGCTGCCCGGCACCTTCGGGCGGCAGGATTATGCCTTCGCGCTGCCGCAAGGGAGCCCGCGGCGCGAGGAGATCAACCGATCGCTGCTCCGCCGCATCGACAGCCAGGAATGGACCGACCTGCTGCGCCAGACGCTCGGCAAGGACGAGTGAGCGCGCCGCCGGCGGTTGAACTGCTGCCCCCCCACTCTCCGGCATTCCCGCGCGGGCGGGAATCCAGACTGGCCGACGAAGCGACTCCCGCGATGACGCTCGCGGCTCGATGGTCCCGGCTGCGCGTCTCGTCTGCGAAACAGGCCGCCACGCCGGGCCTGTTCCGGTGATCACCGTCCCGCACACGCCCAAGCCGCTGACTTGACCGGCCGGTGGATGCCGGAACCAGTCCGGCTTGACGGGTGATGCGGCTGTCCCCGCGACTTCAGCAATGGCCTCTGCGGCAGAATGGCTTTGGGATTCCAAGGCCCCGACGCCACAGAGTTGCGAATGTGTTGCAATAGCATATCAGATCGTTATGCAGGGTGCGTAATCCACCTCAGGGGAAGGGCATCATGCATCGCGCTCCGGCGGTCACCCACCACCCGTACCGTCGCGCCGAAATGGCTCGCGACGCATGATCGCGGCGCCGGACATGGTTGCGCTGATCGCCGCCGCGGTTGCGGTGCTGTTCCTGCGGCTGGGCTGGCGGCGGCGTCCGTTGTTGGTGGGCCTCGGTTGGGCGATCGCAAGCGCCGCCTTAACAGTGCTGACGTGGCGCTGGGGTGCTTGGGGTCTGTCGGTCGGGACGCTCGTCGGCATCGCTGCGGCGCTCGTGATCCTCATGCGCGAGGCGCTGGCGGCGCCTGAGGGACACCGCGCACCCGAACGCGCCACGGCGACGAAGCCCGCTTCCGGTCGGCGCATCGAGGGACTTGGCCGACGCGTGGCGGTGTTCCTGCTGGTGGTCCCCGCCGGCCTCGCCGCCACCGAGCTGCTGGCGCTCGGTGCCGAGGCGGCGGCACGACGTGCCGGCTGGGTCGAGGCGGACACCACCGTCCTGGCCCTGATGGCGCAGCCGCTCGCCTGGGCGCTGCTCGCCAGCGTGCAGCTGATCGCGCCCGGTCCACGCGCGATGGTCGCCCCCGCGCTCCTGTGTGCCGCGGCCGGCGGTCTGCTATGGCTGCTGTGACCGCGCCGCTCCCCGCCCCATCGCTGGTCCGCCGTGGACTCGCCGGACACACCGCGCTTGGACTGCTCGCCGGCGCGCTGATGTACATCGTCGTGCTGAGCGGGACGCTGGTCGTGATCGGGCCCCGCCTCGCCCGCTGGGAACAGCCCCGCGCGCCGGAGATGACCGGAATCGCACCCGCCGCCGTACAGCGCGGGGCAGCCGCGGCGATGACGGCAACCGCCCAGCCGCCCGCCACTATCGGCATCGAGCTGCCCACCCCCGCCCTGCCGCGCACCGTCATCACCGCCGGCGGTAGGTCGCGTTATATCGAGACCGATGGCCGCCTCGGGCCACCCGTCGCGCACCCGTGGAGCGACTTTGTGTTGGCGCTGCACGAATATCTCAACCTGCCAGCGACGATCGGCTATCTGCTCGTCGGCGGCCTGGGATCGATGCTGGCGGCGCTGGCGATCACCGGCGTGGTCGCGCATCCGCGCATCTTCCGCGACGCTTTCCGGCTACGTGCCCGCGCCAATCGCCAGCTCGCGCAGGCAGACTGGCACAACCGGCTGGCGGTGTGGACGCTGCCGTTCGGCATTGCCGTGGCGTTGACCGGGGCCTTCCTTGGTCTCGCAGTGCTGAGCGCGACGCTGATCGCCAAACGTCATCACCAGGGCGATCTCGCCGCGACCTACGCGCCGATCTTCGGGCAGCAGGGGAGCCCCGGCGGCGCCCCGGCGCCGATCGGCGATGTCGGCCACGCACTGCAGACGATGCGCGAGCGCTTCCCGGCCACCGAGCCGACCTATGTCGGCATCGCTGCGCCCGGCACCACCGGTCAGCGTATCCAGATCATCGCCGGCGTGCCGCACCGGCTGATCTACGGCGAGAGCTTCCAGTTCGACGCGCGGGGCCAATACCTCGGCCATGTCGGCCTGTCGGACGGCGCGATCGGGCCGCAGGCGGCGGCATCGACCTACAAGCTGCATTTCGGCACGTTCGGCGGCCCGCTGGTCGAGCTTGCCTATCTGCTGTTCGGCCTGGCGCTGACCGTGGTGAGCGCGACCGGCATGTCGCTGTGGCTGCAGAAACGCCGCCGTCGCGGCGCGGCGGCACCGCGGCTGGAGGCGTTCTGGACCGGCATCGTGTGGGGCGTGCCCGGGCTGCTGGTCGCGAGCTCCTGGCTGAGCCGGCCGACCCTTGGCATTGCGCCGGCCGTGACCTTCTGGTGGTCGCTGGGCGCGATGCTGGTCGTGGTCATGGCTTGGCCTCGCCTGGCACCCCGGACGTGGTGGCGGCGCGGGCTGGGCGTGATGCTCGTCCTCACCGGCGTCGTACACGCCCTGTGGTCCGGCACCGGAAGCTGGACGCTGATCGACGCCGCGCTGACCGCGGTGGGTCTTGCGCTCGTCCTGATCGACCGCGGCCGCGCCACCGCCTCTACGCCATCTCGGTCGCCTGAGTCGTCCAGCCCAGCGCCGGCAGCGTGATCGAGCGGCGGCCGGACAGATCGACGCGCATCACGATGATGTCGCGCCCTTCCATATAACTCAGCACCCGCCGCGCGCGGCCGAGCGAGGTGGTGCCGTAGGTCTCGGCAATGTCGGTGTCGCTTGGGCAGGGCAGGCCATCGCGCGCCGCCCGCGCGATCAGCAGGAAGGCGCCGAGCATCTCGTCGGGCAGCCCGCGCGCCGCCGCCAGCGCGTCGGCCCATTCGTCGTCCAGTCCCTCGAAGATGCCGGCGCGCGCCGCCGCCAGCCGCCGCGCGAACCCGGCAACGTCGAGCGGCGGCCGGCGCACCCCCGCCATGCGGCAGCGCACCTGGAAGTCCTGGAACAGCACGGCCGCGCTGCGCGTCGCCGATTCGGGCTCGGCGATGATCGCGCGCAGGGCGTCGGCAATGACGGGCTCGACATCCTGCGGCTCGGGCTCA
>JBQCHA010000285.1:0-29212 GCA_051955175.1 Sphingomonas sp.
GGCCGCGCGGGCGATCGCCCATTGCGCCAGCGCCGCCAGTGCGACGAATTGCAGATAGGTCGCGATGTCCTTGCGGAATTCGTAGAGCAGCCGCTGAGGCAACACGCCGAAGAAATGATACGGCCCCGCGCCGACTGCCGCATAATAGAGCTTCCGCAGCGCGACCATCATGGCGACGTGGCACGCCGAGGCGGCAAGGCAGCCGATCACCCCCGCCATCGCCACCTGCCAGCGCGCAAACCGCGGCGGCCGCAGACGCGCGACGCCGATCCACAGCAGCGGGCACAGGCACATCCACGCGATCACGCTGGTCACTTCCCACGACCAGACCAGATCGGCGCGCAGGTGCACGCCGTCGGCGGCAAGGTCGGTCAGCATCGACTCCGCGTCGGCAATCGTGATCGCGGCGAGAATCAGGAGGAAGCCGGCCAGGAACATCAGCGCCAGCCGATGCTGCGCCCCGTTCATCCCGCGCCACCCGCCGCTCGTCCCAGCCGCTTCCGGCATCGTCCCTCCCGTGCTGCCACCCGGCCCTGGGCGATACCAACGGGTGTCGCGCCGCGCCAGTCATCGCCCGATGATCAAGCGAAAGGACCCGATGATGGAACGGCATTACGGCATGGACTGGCTGAGGATCGGCGCCTTCGCGCTGCTGATTCTCTATCACGTGGGCATGGTGTTCGTGCCCTGGGGCTATCAAGTGAAGGTCGCGCACCCGCTGGTCTGGGCGGAGGTGCCGATGTTCCTGACCAGCCCCTGGCGATTGACCTTGCTGTTCGTCGTCTCAGGCTATGCGAGCCGCGCGCTGGGCGCGAAAATGCCGGGCGCCGGTGCCTTCTTCCGCCAGCGCAGCGCACGGCTGCTGCTGCCGCTCGCGTTCGGCATGGCGGTGATCGTGCCGCCGCAGACCTGGGTCGAGCTCGTATCGCAGCACGGCTATATCCAAGACTTCGGTCATTTCTGGCTGCACGATTACTTTCGCTTCGGCACGTTGGACGGCATCATCATGCCGACCTGGAACCATCTGTGGTTCGTCGCCTATCTGTGGGTCTACACCGCCGGGTTGGCGCTGCTGATGCTGCTGCCCCTTGGGCGGGCGCAGGCGTGGTTCGACAACGCCTTCACCGGCTGGCGCGCGCTGATCCTGCCGGCCGCATATTTCATCCTGCTGGAAGCCGTGCTGTTCGACCGGCCCGAGGATACGCACACGCTGTTCAACGATACGGTCGCGCACCTGCGCTACATCCCGGCATTCCTGTTCGGCTTCGGCCTGGCCGGCTCCCCGCTGGTGATGACGGGCCTGGCGCGGCACTGGAAGACCGCCGCCGCCGCCGCGGTCGGCTGCTACGCGACCATGGCGACGCTGCTGATCGTCTATCCCGACTTCAGCTTCCCCGATCATGCGACTTCCGAGCTGTTCCGGCTGGCCCGGCACGGCGAAACCTGGACCGCGATCGGCGCGCTGATCGGCATTGCGGAAACCTTCTGGAACCGCGATCACCGCTGGCGCCGGACGCTGACCGAGGCGGTGTTTCCCTTCTACATCATCCACCAGACGGTGATCGTGCTGGTCGGCTGGGCGATCCTCCCCTTCGCCCTGCCCACCGCGGCCGCCTTCGCCATCCTGGTGGCGGCGACGGTGGCTGGATGCTGGGCCTTCTATCTCGGCGGGCGCCAAGTCGCCTGGCTGCGGCCGCTGATCGGGCTGAGGATGGCAGCGCCCGCGCTTTCTGCTAAGCGCCGCGGCCATGACGGTATCGAACGATTGGACCCTGTTGATCCACGGTGGCGCCGGCCTGCTCGAGCGTGGGAAGATTGCGCCTGAGGCCGAACGGGGCGCGCGCGACGGCCTCGCGCGGGCGCTAGACGCGGGTAGCGCGGTGCTCGCCGCCGGCGGCACCGCGGTCGACGCGGTGGAGGCGGCGGTCCAGGTGCTGGAGGACGATCCGCATTTCAACGCCGGCCGCGGCGCCGTCTTCACCTATGAAGGCGAAATCCGCCACGACGCCGCGATCATGGACGGCCGGGACCGCAACGCCGGCGCGGTCGCCGGGGTCCGCGCCACGCGCCATCCGGTCAGCCTCGCCCGCGCGGTGATGACCGACAGCCCGCATGTCATGCTGGCAAGCGGCGGCGCCGACGCTTTCTCACGCGAGCAGGGGCTGGAACAGGCCGAGCAGGACTGGTTCGCGACCGACGAACGCCGCGAGCAGCTCGAGGTGATGAAGACCAACCGCACCGACTGGTTCGATGTCGACATGAAATACGGTACCGTCGGCGCAGTCGCGCGCGATGTGAACGGCCATGTCGCCGCCGCCACCTCGACCGGCGGCGTCACCGGCAAGCGCTGGGACCGGATCGGCGATTCGCCGCTGATCGGCGCCGGCACCTATGCCGACGATCGTGCCGGCGCGGTCTCCGCCACCGGATCGGGCGAGTTCTTCATCCGGACCGCGGTGGCGCACGAGATCACCGCGCGGATGCGCATGCTGGGCGAGGATGCCGCCACCGCCGCGGCGACGGTGATGGCCGAGGTGAAGGCACTCGGCGGCACCGGCGGCGTGATCGTCGCCGGTGCCGATGGCGAGGCGGCGTGGCATTTCACCACGCCCGGCATGTACCGCGGTCGCGCCGAGGCAGACGGGTCGCGCGTCGTCGAGATTTACGGCGACGAATCGGCCTGACGCCGCTAAGGCCCCGAGCCATGTTGCGTCGTCTCATTGCCGCTGCCGCGGCGCTGGCGCTTAGCGCCGTCGTCACCGCCCCTGCCTTCGCTTATTGGGAGTTCGGCCACGAGACCGTCGCGCGCATCGCGATGGCCAATGTGAAGCCGGAAACCCGTGCGCGCGTGCTGGCGCTGCTCAAGCATTCGGCGCTGCTCGACACGCCGACCTGCCCCGCCGCCACCCCGGCGGAAGCGGCGGTATGGCCCGATTGCGTCAAGACGCTGGGCGACCGCTTCAAGAACACCTTCGCCTGGCATTACCAGGACGTCGAGATCTGCCAGCCGTTCGACCTCAAGACGCCGTGCAAGGACGGCAATTGCGTCTCCGCGCAGATCGAACGCGACATCCGCATCCTGAAGGACCGGCACGGGTCGACCAAGGACCGGGTGCAGGCGCTCGTCTTCCTGCTGCACTTCGTCGGCGACCTGCATCAGCCGCTTCACGCGGGCGAGAAGAACGACGCCGGCGGCAACAAGGTGGCCGCCGCCTATGGCATCTATGCGCCGCCGCATTTCAACCTGCACTCGATCTGGGACGGTCCGCTCGCCGAGCGCGCGATCACGTCCGGTCCGTCGCTGATCCGCCGATATTCACCAGCGGTGAAGAAGAAGCTGCAGGCCGGCACCGTCACCGACTGGAGCCGCCAGAGCTGGGAAATCGCCCAGCAGGACGTCTATGCCAGCGTGATGAACGGCAAGCCCTGCGAGGCCGAGCCACCCAGGGTGACGATGGACGAGACGACTATCGAGAAGGAAGTGCCGATCGCGCGGCTTCAGGTGAAGCGCGCCGGACTACGCTTGGCGAAGGTGCTGGACGAAGCGCTGGGGTAAGCCGCGGGGCACACCTTTCCCTCGCCGAGGTGGTCAACTTCGCGCAAGCGCTTGACCATCATCAACCGTCGATCCCGCCTTCGCCGGAATGACAGGGGATTGCGAGGCGGTGGAAAGGGGGATGGCGACAGTTGGCGTCACCCCCTACCCCCGCGGGCGCTTCGCCCCGTCGAGCGCGCTCAGCACGCCGCGCATCGTGCGCACTTCCTGGCTCGACCAGCCGGGCTTGGTCAGCATCGTGCGCAGCGTGCGCTTGGTCGCCGGCGTGCGTTCGGGCGGATGGAAGAAGCCGGCGCGGTCGAGCATGTCGTCCAGTTGCGCCATCATGCCATCGAATTCCTGCTGCGGCGCCGGCGGATCGAGCTCGACCTCGGGCGGCGAGGCCAGCGCCTGCCCCTTCGACCATTCATAGGCGACCAGGATCACCGCCTGAGCGAGATTGAGCGAGCCGAACGCCGGGTTGATCGGCACCGTGACGATCGTCCGCGCCAGCGCGACATCGTCGGTCTCCAGCCCCGACCGCTCCGGACCGAACAGGATCGCCGAACGCGCCGTCGCCCCGTGAATCTCGTGGGCGGCGGCTTCGGGCGTCAGCACCGGCTTGGTCACGCCGCGCTTGCGCACCGTGGTGGCATAGACATGCGCGCAATCGGCCACCGCCTCGGCAACGCTGTCGAACACCTGCGCACGCTCCAGCACCACGTCGGCGCCCGAGGCGGCGGGGCCGGCGGCGGGATTGGGCCACCCGTCACGCGGCGCCACCAGGCGCATGTCGACCAGGCCGAAATTGAGCATGGCACGCGCCGCCTTGCCGATATTCTCGCCCAGTTGCGGACGAACGAGGACGATGGCGGGCGGCGGCGCGGCAGGATCGGTCATCGCCCGGCCCTATCGCCGAAGCCCCTGTGCGGGCAAGGCGTCAGGCGTGCAGGCAGGCGATCGCGGTGGCGATCACGGCTTGCGTCTCGCGCGGATCGCGCACCCCGATCACCTCCAGCCCCAGCGTCACCGCCGGATAATCGTTGCCGCCGGGGAAGATGGCATCGCCGACGAACAGCATTTCCTGCAGCGGGATGCCGCTGGCATCAGCCAGGCGGTTCAGCCCATAGGCCTTGTCGACCCCCGCGCGCGTCACGTCGATCGAGGTCGCGCCGCCGATGTTGATCGCCATGCCCGGCAACCGCTGGCGCAGGTCGGCCTGGATCACCTCGCGCTTGGCGTGGTCGGGGTCCCATTGCGCCTTGGCGTCGAGCGGCGCTTGCTGGCCCAGCGCGGAGAAGGTGATCTGGCTGCCGCGATCCTCGATCCGCTCGCCCCAGCTCCGTTCGGGCACGAAGCCGGTCGCCCGCAGCGAGGCATCGAACGCGGCGATGATCGCCTGCTTCTCGGCATCGTCGAACAACTCGGCATAGACCGGCCCCCATTGGCCGTGCCGCCAGGTATAGAGCTTGGTGCCGGTGGTCGGCATCAGCCACAGCCGCTCGAGATCGGCATTGCCGGGCAGGCGGCTCGCCACCTGCTTGTCGAACTGCGGCCAGTCGCCGCCGGAAATCACCGCAACATCCGCCACCACCAGCAGGTCGGCCAGCGCCTTGCCCATGTCGGGATCGAGCGGCTGCTTGCTTTCAGCGAGCGTGCCGTCGAGATCGAACGCGATCAGCCGCTTCATGCCGCTCGTGCCTCCACGCGGGGCAGGATGATGTCGGCGATCGCCTTGGCGACGCCATCCGAATCGTTGTCGTCCGTCACCAGGTCGGCGGCCTCGCGCACCTCGTCCGGCGCCTGCCCCATGGCGATGGCGAGGCCGGCGCGGGCGAACATCGGCAGGTCGTTGGGCATGTCGCCGATCACCGCGACCGCGTCCAGCTCGACGCCGATTGCCGCCGCCAGCCGCTCGATTCCGGTGCCCTTGTTCGCCGCCGGCGCGGTGATGTCGAGATAATAAGGCTGCGACAGCGCCACCGTCGCACGCTCGCAGAATCGCTCGCACAGGTGCCGCTCCAGCTGGGCGAGCAGCGCATGATCGTCGCTCACCAGCGTCAGCTTGTCGGCGGCATCGGCATGCGGAGACAAATCGCGGCGGATCACCGGGTCCTGCATCGCCGAACGCTTCTCGCGCGGGACATGGGGGTTCGCCTCGTCGGGCGCGTACCAGCAGCCGTTGGCGAACAGCCAGGGCGTCACGCCATGCTCGGCGGCCAGCGCCAGCGCATCCATGACGATATCGCGATCGATGCCGCACCGCTCGACGATCTCACCGTCCGCGCCGACGATCGTGCCGCCGTTGAACGCGCCGAACGGCGTGTCGAGACCGAGTTCGCGCGCCAGCGGCGCGATGCCCGACGGCGGCCGCGCGCTGATCAGCGCCATCGACACGCCGGCATCGCGCAGCCTTGCGGCGGCGGCGACTGTCGCCGGCGCCAGCGCCTTGTCGGAGCCGACCAGCGTGCCGTCGACGTCGGAAATCAGCAGCCGGATCGCCGAGGCGCTCATTGCGGGATCTCGACGTGCCCGCCGAAGCCGAAGCGCATCGCCGACAGCAACTTGTCGCCGAACGTATGCTCGACGCGGCTGCGATAGCGGGCGAACAAGGCGGCGGTCAGCACATTGACCGGCACTGCTTCCTCCATCGCCGCCTCGATCGTCCAATGGCCCTCGCCCGAATCGGCGACGTGGCCGGAGAATTGGTCGAGCATCTGGTCGCGCGCCAGCGCCGACGCCGACAGGTCGAGCAGCCAGGACGAGATCACGCTGCCGCGCCGCCACACCTCGGCGATGTCGGTGAGGTTGAGATCGAACCGCTCATCCTCGGGCAGCTTGTCCGACGACTTGCCCTTCAGCACGTCGAAGCCCTCGGCATAGGCCTGCATCAGGCCGTATTCGATGCCGTTGTGCACCATCTTGACGAAGTGCCCGGCACCGGCCGGACCGGCGTGGATATAGCCGAATTCGGCGCGCGGATCGTCGCCGTCCTTGCGCTCGGTGGTGCGCGGGATCTTGCCCATGCCCGGCGCCAGCGTCTTGAAGATCGGATCGAGGTGGTGGACCACCTCCTCCGGGCCGCCGATCATCATGCAATAGCCGCGTTCGAGGCCCCAGACGCCCCCCGAGGTGCCGACGTCGACATAATGCACGCCCTTCTCGCGCAGCATCTTCGCGCGGCGGATATCGTCCTTGTAGAAGGTGTTGCCGCCGTCGATGATGATGTCGCCGGCCGTCGCCTTTTCGGCGAGCGCGGCGATCGTGTCCTCGGTCGGCTTGCCGGCGGGCAGCATCACCCCGAAGGCGGCGGGGCTGCCCAGCTTGTCGTGCATGTCGTCGAGCCCGTCGGCGGCGACGGCGCCGTCCTTGACGACGTCGGCGACCGCTTCGGCCGCGCGGTCGTAGGCGACGACCTCATGCCCGTCGCGGATCAATCGCCGTACGATGTTGCCGCCCATACGGCCGAGCCCGATGACGCCGATCTTCATGTATCTCTCCGATTGATATTCCAGGACATGGTCTTGCCGGTCGGGCATCCACCGTGTCGCCGGATCGGGAGACGATCGCCGCGGCACGACGGCCCCCGGCGTGGCACCGGGGGGACGCGCTACTAACGCGTCAGGCCGTCGCGGGATGCTTCTGGGCGATCGCGCCGAGCAGGTCGTCGAACGACTTGGCGAACGAGGCGACCCCCTCTTCGACCAGCCGCCCGGTCACGTCGTCGAGATCGAGGCCCAGGCGCTCCGCTTCCGCCAGCACGTGGCGCGCCTCGTCGATATTCTCGGTCAGCGTCTGCTTGGGCGTGCCGTGGTCGCGGAAGGCGTCCATCGTCTTGGGCGGCAGCGTGTTGACCGTGTCGGGGCCGATCAGCGTGTCGACATACAGCGTATCGGGATAGGCCGGGTCCTTGGTGCCGGTCGACGCCCACAGCAGCCGCTGCGGCATCGCGCCCTTGGCGGCGAGCTTCTGCCAGCGCTCCGACTTCAGGAAGTCGAGATACCATTGATAGGCCATCTTGGCGTTGGCGATCGCCACCTTGCCGCGGATCGCCTTGGCCTCGTCGGTGCCGAGCTCGTCGATCTTCTTGTCGATCTGCGTATCGATCCGGCTGACGAAGAAGCTCGCGACGCTGGCGATCCGGTCGATCGGCTCACCGCGCGCGACACGCTGTTCCAGCCCCTGGACATAGGCCTCGGCGACCTTCTTATAAGCGTCGATCGAGAACAACAGCGTCACGTTGACGTTGATCCCCGCCGCGAGCGTCGCGGCAATCGCCGGCGCCCCGGCGTCGGTGCCGGGGATCTTGATCATCAGGTTGGGCTTGTCGACCATCTTCCACAGCTTGGCCGCCTCGGCGATCGTCGCGTCGGTATCGTCGGCGAGATAGGGCGAGACCTCCAGGCTGACGTAACCGTCCTTGCCGGTCAGCCGGTCGTAGACCGGGCGCAGCGTATCGGCCGCCGCCTTGATGTCCTGCACCGCCAGCGCCTCGTAGCGGTCGATCGTCGGCGCATCGGGATGCGTCCGGTCATAGTCGGCCAGGCTGTCGTCATAAGCGGTGCCGTGGCCCATCGCCTTCTCGAAGATCGAGGGGTTGGAGGTGACGCCGGTAAGGCCGTCCTCCTCGACCAGTTTCTTCAGGCCGCCTTCCTCGAGGAACTTGCGGTCCACGAAGTCGAGCCACGCCGCCTGGCCAAGGCCGCCGAGATCGCTGAGCTTGCTCATCATGTCTTCTCCATCAATCCTTCGGATCACCCTCACCCACCCGGCGAGCCGGGCGGGAGGGGTGAGGCGACGTTCAGTCCAGCATTTCCTTCGCCAGCTTCACGACATTCTCGATCGTGTAGCCGTATTTATCCGCCAGCTTGGCGAGCGGGGCCGAGGCGCCGAAGGTCGACATGGTGATCGTGCGACCGTGCCGGCCGACATAGCGATCCCAGCCGATCTCGCCGCCCATCTCGACTGCCAGCCGGGCGGTAACGCCATCGGGAAATACGCTCTGCTTGTAGTCGTCCGATTGCAGCTCGAACCGATACCAGCTCGGCATCGACACGACGCGGCTGCGCACGCCCTGTTCCTTCAGCTTCTCATGCGCCGCGACGACCAGCGCGAGCTCCGAGCCGGTGCCGATCAGGATCACCTGCGGGTCCTCGCTGTCGGCCAGGATATAGGCGCCCTTTTCCAGCCCCGACGCGGCGGCATACTTGCTGCGATCGAGCGTCGGCATCGCCTGGCGCGACAGCACCAGCGCGGTCGGATGCCTGCCGTCGCGCACCGTGACGCGCCATGCCTCGGCGACTTCGTTGGCATCGCCGGGGCGGATCGTGTCGATGCCCGGCGTCGCGCGCAGCATCGCGAGCTGCTCGATCGGTTGGTGCGTCGGCCCGTCCTCGCCGACGCCGATCGAATCGTGGGTGAACACCCACACCGCCCCCAGCTCCATCAGCGCCGACAGCCGCACCGGCGGGCGCATGTAGTCGAGGAACACGAAGAAGGTGGAGCCATAGCCGCGCAGGTGCGACAGCGTCATGCCGTTGACGATCGCGCCCATGCCGTGCTCGCGCACGCCGAAGTGGAAATTGGTGCCGCCGTAATTGCCCGGCTCGAATGAATCCGCGCCCTTGATGTCGGTCTTGGTAGAGGGCGACAGGTCCGCCGATCCGCCGACCAGCCACGGCACCCTGGGCACGATTGCGTTCAGCACCTTGCCGCCGGCATCGCGCGAGGCGAGCCCCTTGGCGTCGGTATCGAAGGTCGGGATGTCGGCATCCCAACCCTCCGGCAGCGTGCCGTGGAGCATATGCTCGACCTGCGCAGCAAGGTCGGGATGTGCGGACTTGTAGCGCGCGAACAGGCTTTCCCATTCCTCGCGCAGCGGCCGGCCGCGATCGGTGATCGCCTTGTTGAACGCTTCCGCGACGCCATCGGGGACGAAGAACTGCTTGTCCGGGTCCCAGCCATAGGCTTCCTTGGTCGCGCGGACGTTGTCCTCGCCCAGCGCCTCGCCATGCGCCTTGGCGGTGCCGGCGCGCGGGCTACCCCAGCCGATCACCGAATGAACGATGATCAGCGTCGGCTTGTCGTCGATGTCGCGGAACGACTGGATCGCATGGGCGAGCGCGCCGCAATCATTGGCGTCGTCGACATGGATGACGTTCCAGCCATAGCCCTGGAAGCGCTCGCCGACATCCTCGTCGAACGCCAGGTCGGTACCGCCCTCGATCGAGATATGGTTGCTGTCGTAAATCCAGCACAGGTTCGACAGCTTCAGGTGCCCGGCCAGGCTCGCCGCCTCGGCCGACACGCCTTCCATCAGGTCACCATCGCCGCACAGCGAATAGACGTCGTGATCGAAGATCGGGAAGCCGTCGCGATTGTAGCGCGCGGCGAGCCAGCGCTCGGCGATCGCCATGCCCACCGAATTGCCGCAGCCCTGGCCGAGGGGACCGGTGGTCGTCTCCACACCGGTGGTGTGGCGATATTCGGGATGGCCGGGGGTCTTGGAGCTCAGCTGCCGGAAGTTTTCGATGTCCTCCAGGCTGACCGCCATGTTCCCGGTCGGCTTGCCCTCGCGATCGATCTCCTTGACCTGCGCGAGATGCAGCAGCGCGTAGAGCAGCATCGAGGCATGACCGACCGACAGCACGAAGCGGTCGCGGTTGGGCCAATCCGGCACCTCCGGATCGGTGCGCAGGAATTTGGACCAGAGCGTATAGCCGACCGGCGCCAGCGCCATCGGCGTGCCGGGATGGCCCGAATTGGCCTTCTGCACCGCGTCCATCGCCAGCGTGCGGATCGTATCGATCGCCAGCCGCTCCGGGCTGCCGTCCTCGCGGAACTGATCGTTCGGCGACGTGTCGGTGGTCGCGGTGTCGGTCATGCAGTCTTCCCCAGCTAATTGGCCGAACGCGGCGGCGCCGGCCTTTGTTTCGTCAGTCGCGCGTCAGCCGCTCGACACGGCCGTCGCTCGCCACATAAGCGGCGTCCACCTCGTTCAGGAACAAGCCGTGGCCGAGAACGCCCGGGATCGCCGAGAGTGCCGCCGCCAGGTTCTCCGGCGCGTCGATCCCGGCGAAGGTGCAGTCGACCACGATGTTGTCCTGATCGGTCAGATAGGGATCGCCCCCTGCGCGGCGCAACGCCGGTTCGGCGCCCAGCCGGCGCAACTCGGCCATCACGAAGCTGCGCGCGAACGGCAGCACCTCGACCGGCAGCGCCACCTTGCCAAGCCGATCGACGCGCTTCGACCCGTCGGCGATGACCACCATCCGCCGTGCCGAGGCGGCGACGATCTTCTCGCGCAGCAGTGCCCCCCCGGCGCCCTTGATCGCCCGCAAGCGGGGATCGAGCTCGTCGGCGCCGTCGATCACCAGATCGACCGCCGCGACATCCTCGAAATCGAGCAATTCGATGCCGTGCCGCACCGCCAGCTGCGCGCTGGCGACGGAGGTTGCCACCGCATCGATCTCCAGGCCGGCGCGCACCTTGGCGCCAAGCGCGGCAATGGCATGCGCCGCGGTCGATCCGGTGCCCAGCCCAACCAGCATGCCGGGCTCCACCTCCGCCACAGCCGCCTCGGCAGCGAGTCGCTTGTCGTCGTCGATCATGCCCCCCGCCTCTACGAGCGCGGTGCCTGACCGGCAAGCGCGCTGGAACCGTAACGATCGGCATCGGTTTGGCAGCGCGATGTGGGGCGATGAGGGGTTCAAGCGCACGATGGGGTCTGCCACTAAGGCGCGCGATGACTGATTCTCCCGCGCACCTGCCGCCGCCACCCGGCGATCTGCTCACCGATGCCGCCCTGTTCCTCGATTTCGACGGCACGCTGGTCGAGCTCGCCGAACGGCCCGAGGCCGTGGTCGTGGGCGACGCGCTGGGCGGCCTGCTCGATCGCCTGGCCGGCCGGTTCGAGGGCCGCATCGCGCTGGTCAGCGGTCGGTCGATCGCGCAGCTCGATGCCTTCCTCGGCGCAGCCGGCACCGCGATCGGGGTGGTCGGCAGTCACGGAGCCGAGACGCGGCTGGCCGGTGGAGCGATCGTTCGTCCCGAGCGACCCGCCAGCCTCGACCGGGCCGCGCAGCTGTTCGCCGAGCGCTTCAACAAGCGCCAGGGGGTGGTGATCGAGGCCAAGAGCCTCGGCGTCGGCCTGCACTATCGCCTCGATCCCGCGGTCGAGGACGAGGCGCATGCGCTGGCCGAAGCATTTGCCGCCGCCAACGACCTCCACGTCCAGCACGGCAAGATGATGGTCGAACTACGCCTGCCGGGGCAGGACAAGGGATCGGCGATCGGCGCGCTGATGGAGCGCGCGCCGTTCGCCGGCCATTCGCCGGTGTTCCTGGGCGACGACGTCACCGACGAACCCGGCTTCCTCGCCTGCGTCGAGCACGGCGGCGCCGGCATTCTGGTCGGCGAGATGCGCGCGACCGCGGCCCGTTACCGGCTGGCCGACGTCACGGCGGTACATGACTGGTTGGCAGGAGCGATCGCATGACGGCAACGCTGGACCTCTGGCCGATCGGCAATTGCCAGGTTTCCGCGCTGGTCGACCGGTCGGGCCGCTTCGTTTGGGGCTGCACGCCGCGCGTCGACGGCGATCCCGCCTTCTGTTCGCTGCTGGACGACAAGCCCCCTGCCGGCGAAGGCGCCTATGGCTTTTGGGAGATCGACCTCGACGGCTGCGTCGAGCTCACGCAATCCTATATCCGCAACACGCCGGTCCTGGTGACCCGCCAGACCGACCAGCACGGCAATGCGATCGAGGTGATCGACTTCTGCCCACGCTTCAAGCGCAACGGCCGGATGTATCGCCCCGTCGCCTTCGTCCGCATCTTGCGGCCGATCGCCGGCAGCCCGCGGGTGCGCATGCGGCTGCGCCCGGCGCACAATTGGGGCGTGGCGCGCGCCGAACAGACGCGCGGAACCAACCACATCCGCTACCTGCTCGACCAGAGCGTGCTGCGCCTGTCGACCACGGCACCGATCGGCTGGCTGGAGGACGAGCGACTGTTCCGCGTCGAACGCCCGCTGCACTTCTTCCTCGGCCCCGACGAGAGCTTCGCCGCCGATATCGCCGAATCGCTGGAGACGATGCTGGAACGCACCGTCGAGGAATGGCGTCACTGGGTGCGCGGTCTCGCCACGCCGATGGAATGGCAGGAGGCGGTGATCCGCTCGGCGATCACGCTAAAGCTGTGCCAGCATGAAGAAACCGGCGCGATCGTCGCCGCGCTGACCACCTCGATCCCCGAGCACGCCGGTTCAGGGCGGAACTGGGATTACCGTTACTGCTGGATTCGCGACGCCTATTACACCGTACAGGCGCTCAACCGGCTCGGCGCGCTCGACGTGCTGGAGGGCTATCTCGAATATCTCCGCAACATCGTCGACAATGCGGCCGGCGGGCATATCCACCCGCTCTACGGCGTCGGCGGCGAGAACACGCTGATCGAACATCAGGCCGATGCGCTGCCCGGCTATCGCGGCATGGGGCCGGTGCGCGTCGGCAACCAGGCCTATGAGCAGGTCCAGCACGATGCCTATGGTCAGATCGTGCTGTCCAACGCCCAGGCCTTCTTCGACCACCGCCTGTTCCGCATCGCGGGGGTCGAGGATTTTGAGGCGCTGGAGCCGATCGGGGAACGCGCCTTCCAGGTCTATGACCAGCCCGACGCCGGCCTGTGGGAGCTCCGGACCAGAAGCCACGTCCACACCTATTCCGCCGCGATGTGCTGGGCGGCGTGCGACCGGCTGGCGAATGCCGCGACCCGGCTGGGCCTCACCGAACGGGCCGATTTCTGGCACAACCGCGCGGCGACGATGCGCGAGCGGATCGAAAGCGCCGCCTGGCGGCCGGACACCAACCGCCTGTCGGCCACGTTTGCCGGTGACGATCTCGACGCCAGCCTGATCCAGCTGCTCGACCTCAGGTTCCTCGCCCCCGACGATCCGCGATTCCGCGGCACGCTCGCCGCGGTCGAGGAAGGGCTGCGGCGCGGCAGCCACATGCTGCGCTACGCCACGGAGGATGATTTCGGCCTGCCGCACACCGCGTTCAACGTCTGCACCTTCTGGCTGATCGAGGCGCTGCACGTCACCGGCCGCGATGCCGATGCCCGGGCGCTGTTCGAGGAAATGCTGGACCGGCGCACGCCGGCCGGTCTGCTCAGCGAGGACATCGATCCGGCGACCGGCGAATTGTGGGGAAACTATCCGCAGACCTATTCGCTTGTCGGTATGATTAACTGCGCCGTACTGTTGTCCAAGCCCTGGAGTGCCATCCGCTGAGCCGCCTCATCGTCATTTCAAACCGGGTCTCGGCACCCAAGCCCGACCAACCTGCAGCCCAAGGCGGCCTCGCCGTGGCGTTGACCGCCGCGCTGCGCGAAAGCGAGGGCATCTGGTTCGGCTGGTCCGGCGACAAGGGCAACGACCACAAGCTCAAGTTCGAGACTTATGGCGGCGTTACGTCAGGCACGATCGATCTCTCGGAACAGGACGTCGAGGAATATTACAACGGCTACGCCAATTCGACGCTGTGGCCGCTGTTCCACTACCGGCTCGACCTCACCGAGTTCCAGCGCGAGTATCAGGGCGGCTATGAGCGGGTGAACCGCACGTTCGGCGACATCATCGCGCCGCACATCATGCCCGACGACGTCGTGTGGGTGCATGATTACCACATGATCCCGCTGGGCTGGATCCTGCGCCAGCACGGCATGAAGAACCGCATCGGCTTCTTCCTGCACATTCCCTGGCCGCCGACCCGGCTGCTGGTCGCGCTGCCCGACCACGAGCGGCTGGTAGAGGCGCTGTTCGCCTATGACGTGGTCGGCTTCCAGTCGGAGGAATGGCTCGAATCGTTCCGCCACTATGTCACGCATGAGATGGGCGGCTCGCTGGGCGAGGATGGGCACATCACCGTCGGCGGCCGCACGATTCGCGCGATCGCCTGCCCGATCGGTATCGATTCCGAACAGTTCATCGCCAGCGCCAACAGCCGCCATGCCCGCGACGTGCGGATGCGCGTGCTGGAAAGCGGCGTCGGCCGCTCGATGATCATCGGCGTCGACCGGCTCGATTATTCCAAGGGGCTGGCCGAGCGCTTCCTGGGCTACGAACGCTTCCTGCAGGACCATCCCGATCGCCGCGCGCTGGTCTATCTGATGCAGATCGCGCCGCCGTCGCGCACCGACGTCAAGAGCTACCAGGACATCCGCAGCTATCTCGACACGCTGTCGGGCCGGATCAACGGCGCCTATGCCGATATCGACTGGACGCCGATACGCTACGTCAACCGCGGCTATCCGCGCGAAACGCTGGCCGGCGTCTATCGCGCGGCGCGGATCGGGCTGGTCACGTCCTTGCGCGACGGGATGAATCTGGTCGCCAAGGAGTTCGTCGCCGCGCAGGACCCGACCGATCCCGGCGTGCTGATCCTGTCGCGCTTCGCCGGCTCGGCCGAGCAGCTCGACAAGGCGTTGCTGATCAACCCCTACAGCGCCGACGACATTTCAGATGCGATCGACAAGGCCCTGTCGATGCCCAAGGAAGAGCGCATCCGCCGCTGGCGTCCGATGTTCGAAAGCGTGCGCGACAACGACGTCGTATGGTGGCGCAAGAAGTTCGTCGGGGCGCTGACCGAAGGGCGTTGAGCGGGCGGACGAGCCGCTCGCCCTGCCCTCCCAACGGAAGGCGTGCGCAAAGCCCACGACCAAAGGGGCGCGCTGCGCTTCTGCAAAGGCCTGCGTCACGAGAGGTAAAGGCGCGACGGCGCCGCAAAGGTGAGAGTGAGCCGCCCAGAAGCGCTTACAATCCCAGCTTCTGCTCCAGCCACCGCGCCGCCTGATCCGACGACTCCTTGTTCGTGTCCCGATCGACCCGATAGTTCGCCTCGCGCATCGCCGTCACCGGAATGGCGCCAATCAGCGGCTGCAGCGCCACCGCCATGCGCCGATCATCGGCATCGCGCGGCGCCAGCATCAGGATCGCGTCATAGCCGGGGATCGCCCCCTTCGGGTCCTTCAGCACGCGCAGATGCTGTGCCGCGATGCGTCCGTCCGACGAAAAGGCCGAGATCGCATCGACGCGCCCGCTTGCCAGCGCGCGGTACATGAAGCTCGGCGTGAACCGCTCCGTCGCGGCGAAGCGCAGGCGATAGGCGTCGCGCACCGCCCGCCATTCCGGCCGATCGAGAAATTCGAGGTCGGAGCCGAGCGTCAGCCGCGGCGCCTGCCGCGCGAGATCGGCCAAGGTGACGATGCCGAGCCGTTTCGCCTCGTCGCCACGCATCGCGAAGGCATAGGCATTCTCGAACCCCAACGCGCCGAGCACCCGCACGCCGCTGGTCCGCTGCGCCCATGTTGCCACCCCGTCCACGATGGCGGCGCGCGGCGGCGTGGTGTGGCGCTCCATCTGGTTGGTCCAGATCGTGCCCGAATAGTCGACGTAAACGTCGATATCGCCGCTCGCCAGCGCGCGATAGATCACCGCCGAGCCCAGCCCTTCGCGATAGCGCACGCGATAGCCCGCCGCCTGCAGCCGATGGCCGATCAACCGGGCGAGGATATATTGTTCGGAGAAGTTCTTGGCGCCGATCGTCACGGTGCGCCGCCCGTCGCTGCCGCCGCTCGCCCACAAAGGCGCCAGCGCCAAGACGATGCCCGCGATCAGCAGCCCCGCCCCGGTCCACACCTGCCACCGCCGCCGTGCCTTGATACCGCGCTCGACCAGCCCGAGCAGCAGGTCGACGACCAGCGCCAGCAGCGCCGCCGATACGCAACCGGCCAGCACCAGCGCCCAGTTCTGCGTCTGCAGTCCGGCGAAGATGAGGTCGCCCAGGCAGGCCTGCCCCACCGTCGTCGCCAGCGTCGCCGCGCCGATCGTCCACACTGCTGCGGTGCGGATGCCGGCCATCAGGATCGGCGCGACCAGCGGCGCCTCGACCCGCCACAGCTTCTGCCGCGCGGTCATGCCGACGCCGTCGGCCGCCTCGATGATCGCCGGATCGAGGCCGAGGAGGCCGGTCACCGCGTTCCGAAGGATCGGCAGCAACGCGTAAAGCGTCAGCGCCAGCAGCGACGGCAGGAACCCCAGCGCCGGAATGCCGCCGCCGACCAGCGCCGACAGCCACAGCAGCAAGGGGTAGAACAATGCCAGCAGCGCCAGCGACGGAATGGTCTGCACCAGGCTCGCAAAGCCGAGCGCGATGCGCGCCACGGTGGCGTTGCGCGCCGACCACACCGCCAGCGGCAGGCTGATCGCCAACCCGAGCAACAGCGCCGACGCCGCGAGCAGCACATGGCTGGCAAGCAGCTCCGGCACCCGCGCCATGGCGGACCAGAACGGGCCGGTCATGGAGTCCCTCCTCGCCAACGCGCGGCCGCCCTCATCCCGAAGGTACGACATTGGCGTACCATCACCGCCCCTCCAGCGCGCGCAGCCGCTGGGCCTGCGCGCGCGGCACCGCGACCAGCGCGTCGGCCTCGGCGCCGCCCTCGCCCGCCAGCAGGGCATGCGGCGTGGCGTCGGCGACGATCCGCCCGGTCTTCATCACCAGCACGCGGTCGGCGAGCAGCAGCGCCTCGGCCATGTCGTGCGTGACCATGATCGTGGTGAGACCCAGCCGCTCGTGCAGTCGGCGGAACGAGTCGCCCAGCTGATCCCGCGTCACCGGGTCGAGCGCACCGAACGGCTCGTCCATCAGCATCAGCCCGGGCCGCGCCGCGAGCGCCCGAGCCACGCCGACGCGCTGCTGCTGCCCGCCCGACAGCGCGTCGGGCATCCGCGCGGCAAACGCGCCGGGTAGTTCGACGAGGTCGAGCAGTTCCGCCACCCGCGCTTCATTGTCCCGCTGCCCGTCGAGCCGCAGCGCGATCGCGATATTCTCGCCCACCGTCAAATGCGGGAACAGGCCGATGTTCTGGAAGACATAGCCGATCCGCCGCCGCAGCCGATGCGGCTCGATCGTGTCCACCGGCTCGCCGTCGATCAGCACGCGCCCCTCGCTTGGCTCGACCAGCCGATTGACCGTCTTGAGCAGCGTCGACTTGCCCGATCCCGAGCTGCCGACCAGCGCGACGAAGCTGCCCGCCGCGATGGCCGCGCTGACATGATCCACCGCGACCGTGCCGCCCTCATAGCGCTTGGTCACGCCCTCGAAGTTGAGCGTCGGTCCGCTGGCGGAGGATTGCGCTGGCATCCGGCGAGATTGTGGGGAAACTGGTGCGCAAAAGCAAACACTGGTGGGAGAGACTGGATGGCGGACGAACGGAAGGCGATCTTCATCACCGGCGGCGCATCGGGCATCGGGCTCGCGGTCGGCACGCTGTTCGCGGCGCGCGGCTGGCGCGTCGGTCTGGCCGACGTCGACGCGCCCAAACTGGGCGAGGCGGCGGCCGGCGTGCCAGGGGCGCTATCCTACACAATGGACGTGCGCGACCGCGACGCTTGGCGCGCGGCGCTCGACGCGTTCACGAGCGACACGGGGCGGCTCGACGTGCTATTCAACAATGCCGGCGTCGGCGTCGGCGGGCCGCTCGCGGAAACCGATTTCGCCGATCTCGACCGCGTCGTCGCGATCAACTTCACGGGCGTGCTGAACGGCGCCCGGATCGGCCATGCCTATCTGGCAAGGACGCCGGGATCTTGCCTGCTCAACACCGCCTCGGCCGCGGCGATCTATGGGTCGGCGGGGCTCGCCACCTATTCGGCGACCAAGTTCGCGGTGCGCGCGCTCACCGAAGCGCTAGATGCCGAATGGGCGAAGGACGGCATCAAGGTGCGCGACATCGTGCCGAGCTTCATCGAAACCCCGCTGCTCGAGGGCGGCGTCGCCGGGTCCAACCGCACGATCCGCGAGACGGTGAGCGCCGCCGGGCTGGAACTGACGCCGGTGGAAACGGTCGCTGAGGCGGCGTGGCGGGCGGTGCATGGCGACGAGTTGCACACCTATGTCGGCAAGACCGCCCGACGCCTGCGTTTCGCCGCCCGCTGGATGCCGGGTCGGCTGCGCAAGACCATGCGCAACAACGCCCGACGGGGATAGGCGGCGCCTCCGGTCGCTTCCGCGCTCACCGCGTGATCGAGACGCCAGCGCCGCGATCGGCGCGGCCCGTCCGGAGATTCTAAATCGCCGCGATGAGATCGGGCATCGAGCGGGACTGGCTGATCACGGGATCGGGACCCGCGGCATGTGCCAGCGGCGCATTCTTGGTGATGCCCTTCCGTCACGGCGGTCGAGTTGGCCCAGAAGGTCGGCCCCTCAGTCCAGCAGCGCCTCGATCGCTGTCGCCATCTCGACGTCGCGCGACGACAGGCCGCCCGCGTCATGCGTGGTCAGCGTGATCTCCACCCGATTCCACACGTTCGACCATTCGGGATGATGGTCGGCTTTCTCCGCCAGCAGCGCCACACGCGTCATGAACCCGAACGCCTCGTTGAAGTCCGCGAACCCGAACCGACGGGTGATCGCGTCGCGCGCCTCGTCATAATCCCAGTCGGGCAGGCCATCCAGCGCGTCGGCGCGCTCGGCTTCGCTCAATTGTTCGACCATGACGATCCTCCTTGCCGTGCCTCGATCGCGAGGACTATCACGCCCTGATGACGGGGCAAGCGCCGAGTGCGGGCGAGATCGAGCAGATGGCGCGTGCGGCGCTCGATGCCCTGCCGGCGGTGTTCCGCGCGCACCTCGACGATGTCGTGCTGAGCGTGGAGGAAGCTGCCGACCCGGAGACGCTGGCGGCGCTGGGCATCGACGACCCGCTCGAACTGAGCGGCCTCTACCACGGCCGGCCGATCGGCGAGAAATCGTCGATGGACAGCGGCGCCCTGCCCGACACGATCACGCTCTATCGCGGTGCCATCGTGCAGGAATGGCGGGAAACCGGCGTCGATCTCGACGCGCTGGTCACACACATCCTGGTCCATGAGGTCGGACATCATTTCGGCCTGTCCGACGACGACATGCACCGGCTCGAACGGGAGGCATGACCGCCGCCCCTGCCCTCGCCTTCGATGCGGTGACCGTGGTGCGCGGCGGGCGCACGCTATTCGCCGGGCTCAGCCTCGCGCTGGGTCCCAGCGACGCGGCGCTGGTCTCCGGGCCCAACGGCGTCGGTAAGTCGAGCCTGGTGCGCGTCGCCGCCGGGCTGCTCGCCCCGGCCGCCGGCGACGTGCGGGCGATCGGCGAGAGGGCGCTGCTCGCCGAAGCCAGCGCGCTCGACGCGGAGCTGCCGCTGGCACGCGCGGTCGGCTTCTGGGCGGCGATCGACGGACGGCGCGACGCCACGCTGGCGGCGCTCGAGGCCGTAGGGTTGGCCGATCTTGCCGACGTGCCGGTCCGGCTGCTGTCGACCGGCCAGCGCCGCCGCGCTGCACTCGCCCGAGTGGTGGCCGGAAATGCCGCGATCTGGCTGCTCGACGAGCCGGCCAATGGCCTCGACAGTGCTGCCGTTTCGATGCTGGAGGGGCTGATCGCTACCCATCGCGTCCAGGGCGGCATCGCGCTGGTCGCCACCCACCTGCCGGTCGCGCTGCCGGGTGCGCAGGCGATTGTGCTGGGCGGAGTGACATGAGCGCTGTCGCACTGATCGTCACGCGCGACCTGCGGCGTGCGTGGAGCGGCGGCGGCGCGGTGCTGCCGATCGCCTTTTTCCTGCTCGCGGCGACGCTGTTCCCCTTCGCGATCGGGCCGAACGCCAACCTGCTGGCGCAGATCGGCGGCGGCGTGATCTGGGCCGCCGCGCTCCTCGCCGCATTGATGCCGGTCGAGCGGCTGGTCGCGCCCGATCTCGACGCCGGCGTGCTCGACCAATTCGCCACGCGCGGGGCCAGCATGGCGGGCATCGCCGCGGCGAAGACGCTGGCGCACTGGCTCGCGTTCGCTCCGCCGCTGATGGCCGCGGCGGTGATCGCCGCCGGCCTGCTCGACCTGCCCGGGGCGACGCTAGCGCGGGTGGAAATCGGGTTGGCGATCGGGACCCCCGGCCTCGCCGCTCTGGCGGTTGCAACGGGGGCGCTGGTCGCTGGGCTGCGCGGCGGCAGTGCGCTCGCCGGATTGGTGATGCTGCCGCTCGCCGTGCCGCTGCTCATCTTCGGGGCGGGCTCGCTGGCGGACGGGCCCGGCGCGCTCAAGCTGCTCGGCGCCGTCAGCCTGGTGCTGGTCGCCGGCGCGCCGTTTGTCGCCGGCGCCGCGATCCGCGCCGGGAACGGCTAAGTCTGCCTTAACCCCGCTGCGCTACAGCGGCCGCGATGCTGCGCGTGCTGACCCTCTCGACCTTGTTCCCCGATGTGACGCGGCCCAATTTCGGCCGCTTCGTGGAGCGGCAGACGCGCGGCCTTGCCGAGCAGCGGGAGGTAGCCGTGACCGTGGTGGCGCCCCTTGGCGTACCGTTCGGCGCGCTGGGGCGGCTGGCGCGGCTGCGCGGGACCAGCGACATCCCGACGCGGGAGCAATGGCGCGGCCTGGACGTCCGGCGGCCGCGCTTCACCACGCTGCCGGGCACCGGCGGCCGCTTTCACGTCCCGGCGCTGCTCGCCGCGCTGACCCCAGTGGTCGACCGCCTGCGCGCGGGCTTCCCCTTCGACATCATCGATGCAGAATTCTTCTTCCCGGACGGGCCGGTGGCGGTCGCACTCGGGCGACGCTACGGCGTGCCGGTGTCGATCAAGGCGCGCGGCGCCGACATACACCATTGGGGTCGCGGCCCTACCGGCGGCCAAGTGCGCCGCGCCGGGCGCTGCGCCGACGGGCTGCTCGCCGTCTCGGCAGCGATGAAGCGCGACATGGTGGCGCTCGGACTCGCGCCGGAGACCATCCGCGTCCACCATACCGGGGTCGATCTCGACCGCTTCACCCCGCAGGATCGCGCCGCGGCGAAGCAGGCGCTGGGCGTTGCCGGTCCGCTGATCGTCTCGGTCGGCGCGCTGATCGAGCGCAAGGGGCATGACGTGGTCATCGCCGCGCTGCAGGACGTACCCGGCGCCACGCTGCTGATCGCCGGCGATGGCCCGCTGGGCGCCAGGTTGCAGGCGCAGATCGACCGGCTGGGCCTCGGCGATCGCGTGCCGCTGCTCGGCAGCGTCGCGCATGACGCCCTGCCGCCGCTGCTGGCGGCGGCCGATGTCATGGCGCTCGCCTCCGCCTCGGAGGGCCTCGCCAACGCCTGGGTCGAGGCACTGGCCTGCGGCACGCCGGTGGTGATCACCCCGGTCGGCGGCGCCGAGGAAGTGGTGACCGCGCCTGCCGCCGGCCGCCTCGCCGAGCGGACACCTGACGCCTTCGCCGAGGCGTTACGCAGCCTTCTGGCCCTCCCAGCGCAGCCCGATGCCGTACGGCGCTTCGCGGAGCGCTTCACCTGGGATGCCAACGCCACTGCGCTGGCCGGGCACCTGCGCGGGCTGGTCGCGCGACCGCGCCGCTAAGCGCCCTTCAGGCGGCGGTCGCGACCGCCGCCCTCAGCGCCATCGCCTCGCGCCCGCCGCCGGCGCCTTTCGCCAGATAAAGCGCGCGATCGGCATCGGCGAGCAGCAATGCGGCATCCTCCGCCGCAGCCGACCCGAACGCGATGCCGACGCTGGCGCCGGCCAGGATCGGCTCCGCCGCGACGCCGACGAACGGCTCGGCCAGCGCCTCGGCGATCCGGCGCGCGGTGAGGTTTGCGGCGGCGACATCACGCCCCTCGATGATCACCACGAACTCGTCGCCGCCCAACCGGCAGACGAAATGCGGCGCCGCTGCCACCGCCAGCCGCCGTGCCGCCTCGATAAGCACGCGGTCGCCGGCGGTGTGGCCGAACCGATCGTTGATCGACTTGAAGCGGTCCATGTCGACGAACAGCATCGCCAAGCCCGGGGATCGCCCGGCGCTGTCGCCGGTGCGCTCCAGCCGGTCGAGCAGCGCGGCGCGATTGGGCAGGCCGGTCAGCACGTCGGTCATGGCGAGCCCCTGCGCCTCCTGCCGGGCGCGGAACATGGCGACCAGCACGCGGTGGTTCTGCAATGTCAGCGCGGCGGTACCCGCCACGACCACGGCAAATTGCGGCGCACCGATCGCGAAATGACCATGGTCGGCAACGATGATCGCCAGCAGGAACGGCACGGCCAGGCCTGCGATGGTCGGGATCGCCAGCCGCGGCAATGCCGCCCAGCGCGTGGCCAGGCCGGCGAACAGTGCCATGATCGAGGTGGTGGCGATCATCGGCAGGGGGCGTACGGCGCTCATGAAGGCGGTGGCGCATCCCAGCCCGAAGATGACCAGCACCAGCAGCGTCAGGGTGACGGTCACCCGCGCGACGCCCACGGGCATGCGCCCGCCGCGGCGCTGATGCCGGGCCGCCGCCGCCACGCGCGCCGCGAGCATCACGATGTCGAAGACGAACCAGGCGATCGCC
The DNA here is from genome assembly GCA_051955175.1 of Sphingomonas sp. Lineage (GTDB taxonomy): Bacteria > Pseudomonadota > Alphaproteobacteria > Sphingomonadales > Sphingomonadaceae > Sphingomonas. The sequence continues at coordinate 22,930 of JBQCHA010000285.1, forward strand.
CATGGCCGGCGCAGCACGAACGCGACGGTGCCGCTCATCAGCAGGATACCGAGGCTGGAGATCAGCAGGGCGCTGGGGCGCAGCATGACGGTCGCGAAGATATCGGCGCGAAACCGCCCCGCTTCCTCCGCGGGCAAGCCGCTGAACCAGTCGAACACCTGCTGCAGCCATTCCGCCGCGCGGCCCCTGGCCCCGATTTGCCCCCCGGCCATGAGTCGTTACTTCCCCTCGTCCCCAAGGGGACTCGCTACCACCGGCAGCGTTACCAATTTCCTTTCAGGCGCTACGGCCGCAGAACGCCGGATCAGCCCTGTGGCTGGTCCATCGCTGCCGCCGGTACTGCCTGGATATAACCGCCGTCGTCGATCACCGCGACGAACGGGATGCCGCGCTGGCACCGCACCGTCCACGCCGGATGCCCCTTCATCGGCGCGCGCTGTTCGGACGACACGACCTTCTGGCAGTTATAGCCGGCGTCCTGCAGTGCGCGCAGGAACACGCCGTTGCGCGACGGCTCCGGCAGCGCAGCGATCTTCGCCTCGTAATCGGCGGCGCTCATCGTGTTGCTCGTCGCCGTCTGATTGGCGGCGGCGGCCTGGTTCGACGCTGGTGGCGTCTTTTGGCATCCGGCAAGCAGCGCCACCGCAGCCATGCCGGCGGAGATGATGATCGGTTTCATGGTCGCTCCCTCCTCCTTCTTCGTACCAACGCACCAGCAGCGCTTTGGCGCCGCGCATGTGGTCACGCCGCGTAGCGGTCCAGGAAAGCCTGGTGCACCGGCATGCGATCCACGATCTGGGCAATGCCGCCGCTCAGGCTTGCGAGCGCGCCGCGCAGGTCGTCGGACGTGATCAGCCGCGCCACGGGGTGGTAACCGCGCGGCATCAGTCCCTGGCCCAGCATCACCTGCAGCCAGGAATCGACCCGGAACAGGTCGTCACCGGCCTGGTACGCCTGGGCATCGTCGCGGAACAACGCGATGCGCTCGGCCAGGCTGTCGGGGATCGCCATGTCGCGGCAGCGCCGCCAGAACGGCGAATCGTCGCGCCGTGTCAGGTGGTAATGCAGGATGACAAAATCGCGGACATGCTCCAGCTCGGCCTCGGCAAGGTCGTTGTAATGGCTGACCAGCGCCGGATTGATGCCGTTAAACGGGAAATTCTGCAGCAGGCGCATGGCGCCGATCATGATCAGGTGGATGCTGGTCGATTCCAGCGGCTCGACGAAGCCGCTCGACAGGCCCAGTGCGACGCAATTCTTCTCCCAAACCCGTAGGCGCCGCCCGGTGCGATAGCGGATCACCCGCGGTTCGGTGACAGGCGTGCCGGTCACTGCACCAAGCAGCCGCTCGCGCGCCGCGTCGTCGGACATGAATTCGCTGCAATAGACCAGGCCATTGCCGACGCGGTGCTGCAGCGGGATCCGCCAGCGCCAGCCTGCCTCATGCGCGCTCGAGAAGGTGTAGGGCGGCGCGGGGCCGGTCGCCTCCGTCTGCATCGCCATGGCGCGATCGGTGGCGAGCCAGTGCCCCCAATCCTCGAACCCGACGCCCAGCTGTTGTTCGATCAGGAGGCCGCGAAAGCCGGTGCAGTCGACGAACAGGTCGCCCTCGACGCGCTGCCCGTCGGCGAGCGTCACCGCATCGATGAAGCCGCTCCCCCCGTCCTGATCGACCGTAGCGATGCGCCCTTCGACGCGACGCACGCCGTTCGCCTCGCTCATCGCGCGCAGGAAGGCAGAGTAGAGGCCGGCGTCGAGGTGATAGGCGTAATTGATGCTGCCCCGGTCCGGCAGCACGAACTTGCCCGCCTTGGCGGCACGCGCCTCGAGGCAATAATCGTCGAGCTCGCCGGCGAACCCTTCCTCGCGCGCGCGCAGCCACATGTGCTGGAATCCGCACAGCCAGGTATCGCGGCCGACCTCTCCGAACGAATGGATGTAGCGTTCGCCGACCGCGCCCCAGTTCTCGAACGCGATGGCGAGCTTGAAGCTGGCCTTGGTCGCTTTCAGAAACGCCTGTTCGTCGATGCCGTTGTAGCGGTGGAAGGTCCGGATCGTCGGGATCGTCGCCTCGCCGACGCCGACCGTGCCGATCTCGTCGGATTCGATCAGCGTGATCTCGACCGTGCGGCCCAGATGCCGCGACAGCGTGAGCGCGGTGACCCAGCCCGCCGTTCCGCCACCGGCGATCACCACCCTGCGGACCGGCCGCCCGTTGCCCGACGCGCTCATCTCAGCGGTTCAGCCGATGGAGCAGTTGCGCACGCAGCCGCCGCGCCGAGGTCGCGTCGATCGGCGCCAGGGGCCCGCGGGCATGCGCCGGCAGGTGCGTCGCCGCCAGGTCGGGGTCGCCGAACAGATAGTAATCGAACAAGGCGCGCCATCCCTCCTTCTCCGCCGTCGGGCGATCGCGCAGGCTCAGCAGCCCGTGCAGGATCGTGTTCATCGGCGTGTCCATGAACCGCGGTGACGGATTCCACCAATAATTGACCATCACGTTGAAATCATCGAGCGCCTCGACATTGTGCCACCACAAGGCGGGGTAGAACAGCACGTCGCCCGGCTCCAGTTCGGCAACCTGCGCGGCCGCCAGCGCAGCGGCGAAGCGCGGGTACCGATCAAGATCGGGCTGGCGGAGCTCGACCATGCTGACCACCTGCCCCCCAGGCGTCGGCTCCAGCGGGCCGGGATAGAGGTTGGCCACCTGATCCGGCGGGAACAAGGTGAAGCGCCGGCGCCCGACGAGGCAGCAGGCGATGTTGTTCGACATGTCGTAATGCGTCGCGGCGACCGTCCGATTGCCGATCCAGATGCTGACCGTCGGGGGGTTGCCGCCGAGCGTCGCCGTATCGAGCCGCAGGTCGTTCTCGCCGCGGAAGCCGGGCAGATAGGTGTCGAGATCGGTCGAGCCGATGTAGAGGGACGGCCGCTTGTCCGCCTGCTCCCCGAAGGCGCTCCGGATCCGCTCGAAATAGGCCGGCATCGCGACCCGCTCGGCGGTAAAATTCATCGCCGTCACGTCGTCGGTGTAGAAATAGCGGCCACCCACCGCCGGCGCCGCGGTATAGCCGACCACCGGTCGGCCACCGTCGAACCGTTCGAGATAGGCCATCGCGCGGTCGTCCCCGGCACGGCCTTCACGGACCATCGGCCAGTCGGCGGCAAGCCCCTTGAAGATCACCGGCGTCCGGGCGTCGACTAGCGCGGCGGGGTCAAAGTCCTTCGTGCCGGGCCGCACCTCAACGACCCGCGGCAAGGCGGCCGCGGCGGTCACGCGTTCGCCGTCGTCGCCCGCAGGCGGTTCTTCCGCTCGATCAGCCGCGGGATGTTGCCCAGCGAGGCGGAGATCATGAACGCCACGCGCAGGAAGCCCGCGCGGTTGAGCCGCTCCAGCGCGGCACCGTCGAGTTGCGACAGGCGCGCGGCCTCGATGGTGAAGCAATCGGGGACGTCGTAGCGCGTGACGTCGTCGAGGCTGATCTGCAGCGTCACCGGCGTGATCAGTTCATGTTCGGCCAGCGCCTGGTACAGCGAGGGCGCGACCAGATTGCCTTCGTGCAGCCGCCGCAGCACGCGCGCGACATGGTCGAGATAAGGCGCGTTGCCGCCATGTTCGCGAAACAGCGGTTCGCCGCCGTCGCGCCCGACCGCCTGGTGATCGAGATCGACATAGAGCATCGGCCCTTCGCCCTCGGCACCTTCCGGCGGCGCGCCGATCCGGAACGGCCCGCGCTGCAGTGCCGCCGGAACGTAGCGCCCGCCCCAACTGCCGCCTTCGACGAATAGATTCTCGTCGCGATCGAGGCCGAGCAGCGCCATCGCCTGATAGCCGCCATCGGCATCGCGGCGCAGCACGACGGGATAGTCCCGCTGCACCTCTTCGATTTCGGTGGGCACCACCGGCACCTGGTTGACCGCCGCGCCGAACGCCCCGCCGTCGTCAGCCAGCCGGACTTTCAGATCGTGATGCTCGACATTGTTGAGCAGTGCGTAGCTGGTCATGCGCCCTTCCACCCGGAGCTACCGCCGACAATGATGACCGCGCGCGACGCGCGGCTCAACCCTCTTGCCGGTAAAACGGGAAAAGGAGCCGTCGCTGAACGGCTCCTTCCCCCCTCTCGAGCCCCAGCTCAGAACTTGAGCGCGGTGCCGAACGTGAACCGCCGCTGCAGTTCCTGATAGAACCACAAGTTGGTCGGATCGCGCCCATAAGTGTGCAGCGCCTCGTTGGTCAGGTTCTGACCGGTGATGGAGATGCTCCACTGCGGTGAAATGTCGTAGGTGAAGTCGAAATCGACCGTCGAGTAAGGCGCCGTATAGACCGGGTTCTGATACGCGTCGCGGCCGGTCGCCGCCAGGAACTTGTCGCGCCAGTTGTACGCGACACGCGCCGAGATGCCGTTCTTGTCATAGATCAGCGTCGCGTTGGCGGTGTTGCTGAGGCCGGTCAGCGCGAACTGCTGGACGTCGGTCGCACCGCCATTGTCGAAGCCGACATTGCCATCGACATAGGTGAAGCTGCCCGAGACGCCGATGCCGGTGTTGCCGAAGAAGTATTGAGCGGCAACCTCAGCGCCATACAGATCGGCCGCCTTGTTGTTGATCGGCTGCGAGATGGCGAAGTTGAACAGCGGATCGTTGGCGTCGGCCGTGACATCGTATTGCGTCAGGATCTGGTTGGCATAGTCGTTGTTCACCGACCGCGCGGTCGCGTCGTAATGCGCCTTGAACTCGTTGGTGGCGGCGGCGACGTTGCCGTTGTTCTGATCGATCAGGGCGGTCAGCGTGAACAGGTTCACGTCGGTGATATCGGCGCCGAGCGCGGTGAGCTGTGCCTTGGCGTTGCCCGAGCGCGTGCCCGGCGTCGCCGCGGTCGGATCGCGCAGCCCCAGCAGCGGCCCGGTGGTCGTGCCGTTGCCGATGAAGTTCTTCACATGCTTGTAGAAGCCGCCGAGCGAAATGTAGCTGTCCCGCTTGAAATACCATTCCATCGAGGCGTCGAGATTGTCGGAGGTCAGCGGCTTCAGCGCGGTGTTGCCGCCCGATGCCGTCGGATAGCCGCCGAGCACGGTCGGCCGCGGCGGGCCACCGTTGACGGTCGTCGCCGGGAACAACAGGTTGTAGTTCGGCCGCGCGATCGTCCGGCTGGCCGACAGGCGGCCGATCAGATTGTGCGTCAGGTTCACCTGGAAGTCGGCCGACGGCAGGAAGTTGCCATAGCTGCCATGCCCGGTAAGCGTCTGCTGCGTGGCGGACGAGTGCGTGACGATGAAGTCGTTGTCCGACTGCCAGATGATGGCGGTCGTCGCATCCTGCACCGACACCGCATCTTCGGTGGTGTGCTCGTACCGGACACCCGCGACCAGGCCGGCGTCGAGGCCGCCCAGCTGGAACTTCCAGGTCGACTGGACGTAGCCACCCCAGATCTTCTCATTGTCGCTGTTGACGCCGCCATTGGGGTTCAGCGAACCGCCATAGACCGGCGACAGCGCGTCGAGCAGGGTGATCGCGTCGCCGCGGAAAGCGATCGCATCGACGCCGGTCGCCTGCGGATCGAACTTGTGGAAGCGGCAGGTCAGGCAGAATTCCTGCAGCACGCCGGGCGCATATTTGTCGATGTCGCCGGGCTTGGATGCGCTCCAGTCGCCCAGCGTCTGCTGCGTCGACGAGAAGCTCTGACGCGTCTTCGTCTCGCGGTAGATCGCGCCGAAATCGACCCGATTGCCCTCGCCGACATCCCAGCCGAAGTCGCCGCGGATTTCCTTGACGCGCTGCGAGACGCTGTTGGTGAAGGTGCGGCCGACCGACGAGCTGACGTCGGTGCTGTCGAGCACGCCCGGAATGCCCCCCGGCGCTGCCGAATTGACGTTGGAGTCGTCGAACACGATGTGCTCGACGGGGATGCCGCTGCTGTAATCGACCGAATGCGAGGCAACGACGTTGGCGCCGGTGCCCAGCAGCGTGGAACTGGTGCCGTTCGACAGGCCGGGCTTGACCGTCGACTTGCCGATGTGGCCGTCAAGCGAGAACGAGAAGTTGTTGGTGATGTCCCACTTCGCATTCAGGCCATAATCCTGCAGTCGGTTCTTCTGCGCGCGATCCTGCTGCTCGAAATCCACGTCCTTGGGAGACGTCAGCGTCTCGTGGAGGAAGGTGGTCGTATCGGCGTCGGTGTTGCCATCGAACGTGACGACATCGAAGGGCCGGCTGAACCAGTTGGACACGTCCGACCGCTGCTCGCGCTCGATATTGTTGGCGTAGAGCATGTTCGCGGTCAGCGTCA
>JBQCHA010000286.1:0-4155 GCA_051955175.1 Sphingomonas sp.
TGAGGGTGCGACCTCCCCGACCCCGCACCCTCACCAATTTCGCCGGGCCCGCACGCTGGCCAGTCTTCGTATCCTCTCCCGACGGGAGAGGAGGGACAAGAAAGGGAACATCATGCGTGTCTATGACGCTCGCGACGCCGATCTGAACCTGATTACGACCAAGAAGATCGCGATCGTCGGTTATGGCAGCCAAGGCCATGCCCATGCCCAAAACCTGCGCGACAGCGGCGTGAAGGAGATCGCGATCGGCCTTCGCGATGGCTCGCCCAGTGCGAAGAAGGCGCGCGACGCCGGTTTCCAGGTGATGACCAATGCCGAAGCCGCCAAATGGGCCGACATCCTGATGATCCTGGCGCCCGACGAGCATCAGGCGGCGATCTGGGAGGCGGACATCAAGGGCAATCTGCGCGCCGGTGCGGCGATCGGCTTCGCCCACGGCCTCAACGTCCATTTCGGCCTGATCGAGCCGCCCGCCGACGTCGACGTGATCATGATCGCGCCCAAGGGCCCCGGCCATACCGTGCGCAGCGAATATGTCCGCGGCGGCGGCGTGCCCTGCCTGATCGCCATCGAGCAGGACGCCAGTGGCAACGCGCATGACATTGCGCTCGCCTATGCCTCGGGCGTCGGCGGCGGCCGCTCGGGCATTATCGAGACCAACTTCCGCGAGGAATGCGAGACCGACCTGTTCGGTGAGCAGGCCGTGCTATGCGGGGGCCTGACGCACTTGATCCAAGCAGGGTTCGAGACGTTGGTGGAGGCCGGCTACGCGCCCGAAATGGCCTATTTCGAGTGCCTGCACGAGGTGAAGCTGATCGTCGACCTGATGTATGAAGGCGGCATCGCCAACATGCGCTATTCGATCTCCAACACCGCCGAATATGGCGACATCACCACCGGCCCGCGGATCATCACCGACGAGACCAAGGCCGAGATGAAGCGCGTGCTCGCCGATATCCAGGGCGGCCGCTTCGTGTCGAAATTCGTGCTCGACAATCGCGCCGGCCAGCCCGAACTGAAGGCGGCGCGCAAGGCAGCGGCGGCGCATCCGATCGAGAAGGTCGGCAGCGAGCTGCGCGCGATGATGCCATGGATCGGCGCCAACAAGCTGGTCGACAAGGAAAAGAACTGATCGGCGCGTCCGGGCGAAATCCGGAAACGATGCATTGCCGAAACGGCCTTTGACGTGCGAGGCGGCACGAGGGAGTGTGCCGCCTCACCGTTTGGAGAACGATCGATGCGCCGTTTCGCCCTTGCCGTTTCGCTCGCCGCACTTGCCGTTGCGGCCCCGCTCCTCGCGCAGACCGATCCAGACATGCTGCGCGGCGCCGGCTCGCCCGCCGACGTCCAGGCCGGCACCTATGCCGTCGAGCCCAACCATACGCAGGTCGCCTTCAGCGTCAGCCACATGGGCGTCTCGCCCTTCGCCGGCTGGTTCCATAATGCCAGCGGCACGATGCAGCTCGATCCCGCCGATCTTGCGAAGACCACGCTGACCGTCTCGATCCCGGTCAACAGCGTCGAGACGACCAGCTCCAAGCTCGTCGAGGAGCTGAACAGCCCCGACTGGTTCGACACCGCCAAATATCCGACCGCGACCTTCCGCTCGACCAAGGTGACGCGGATCAACGACGACACCGCCCAAATCGATGGCGACCTGACGCTGCACGGCGCCACCCACCCGGAAACGATCGTCGCCCATTTCTTCGGCGCGGCGACCAACCCGATGAGCAAAAAGCCGTCGATCGGCTTCCTCGGCCGCATGGCGATCAAGCGCTCGGATTTCGGCGTCACGAAATACGTGCCGCTGGTGTCCGACGAAACCGTACTGGTGATCAACGCCGCATTCGAGCGGCAGTGAACGCGTGAGCGACGAGGCACCGTCGGAAGGCCGGCTCGGGGTCGGGCGCATCGAGGCGTTTTCCGACGGTGTCGTAGCGATCATCATCACGATCATGGTGCTCGACCTGCACCCGCCGGTCGAGGCCGGCTGGGCGCGGCTGGCGGCACTATGGCCGGTGTTCCTCGCCTATGTGCTGAGCTACGCCTATGTCGCGCTTTACTGGGCCAATCACCACCGGCTGTTCAGCCACGCGACGCAGGTGACCAACGCGCTGGTCTGGTCGAACATGGTGCTGCTGTTCGCGCTGTCGCTGATCCCGGTGTCGACCGCCTATCTCGGCGAGCAGCATTTCTCGCGCCTGGCGACCTGGGTGTATCTCGCCGTGCTGCTGCTGCCGGCCTTCGCCTATATGTGGCTGCAGCGCACGATCCGCCGCACCGGGCGACACGATGCCGCGGCCGAGCATTACCACCGGCAAACGATCCGCAAGGGCGCGTTTGCGCTCGTCGTCTATGTCGCGGGCCTGGCGCTGACCTTCGTCACGCCCTGGCTGGGTGTGCTGTGCGCCGCGACCGTCGCCGTGTTCTGGCTGCTGCCGATCAGCCCAATCGATCGGCTGTTTGGCGACTAGGCGACCTGGCGGGCCGCCATGAAGCCCTCGAAGATGCCGCGGACGGCCGGCGAAGACTGCTCGATCAGCACGTCGACCTTGTCGCGCAAGCCGGCGCGTTCGCCGGTGGACAGGCCATAGGCCATTGCCCAATTGCCGAACTCGCGATCCACGATCGTGCGGCGTGACACCACGACCAGGGCGCGATGACGCGGATCTGCGGTGATGCGCGCGTAGCGCGCCTCCAGCCGCTCGGCATCCCCTTCCAGCACCTGCATGAAGCGCTTGCCGTCGAAATAGAGCAGCCCGGTCAGCTGATCGCGGGCGTTGTTGGCGCGCGATCGCGCCAGGATGCGCTGCACCTCGGCGGCATCGACGCCGGCGTTGACGGTACTGACGTAGACGAGCTGCAACATTCATCGTTCCTTGCGAAGCGGCCGATGATCTGGCGCAAGGACTTCAACATTTGATGAAGGATCGGACCGGATCGGCCGCTGGACAAGTCGCGCGCCATGCGGCATTGACGGCATCACGATGCTGAAGCCGCTCGGCCTTACCCTGCGACTTATCCGCCCTTAGGTGGAGTGCGGGCGCTTGGGCGCTCGCCCAGCCTAAGGGGTTTCCTTCCGCAGCCAGAATTGCCATGCGACGCCGCACGACCGGCCGCCGCTTCGTGACCGAGGAAGCATCATGCTCAGCGATCCCAGCACCAAATACCGTCCGTTCCCGCAGGTCGACCTGCCCGACCGCCAGTGGCCAGGCCGCACGATCACCAGGCCGCCGCGCTGGCTGTCCACCGACATGCGCGACGGCAACCAGGCGCTGATCGATCCGATGGACGCCGAGAAGAAGCGGCGCTTCTTCGACCTGCTGGTCAGGGTCGGCATCAAGGAGATCGAAGTCGGCTTCCCGTCCGCCGGCGCGACCGAGTTCGACTTCATCTCCGGCCTGGTGCAGTCGGGACGGATCCCCGACGACGTTTTCGTGCAGGTGCTCACGCAGTCGCGCCGCGACCTGATCGAAAAGAGCTTCGAGAGCCTGAAGGGCGCGAAACAGGCGATCGTCCACCTCTACAATGCCGTGTCGCCGGCCTGGCGCAAGATCGTGTTCGGCATGAGCCGCGACGAGGTTCGCCAGATCGCGGTCGATGGCGCCAAGATCCTGCGCGACGAAGCGGCAAGGCAGCCGGATACCGACTGGCGTTTCGAATATTCGCCCGAAACCTTCTCGACTGCCGAGCTCGATTTCTCGGTCGAGGTCTGCGAAGCGGTGATGGAGGTGTTGCGGCCGACGCCCGATCGGCCGCTGATCCTCAACCTGCCGGCGACCGTCGAGGCGGCGACGCCCAACATCTACGCCGACCAGATCGAATGGTTCGGCCGCAACATCCGCAACCGCGACTGCGTGGTGATCTCGCTGCACCCGCATAACGACCGCGGCACCGGCGTCGCCGCGGCCGAACTGGGCCTGATGGCCGGTGCCGACCGCGTCGAGGGCTGCCTGCTCGGTAATGGCGAGCGTACCGGCAATTGCGATCTCGTGACCGTTGCGCTCAACATGTACACGCAGGGCATCGACCCGGGCCTCGATTTCTCGGACATCGACGAGGTCATCCAGACGGTCGAGTACTGCAACCAGCTCAAGGTGCCCGAGCGGCATCCCTATGGCGGCGAGCTGGTCTTCACCGCCTTTTCGGGTAGCC
>JBQCHA010000287.1:0-21026 GCA_051955175.1 Sphingomonas sp.
TTGGCATCGTCGCGCGTGATGCGCACGCGTTGCTCGCTCTTCTTGGTTCCCAGCCTGAGTTCGGCGGCGCCAAACAGCCGATCGACAATCATGTACCGGCCTTGCACACGATAGTTGACCATTTCGGCCTTGCCGTCGCTACCGAGCACGAACAGCGGCGGCATCTCGCTCGTACCGATCGTCTCGGGGAATTCGATATAGGCTTGTCGGCCGTCGTCGAACGCGCGCACCGGGCGCCACGCCGGTTTGTCGCCATCGATCCGATAACCAAAATCGAGCGCGGTCGGATCGATCCCCGATGCGATCGGTGTGACACGCGCTGCTTCTGCATCGGCCTTGCGGATCGCGATGAGTTGGTCCTGTGGATAGGTCCAGGACACCGCGGCCATATAGGTAGCGGGCGTCGCGCGCAGCTCGAGATGATAGGTTCGCCGATCGGTATTGATGACGAGATTGGTTTCGAGGTTTGGGCGCGTGGGCTTGACGAGGATATGGACGCGTTTGGCAGCACCGACGCCGCTCGCCGTGTCGCCGATGATCCAGCGGACCGTATCGCCGGCCGCCACAGGACCGGCGCCGACCAGTTCCTCGCCCTCCTGCAGCATGATGTCAGTCACCTGACCCGGCGCGCCATAGACTTGATAGAGCGCGCCGTCGGCATAGGGATATTGCTGGATGGCGTTGAGCCAGGACGCGCGATCGGGCTGAACGCGCGCCGCCGCATTGGCGTGGACCACCCGGTCTTTCGGATTGGTGATCGTCGCTGGCCGTCGCGGCGTTTCCAGCGGCTTCAATTGGCCGGGAAGCGGAAGCGGCGTGGGAATGGCGACGATCTGCAACCCGCCGGCCGGCCGCGGCAGAGGTTTCGCTTCCTCCCCCGTCGCGGGCCGTGCCGTCGCCTGACCCTGTGCAAAGACAGGCGTCGAAACACCACCGAGCAGCGCGGTGGCGAAGAGAGCGGTGATCGGCTGGCGTGCGCCGGTCATCATGAGCGTAATCATTGGTTGAGTTCCTTCGACCAGTTGAAGGCGTCGACGAAGATGCCGAGCGGGTTTTTGCGCAGACCATCAGCGGTGCCCGGCTGCTGGATCACCACCGTGAGAATTGCTGACCAGTGCGTGGTGTCGGCGAGCGCGCCGTCCTGGTAACGCCGCTCGATCCACGCGATCTGAAAACTGCCGGGCGAGGCGCGGATCACGCTCGATACATCGACCGCGACCTGGATCTTGCCGACTTGCGCGAACGGATCATTGCCACGCGCATAGTCGTTCAGCGCCGCCGCGCCCTTGTCGGTTGTGAAATCATAGGCCCTGAGCCAATCCTGACGCAGCACGATCGGATCGCTCGGTATCGAGCGGACATTCTCGATGAAGCGCGCGAGATGGAACGCGATTTGCGGATCGGTCGGCCGGTAGCCCGCCTCGGCCGGCGCGACGGTTTGGGCCTGGCCGAGCTTGTCGACCTCGACGACCCAGGGAACGATCGTGCCGCGCGCTGATTGCCAGACCAGACCGGCCGCGAGCCCGCCGGACAGCGCGAGGCAGCCGAAAAAGGCCAGCCGCCAGTTCCTTGCCTGGACGCGGGCCGACCCGATCCGATCGTCCCATATCTGGGCGGCGCGCTGATACGGGGTCACCGGCTCGGGCGTCTGCCCATAGCGGATCGAGGATCGTCGAAACATGCGTTCAGTCCTTTTCCGAGATGTTGGGCCCAGCACCGCCGCCGTGGCTGTCGCCGGACCTGAGGGTGTGGGTGGCGACCGATGCGCCATGCGTCATGGCCTGACGACGCTTCATCGCCTTTGCCCAGGCGGGTGGGCCGGCACCACCCGCCGCGGGCGCGGACGAAGCGGTTGGCGAACCGGAGGCGCCCGCCTGCCCGGCATTGAAATTGTCACGGATCGCGCTGGTTGCCTTGTGCAGCGGCGACATCGCGCCACTTGCGGCGCTCTTGCCGAGGTTCTTGAGACCGCCCGCAGCCGCCGCTCGGCCGCTCATGCCGGCGGGACCCGATTGATAGGCGGCAGAAGCGGCGCCCGCCATGCGCGCACCGCCCGTTGCGGCGCCGCTAATTGCACCCGCTGCCGCGCCGCCGGCGAGTCCGGCGGCAGCGACACCGCCAGCCACCGTCGCGCCGGCGGCAAGCGCCGTTCCGGCAGCGCTGCCGGCGCCGAGCTGTGGACCCCCGGTGACGATGCCGTTCGCGATGCCCGGACCGAAGATCGCGAGCCCCAAGAGCGTCAATGCCGCAAGCGCGATCGTCATCGCCTTGTCGATGTCGGCGGTCTCGCCCAATCCGGCGTTGACGAACTGGTTGAACAAGGTCGTGCCGATGCCAGTCACCACCGCCAGGGTCATCACCTTGATGCCCGAGGAGATGATGTGCCCCAGTACGCGCTCGGTCATGAAGGCCGTGCGGCCGAAGAATGCGAACGGCAGCAGCACGAACCCGGCAAGCGTCACCAGCTTGAATTCGATGATCGTGATGAAAATCTGGATGGCGAGGATGAAGAAGGCGAGGACGACGATCAGCCAGGCGACGAGCAGGACGATGATCTGGGCGATATTGACGAAAAATCCCATTGGTCCTGCAAGCAGGTAGATCTCGTCGGTGAGCGGCTTGGCTGCCGCAAGCCCGGTGGCCGCGATCGAGCCGGGCTTCATGAAATCGGCCAGCGCCATGCCGCTACCCGACGCCTTGAGGCCGAGGCCGGCGAAGCTCTGGAACACGATGGTGGCGAGATTCGAGAAGTTGCCGATGATGAAGGCGAAGACGCCGATATAGAGCGTCTTCTTGATCAGCCGCTGCAGGACGTCCTCGTCCGCGCCCCATGCCCAGAACAGGCCGGCGATCGTCACGTCGATCACGATCAGTGTCGAGGAAAGAAACCCGACCTCGCCGCCGAGCAAGCCGAAGCCCGAATCGATGTACTGGCTATAAACGCTCAAGAAACCGTCGATGACGCCAGTATCGTTCATCGACCTGCGCCTTCGAAGAACCGGCGACGTTCAGCATCCCATGCCGCCGCGCATCCCGTGTCCGGCGCGCTTGTGCCACGGCAGCGATCAAGGGCGGCAGGGCGCATCGGGGTATCTGGCGCACCGACGGCAGGAGGAACGGTGACGGGCGATGCAGGCGGACTGCTCTCGGTCGTTGCGATCACCGCCGTCATCAGCCCGGCCAGGACGGCAACGCCAACCAGCTTCACGGCCCGGCTCACTTTTTGAAGAAGCGCCGCAGGCGCTCGCGGGCTTCGGCCTCCTCGGCGGCTTGGCGCGCCGCCTCGAGCGACTGTGCGCGGCCTTGCGCCGCCATCACCGCAGTCAGATCGGCGAGTTGCTGCGATTGCAGCGCGAGCAGCTGATTGCCCGCCTGCGCCGCCTGCAGCGCCCCGCTCGCCGACTGGCTGGCCGTCACCAGCGTGTCGATCGAAGTCCTGGTGCCATCGAGATTGCCGACCGCCCCGGCCTGGACCCGGAGCGCGTCTTCGAACGCGCCGACACTGTCTTGCCAGCGATCATCGGCATTGCCGACCATCTGGCTTTCCGTCGCGGTCAGGTTGGCGCCATTGTAGCGCTGCGCGAATGCTGTCTGGATGTCCTGAACATTGAAGGCGATGCGCTGTGCCGCCCCCAACAACTGGCGTGTCTGCTGGACCTGCTGCTGCAGCGTCGACAGCGTCGAAACCGGCAGGCTGGTCAGGTTCCTCGCCTGATTGATCAGCGATTGCGCCTGATTCTCGATTTGCCGAATCTGGTTGTTGACCGCCTGGAGGCTTCGCGCGGCGGTCAGCACATTCTGCGCATAATTACTCGGATCGTAGACGATGCCGCCGAACTGCGCGCGCGCCGGCAGCGGCAGGCCGACACTCATGAGCATCGCAACGGTAAGCGCACGTGTCAGCAGGAAGCCGCGCTTTTTCGGCGGGGTCATTGGATGTCCTCCTCAAGGGTGAGAGAAAGCCGGTCGTTGTCGAGTGCTGCGGGGCCGGGCGCAGCCAACAAGTCGGCGGCCCATTCAAGGCCGCGATGGTGCAGCCAGGCGTGCGCGAAGCCAGCGCGACCATGCTCTGCGACCAGCTCGGTGATCCGGCTCTGGTCCGTTTTCGAGGACGCCGCCGTGAAGGCCAGGGCGACTTCACCCAGCCCGAGATCGAACAGGCGGTTGCCGCGTCGCGACTGGCAATAATAGTCGCGCTTCGGTGCCGCCCGGCTCAATATCTCGATCTGGCGGGCGTTAAGGCCGAACCGTTCATAAACGCGCGCGATCTGCGGCTCGCCGGCGCGCTCATTGGGCAGGAAGATGCGGGTCGGGCAGCTCTCGATGATCGCTGGCGCGATCGAACTGGTCTCGATATCGGCAAGGCTCTGCGTGGCGAACACCACGCTCGCATTCTTCTTGCGCAGCGTCTTGAGCCATTCGCGCAATTGCGCGGCGAAGGCGGGACTGTCGAGCACGAGCCAGCCTTCGTCGATGATGATCAAGCTGGGACGCCCGTCGAGCCGGCCCTCGATCCTGTGAAAGAGGTAGGCGAGCACGGCCGCAGCCGAGGCCGTACCGACGAGGCCTTCGGTCTCGAAGGCTTGGACAGGAGCATTGCCGAGAAACTCGTCTTCTGCATCGAGCAGAAGCCCCCATGGACCGCCGACGCAATACGGCGCCAGCGCCTGCTTGAGCGCTTGTGATTGAAGGAGGACGGCAAGACCGGTCAGCGTGCGCTCCGTTACCGGCGCGGTGGCCAGCGACGTCAGCGCCGACCACAGATGCTCCTTGGCCGCAGGATCGATCAGTACGCCCTCGCTCGCGAGGATCGCCGCGAGCCATTCGGCCGCCCATGCGCGCTCGCCGGCCTCGTCGATCCGGGCCAGCGGTTGCAGCGTGACGCCGAGATCGAGATCGTCGCCGTGAAGTGCGCCGCCAAGATCCTGCCAATCGCCGCCCATGGCCAATGCGGCAGCACGGATCGAGCCGCCGAAATCAAAGGCGAAGATCTGATTGTCGGGATACCGCCGGAATTGTAGCGCCATCAGCGCCAGCAGCACCGACTTGCCGGCTCCGGTGGGGCCGACGACGAGGGTGTGGCCGACATCGCCGACATGAAGCGAAAAGCGGAACGGGGTGGAGCCTTCGGTCCTTGCGTGGAGCAAGGGGGGCTGACCGAAATGCTCATCCCGTTCCGCCCCCGCCCACACCGCCGACAGGGGAATCAGGTGGGCGAGATTGAGCGTGGAAATTGGCGGCTGGCGAACATTGGCATAGACCTGCCCGGGAAGGCTCCCCAGCCAGGCTTCGACCGCGTTCAGCCCCTCGACCATACAGGTGAAGTCGCGGCCTTGGATGATCTTCTCGACCTGCCGCAGCTTTTCCGAGGCGAGCACCGGATCGCGGTCCCACACCGTAACGGTCGCTGTCACATAGGCGATGCCCGCCTGATCGGCGCCGAGCTCCTGCAGTGCGAGATCGGCATCCACCGCCTTGTTCGCCGCGTCGCTGTCGGTCAAAACCGACGCTTCGTTGGTCATCACCTCTTTCAGGATCGCTGCGACCGACTTGCGCTTGGCGAACCATTGGCGACGGATCTTGCCGAGCAGCCTGGTCGCGTCGGTCTTGTCGAGCATGATCGCACGCGTCGACCAGCGATAGGGGAAGGCCTGCCCGTTCAGCTCATCAAGCAACCCGGGAAAGGTTTCGGTCGGAAACCCGGTTATGGTGAGCGTGCGCAGATGATCGTCGCCCAGCTTCGGCTCGAGCCCGCCAGTCAGCGGTTCGTCGGTCAGCAGCGCGTCGAGATACATCGGCGTTTCGGGCGCGCGGACGCGCTGGCGCTTGGTCGAAACCGTGCTGTGCAGAAAGGTCAGCGTCTCGCCGTCGTCGAGCCAGTCGACTTCGGGCATGAAGCCTTCGACCAGATGCAGAACGCGGTCGCTGCGATCGAGGAAGCCCTTGAGTAGTGCTTTCGGGTCGACGCCGCTGCCAGAGCGCCCTTCGTAAAGCCAATTCTCCGCCCGCGCAGCATCCTCGGCCGGCGGGATCCAAAGCAGAGTCAGATAATAGCGACTTTCGAAATGGGCGCCTTCCTCGCGAAACTGAGCGCGGCGTTCGAGCTCGACCAGCTCGGACGCGGGGTCAGGAAAGACCGACTCAGGATAGGTGAGCGCGAGCGTGCGCTGCGCCTCGACGAAGACTGCCCAGCCGGTGCCAAGCCGCCGCAGCGCATTGTTGAGCCGTGCCGTCACCGCTACCAGCTCGGCCGGCGTCGCGCTGTCGAGATCGGGACCGCGAAAGCGGGCGGTGCGCTGAAAGCTGCCGTCTTTGTTGAGGATGACACCGGGGGCGACCAACGCGACCCAGGGTAGGAAGTCCGCAAGGCATGCAGCGCGAGAGCGATATTCGGCCAAGCCCATCATGGCCGCATCCAGGTCGGATAACGAACATGGCGACGCGCGACGTCGACGAACCGGGGGTCCCGGCGTGCCGCCCAGACGCCGAGTGCGTGGCCGATCGCCCAGATCGCGATCCCTCCGAGCCAGAGCCGGAGACCCAGGCCGATCGCGCCGGCCAGCGTGCCGTTGAGGATCGCCACCGCGCGCGGCGCGCCGCCGAGCAGGATCGGCTCACTGAGCGAGCGATGGACCGGCGCGTAATAGCCCGGCACGAGATCGGCGCCGTCGCTCATCAAACGAGCGCTCCGCCGCTGAACGAGAAGAACGATAGGAAGAATGAGGAAGCCGCGAACGCGATCGACAAACCGAACACGATCTGGATCAGCCGGCGGAAGCCGCCCGAGGTCTCGCCGAAGGCAAGGCTCAAGCCGGTCATGATGATGACCATCACGGCGATGATCTTCGCCACCGGCCCCTCGATCGATTCAAGGATCGAGTTGAGCGGCGTTTCCCACGGCATCGACGAACCCGAAGCATAGGCCGGGCGGGTGAACAGCGGCAGGCTGAGCGCCAGGCCGAGACCGATATGGCAGGCACGCCGGAGACGGCGCCGGACGACAGTCCTCATTTGATAACTCCATCATAAGGGGCGGACAAAAAGGTCAGGCGATAATCGCCGTTCGCGGGATCGAGGCCGTCGACGCGCGCCAGTTCGGCGAGCCGCCGCCCGGTGCCGTCGCGGACGAGCACAGCAATGAGGTTGATCGTCTCGGCGATGAGCGCGCGCGGCACCGTCACCACCGCTTCCTGGATGAGTTGCTCCATCCGCCTGAGCGCGCCGATCGCGCTGCCGGCATGGATCGTGCCGACGCCGCCGGGATGACCGGTGCCCCAGGCCTTGAGCAAATCGAGCGCCTCGGCCCCGCGGACCTCGCCGATCGGGATGCGATCGGGGCGCAGTCGCAGACTGGAACGAACTAGATCGGACAGCGACGCGACGCCGTCCTTGGTGCGCATCGCGACGAGATTGGGCGCGGCGCACTGCAACTCGCGCGTATCCTCGATCAGGACCACCCGATCCGCTGTCTTTGCTACTTCGGCTAGGAGTGCGTTGGTGAGCGTAGTCTTGCCGGTGCCAGTGCCGCCGGCGACGACGATGTTGGCGCGGTCCGTTACCGCTTTGCGCAGCACGGCAGCCTGGAGCCGCGACATGATCCCACTCGTGGCATAGTCATCGAGCGAGAAGACCGCGACCGCTGGCTTGCGGATCGCAAAGGCCGGCGCGGTCACCACTGGCGGCAAGAGACCTTCAAAACGCTCGCCGGTCTCGGGTAATTCAGCCGAAACACGCGGATGGCCGGAATGAACCTCGATGCCAATGTGGTGCGCAACGAGCCGGATGATCCGCTCGGCGTCGGACGGCGCCAGGGTCTCGCCAGTATCGCTAAGGCCTTGGCCCAGCCGGTCGACCCAAAGGCGGCCGTCGGGATTGAGCATCACTTCGATGATGGCGGGATCGGATAGCCATTTCGCGACCGACATGCCCATCGCGGTGCGCAGCATCCTGGCCCCCCGCCCAACCGCTTCCGCCTGTTTCGATTGTGTCGCCATCTTCTTCCCCGTGCCCGGCGCGGTAACGGCCAAGCATCATGGGGATGGATAAGAAACGCAGGAAATCCTGCTGTTCAACAGCAAGATGCGATGATCGCAGCGTGTCGTAGAAATACAGGGAATGGCGTAGGCAATTTGCGATCGGCAACGACGCGATGAACCCGCTTTTGCGTCAATTCGCGGCGCCGTGCGTCAAACCGGCTGATTTGATCGACGATTCGGCTAGCGCGCCTCGCGGCGCATTCGTCTATTGGTCATCGCAAAGCCGAAGATGATTGCGATCGCAGCGAACAATTGTGTGGCGACAGATTGAATCGTCGGGAATAGCCCGATCATCGAGAGGCGGGGCACACTGTCGAGCGGCGCGATATTTACCCACCCGGCCTCCTGCAAAGCGGCAATGCCCTTGCCGGCGAGGATGACTGTGAGCACCGCCATCAGCCAGGCGCTGTAGCGGAAGAACGTGGCGATCGGCAGCGTGCGGCTATACCGCAGCATCGCCCAAGCGATTACTGCCAACACTGTTGCCGCACACGCCGCCCCAGCCAGCATGGCGGCGCCGCTGCCCTGCGCCCACAGAGCGGCGTAGAAGAGAATGGTCTCGAACACTTCGCGGTAGACAACCACGAACGCGAGCCCGAACAGGAACCATCCCGACTGCCGGTTCATCGCGCCGGCGAGCTTTTCGCGGATGTAGCGTTGCCACTGGTCTGCATTGCTCTTGCCATGCATCCATATCCCGACCGAAAGCAGCACGGCGGCCGCCAAAAGCGAACCGAACCCCTCGGTCAGTTCACGACTGGCGCCGCTGATACCAATGACGAAAGTCGCCAGCAGCCAGGTAACGCCACCAGCGACGAGTGCCGTGATCCACCCGCCATGGACATAGCGCAGCGCATCGCTGCGTTCCGCCTTGCGCAGGAACGCGAGCATCGCGACCACGATCAGGAGCGCTTCCAACCCCTCTCGTACCATGATGGTGAAGGCGCCGAGGAACGCCGTCGTGCCGCTCGATGCCCCGGGCGATAGCGCCGCCCTGGCGTCTCCAAGCAGCGCCTTCAACGCGCCAGCCTGCTCAGCCAGCGTGTCTGCCGGGACCTGGCGTCCGATCGCCGCACGATATTCGCCCATGCGCGTTTCGATCGTGCTCATCAGGTCGGGCGCACTGGCGCCGAGCAATGGCTCGACCGGCTCGAACCCGTCCAGATAGGCCGACAGCGCCAGTTGTTTGGCACCGGGAACATCGCCCTTGCGGTAGGCGACGAGACTTTGATCAAGTTTGCCCTCAACGATGTCGATCGACGCTGCCATGCCGCCGCTGCCAGTATCGACCACCGCTTGCGGGTTGGACCGCAGATAGGCGATTACCGCATCCGCCCTGTCCTGCCCGATCTCGCTGCCGAGCACCGCTGGCGTTGTCGTCACCAGCGTCTTGAGGTCGGGAATGCGCGCGCGGATCGAGACATCATTTTTCCACAGCGCCGCACCTTTCTTCACGTCCTCCGCCGAGAACGCAAAATGGCCGGCATAAAAGGCTAGCGCCCAGCGATCTGCGGTCGATAGGTCGGCGAAGCTTTGCATGGCGGTGCCGTCGATACCCTGGCTGATCACCTGCTCAAGACCAGCGAGGCTACGCTTGCGGGCACGTTGGAGGTCATTGAAGGCGACTGGTGGCGTGGACAGACCGGTGGCTTCAGGACCTTTACCGTTGCCGGTGGCGTCGTGGCAGGCGGCGCAATTTTGGGCGAACAGCGTCGCGCCGCGATTGACGTCAGGAACGGTCTTGGGTGCGATCGGCACCGGATAGGCCGCCAGCATTGCCGCTGACAATGCGTGTGAGGAACTCGCGATCTTATCGCCCGATGCCTTTTGCGATACGAGATCGTGCAGCGCCTTTGCGCCGCGCACCAAGTCCGGCTTGGCGGGGTTGGCGGGCAATGCGCCGATCTGCCGTTCAATCGTCGTGGTGAACTCGTTCATCTCGGCGAATTCGCTCGCACTGACGATTTTGCCGCCGCTCACCGCGCCGTCATAGTCGACCGCGACATAATCAAGCAGTTTCCAAGTCGTCTCAACCGTGCTCGCAGCTTGCGGCGGTGTCGATGCCGCCTGCGCTGCGGGGATTAGCAGCAGGCAGAGCAGCGCCGCGGCGCCAGCGTGGATCGCACGAGTGGCGATAATAAAAGGACTCGACATACGCGCCCGCTACACCCTGAAGTCGCTCCAGGGTCAAGGCTATTGCGAAGCATATGCGGAGATCGAATGACGTTCATGCTGCGAGGTTCTCAAATCCCGCCGGGCATGATGGACGATCTGCCATCCACCCGAAATTCCCAGCGCAGCCATCACGCCCGCAACAATCAAATCCGGCCAGGCGGTGCCTGTGCCAAATACGCCGAGCGCGGCGGCGACCACCGCTACGTTGCCGATCGCATCGTTGCGCGAGCATATCCAGACCGAACGGCGGTTCGCGTCGCCGCTACGAAATCGGAACAGCATCAGCGCGACGCCGCCATTAGCGACCAGCGCAACGATGCCGACAACGCCCATCAATTCGGCGTACGGCGTTCGCCCGGACCAGATCGCAACCAGCGTCGAGACAAGGATAAAGAGCCCAAGCAGCGCCAGCGTGCCACCCTTGGCGAGCGCCGCTCGCGCGCGCCATGCTAGCGCCGAACCTGCAACGCCGAGGCTGATCGCGTAATTGGCGGCGTCGCCCAAGAAGTCGAGCGCGTCAGCGCGGAGGGCCTGCGATCCGGCCGCGAGCCCTGCGGCAATCTCGGCCGCGAACATCGCCGCATTGACAGCCAGGGCAATCCACAAGGCGCGGCGCCAGATCGGATCGTCGCCGGGAGTGCGATCGGATGCGCAGTCACAGCAAGGCATGGAATGTTTCGGCAATGGTGCTGTTTGTCGACATCTCGCCTATATGGACCCTGTAGTAGCTATAGGGTCAAGGTGGAGAATCGACATGCGCATCGGCGAACTTGCACGACGCACCGGCGTGACGGTCGAAACGATCCGTTGGTATGAGAAGGCCGGCCTGATCGAACCGCCCGCGAGGAGCGCCAGCAACTACCGCGACTATGACGCGGCGTCGCTTGCGCGGCTGAGCTTTATCAAGCGCGGCCGTGAGCTCGGCTTCTCTCTCGATCAGGTCGTTGAGCTGATGGCCCTGGCCCGAGATCGCGAGGGTGACTGCGGGGAAGTTGACGCGATCGCGCGTGGCCATCTCGCCACGATCGAACGCAAGATCGCCGATCTTACCGCGCTGCGCCGCCAGCTCGGCGGGCTGATCGCGGCGTGCGAGGGGGGCGAAATTCGCGAGTGCAACATCCTTTGCGCCCTTGCGCCTGCCGGCACGCCGTGATCCGCAGGCTTGGTCTTGCTCTGTTGGCCGCTGGTATCGCCAGCGTCGGCATAATGCTGCCGGTCTCGCAGCTGCTGACGCACACTCTGATCGATGCCGGCGCCGCGCCGAGCGTCGCAATAGCGCTCGTATGGCTGTTGTGGATGAGCGGATGGTGGCGAGGGGTGCGAATGATAGCCGTGCTGCGTCAGCACCGATATCGCGACCGAGGCCGCGGGCGGCATAATTGAAAGGGCTCTTATGGCGAATGCTACAAGGACTTTCGCTAATCGCCTGACGCCGATGCGTTTCGTGATCGCATTCGGAATGGTCAGCATGTTCGCGGACATGGTCTATGAAGGCGCGAGAGCGATCACCGGTCCGTACCTCGCGACCTTTGGGGCGTCGGCGGCAATTGTCGGTCTGGTAACCGGGATCGGTGAGGCGGCAGCGCTGGTTCTCCGGTTGCCGAGCGGCAAAGTTGCGGACCGCACGGGGCGGCTGTGGGCATTGTCGATCGCCGGCTATGCGATGACGGTGATTGCGGTGCCGCTGCTCGCACTGGCACACGTGTTCTGGCAGGCGGCGGGACTGATCGTCGCCGAGCGGTTCGGCAAGGCGGTGCGAACGCCGGCGCGTGACAGCATGCTGGCAGCGGCGAGCGTCCGGTTCGGGCGCGGCACGACCTTCGCGATCCACGAAGCAATGGACCAATCGGGCGCCTTGATCGGCCCGCTGATTGTTGCCGCGATGATCGCTCTAGCCGGCTATCGCGCCGGCTTTGCGGCGCTGGCGGTCCCCGGCGCGCTGGCGCTCGCAGTGCTTGCCTGGTTGCGGCTGTCGGTGCCGCATCCGCTTGCCTACGAAGCCGAAAGCCCCGCGAGAGCTACTGTCGAGACGGACGATCGGGAGCCGTTGCCGGAGCGGTTCTGGTCGTATCTCGCCTTCACCTGCCTCGCCATGCTGGGCTTTTCGACCTTCGCGGTGCCTGCTTATCACATGCATGTCGCTGGCCTGCTCGCCGACGACATGATCCCGGTAGCCTATGCCGCGGCGATGGCGTCGGCGGGCATCGCGGCGCTGATTACGGGTCGGCTCTACGACCGCATCGGCCTGTGGTCTTTGACCTCGGCGTTAGTACTCGCGATTGTGGCGGCCATGCTGATCTTTTCGACCGACCCCGCGCACGTCTGGATCGGCGCGGTCGTCTGGGGCGCGACCGCCGGCATCCACGAGTCGACGATGCGCGCGGCGGTCGCCGACATCGTGCCGCGCTCGCGGCGCGGCGAGGGCTATGGTATCTTTGCGGCAGGTTACGGCCTCGCGTGGATGGCCGGCTCGACCTTGATAGGGCTCCTTTATCCGGTATCGCTTACCGGCTTGGTCGGGTTCGTAGCGGTGACACAGCTAGCGGCACTGCTGGTGCTGCTCAGGATGTTATCCCACAGATGGGATAAGGAGGTGCAATGATTCTGGATGCCGACCAGGTGCGCCGGCGTTACGACCGGACCGCACGCTTCTATGACCCGTCGCTCGTTCTTTATCGGATGATCGGTCTCACCCGGCAGCGAAAACAGAGCGTCGAGCTACTCAATCTTGGCGTGGGTAACACCGCCGTCGATCTGGGCTGCGGAACAGGCGCGAACTTGTCGATGCTGGTCAATGCGGCGGGCACGCAGGGACAGGTTGTCGGGTTTGACCTGTCGAGCGGTATGCTCGAGCGTGCTCGCGACCGATGCCAGAAACATGGTTGGCGAAATGTCCAACTCGTCTCCGCCGACATGCGGACGGCGGCTTTACCGACTCGAATCGATGGCGCAATCGCCACGTTCGCGCTCGAAATGGTCCCCGATCATGAAACTGTGATCCAGCGTGTCGCGGAGCGAATGGCGCCCGGCGCGCGCTTCGTTGCCCTGGGGTTGAAGGAACCAGAACGTTGGCCGCGCTGGCTCATCAACGCCGCGATCCGGCTCAACCGCGCCTATGGCGTCAGCCGCGACTACACCGCGATCAAACCTTGGCGAACGCTGCAATCGCTGCTTACGCCCGTGTCGTTCGAAACGATGTATGCGGGCGCTGCCTATCGCTGTGTCGTCGAAAGACGATGAGTATAGTCTAGGTTACAGCCGCAACCCAAACCGCGGGCCGATCGCAGTCATACCGAGATATAGACAGACGGTGAGTGCGCATCCTGCGAGCAGCGCAGCCCAGAATGACCAACCGTGACGCAGCAGCACGGGTATCAGCAGGAACATCGGCAACGAGGGCAGCACATACCAGAAGGTCGCCTGGGCGTGCGCGGCCATGTTGGCGGTATCGGGCTTGGCCAGCCAAAGCCAGATCATGCCCATCACCGAAATGAGCGGCAGCGAGGCGATCAACGCGCCGAACGCTGGCTGGCGTTTGGCGACCTCCGAAACGACGGCGATGATGATGCCCGAAAGCAGCGCCTTGACCGCGAGTTGCAACATACTGATTCCTTTTTTGGATGTTAGGGCATCAGCGCATCAACTGCTCAATGATGAGGATGGCTAGAAATCCGAAGAAGAACATCGAGGTGACGAGCGGCGTCTCGGCTCCCTCTTCGTGCGCTTCGACCAGCAATTCCTCGGTAACGAGGTAGAGCAAGGCGATCAGGCCGAACGCGTAGAAGCCGGTGCGCAGTGGTTGCGAAAGGGTGCCGACGGGGCCGCCGAGTAGCGTGCCGAGCGGGAGAGCGAGCCCGACCGCGATCGTCGCGCCGATCGCCTTCGCCCGCTTCATCGACTCGCCAAAAGCCCCCACCAAAGTGAGCCCGAGGAACAGGACTTCGAGGGTCAGCGCGATCGTCAGCAGCACGCCCTGCCGTGCCCCGGCGGTGAAGCTGATCCCGAGCACGAGCCCGTCGACCAGCAGATCGATGCCGGTCGCGGTGGCGAGTCCGATCGGCCCTTGCATCCGCGTGCCGATCGCCTTGATCGCCAGCATCGCCGCGATGCCCGCGAGCGCGCCGATGATGACCGCGAGAAGCGGGCCACCGTGCTTGACGTCGGGCAGGATCTCGCTCGCCGCTGCGGCGAACACGACGCCGGCGGCAACGTGCTGGATGCCGCTGCGTAAGCGCGGCCCCGGCTTGCCGATGGTGGTGGCGATCGCGCCCAGCGCCAGCGCGGCGAGCGGGATCAGCGTATAGGCGAGCGCTTGCATGCCTGCTCCTAGATGACGTCGGCGGGTTCGAGCGCGCACCGCGCCGCGCCGCGCTCGATCTGGATCGTCGTGTGGCCGATGCCGAACCGGCTGTCGAGATCGCCGGCGACCGCCTTGAGGAAGGCATCGCGATCGTGTTCGGCGCTCATGACGAGGTGAGCGGTCAGCGCCGTCTCGGTGGTGCTCATCGCCCAGATGTGCAGGTCGTGGACCGCCTCGACACCGTCCAGATCCGCCAAGTGACGGTCGACGGCTCGCGTGTCGATCCCGGCCGGCGCGGCATTGAGCGACATTGCGGTGGCTTCGCGCAGCAGCCCCCAAGTTGACCAGATGACGATCCCGACGATGGCGAGGCTGACCACCGGGTCGAGCCAGTTCCAGCCGGTCAGCTTGATCGCGAGTCCGGCGATCACCACGCCCGCCGAAACCGCCGCATCGGCCGCCATGTGCAGGAACGCGCCCCGGATGTTGATGTCACCCTTGCGCCCGCGCATGAACAGCAAGGCGGTGGCGGTATTGATGACGATGCCGATCGCGGCGACGATCATCACCGTATTGCCGGCGACAGGCCGCGGATCGCCGAACCGCTGGACCGCTTCCCACGCGATTGCGCCGGCGGCGATCATCAGCAGGATGCCGTTGATCAGTGCTGCAAGGATCGACGAGCCGGTCAGGCCATAGGTGAACCGACGCGTCGGCACCTTCTTCGCGAGCACCACGGCGGCCCAAGCGATCGCGAGACTGAGCACGTCGCTCAGATTGTGACCTGCGTCGGCGAGCAGCGCCAGCGAATGGCTGAGCACGCCGTAGACGGCCTCGATCGCCACGAACACGATGTTGAGCAGGATGCCGATCGCGAACGCCTTGCCGAAGCTCGCGGGCGCATGGGTGTGCCCACCCGGAGCATGCGAATGCCCATGGCCGTGATGATGATCGCGTTCGTGCGAATGGGCATGGGCCATCGTCACCCTCCTGTTTGGTTAGCGGCAATGGTCAGCACTTCGACGCGCTCGATCGTCGCGAGGCCGATGTGGCGCAGGCCGCCGAGCTCGGCGACGAAGTCGCGCAATCGCTCTTCAACGTCAACGATCTCAACCACCATCGGCATGTTGTCGCCGACGCCGAGGCTGTGGTGCTGATGGATCGGACCGGCGCGTGTCCCGAACCCGATCCGTCCGCGCAACACGGTGGCGCCGGCCAACCCGGCTTCGCGCGCCCGGCGGACAAGCTCGTCCACCAGGCGCCGATCGCCGACATGCGCGTTTTCGTCGGTGTAGAGGCGAAGTAGCATTGTCATTGTCTCACTCCTTCGTTTGTCATGCCGTTGCGAGGTCGGTGGCTGGCGTCTCGCGCCGCCGCAGACGCCCCAGGACGAGGCGCGACACGGCGGGCAGAACGAACAGCGTCAGGATGGTCGCGGTGATCAGGCCGCCGATCACGGTGATGGCGAGCGGCTTCTGCACCTCCGCGCCGGTGCCATGGGCAAGCGCCATCGGCACGAACCCGAGCGACGGCACCACGGCGGTCATCAGCACCGATCGGAACCGCTCCATCGCCCCGCCGCTGATCGCCTCGTCGACGGCCATCCCGGAGCGCAACCGCGCCTGAATGCTGGTCATCATGACGAGGCCGTTGAGCACCGAGACGCCGAACAGAACGATGAACCCGACCGCGGCCGAGATCGAGAACAGCTGCCCGGTCAGCGCCAGCGCAAACACCCCGCCCGATACCGCAAGCGGCACCGCGGCGAAGATCGCCGCCGCCATCGCGGCACTTTCCAGCGCCATGAACAGCAGGACGAAGATCACCAAAGCGGCGATCGGGATCACCACCATCAGCCGCGCCGACGCAGCCTGCAGGCTCTGGAACTGGCCGCCCCATGCGAGATAGGTGCCGGTCGGCAGCTTGACCTGCGCGTCGATCTTCGCGCGCGCCTGATCGACGAAGGTGCCGACATCGACGCCGCGGACGTTCGACTGGATCACGACGCGGCGCTTGCCGTTCTCGCGGCTGATCTGGTTGAGCCCGTCAGTTTCGCGGAAATCGACGAGCTGGCGCAGCGGCACCGTCTGCCGCGCCCCGGCCGCGTTGGGCGGCAGCGCCACCGGGATCGCGCCGATCGCCTCGATGTCATTGCGCGCGGCATCCGGCATGCGCACGACGATGTTGAAGCGCCGGTCGCCTTCGAACACCACGCCCGCTTCGCGGCCGCCGAGCGCGGTCGCCACGGTGTTGGCGACCTCCTCGACCGACAGACCAAGCCCGGCGATCGCCGATCGGTTGAAGCGGAAATCTAGCGTCGGGAATCCACCGGTCTGCTCGACGCGGACGTCGGCCGCGCCGGGGATCGATTGCAGCACGCGGCCGATCGATGCGGCGGTTGTCGGCATCTGGTCGAGATCGTCGCCATAGAGCTTGATCGCGACATCGCCGCGAACGCCCGAGATCAGCTCGTTGAAGCGCATCTCGATCGGCTGCGTGAACTCGTAGCTGTTGCCGACCAGCGTCTCGAGCTTGGCATTCATCCGCTCGACCAGATCGTCCTTGGTCTCGCTGGGGTCGGGCCACTCGTCCTGGGGCTTGAGAATGACGAAGCTGTCCGACTGGTTGGGCGGCATCGGGTCGGAGGCCACCTCGGCGGTGCCGGTCTTCGAGAACGTGTAGCGAACCTCGGGGAAGCTCGCGACGACCTTCTCGACCTTGCGCTGCATTGCCGCCGACTGCTCAATCCCCGCCGAAGGAATGCGCAGCGCCGAGACGGCGAGGTTCTTCTCATCGAGCTGCGGAATGAACTCGCGCCCGACGAACTGGAAAGTCACCGCGGCGACCAGGAACACCGCGACACCAATGCCGATCGTCGCCCACGGCCGCGCCATCGCCATCGGCAAGGCGCGCGCGTAACGCTCCTTGGTCCAGGCGATGATCCGCACTTCCTTCTCGGCGACCTTGCCGCGGATGACGACCGCGAGCATCGCCGGCACGAAGGTCAGCGACAGCACGAACGCCGCGGCGAGCGCCAGCATCACCGTCACCGCCATCGGCCCGAAGGTCTTGCCCTCGACGCCCTGGAAGGTGAGCAGCGGCACGAACACCATGAAGATAATCGCCTGGCCGAACAGCGACGGCCGGATCATCTCCTTGACCGAGGCCGACACCTCTTCGAGCCGCTCGCCGACGCCGAGCAGCCGGCCTTCGTGCTGCTGTCGCTCGGCCATTCGACGCAGAAAGTTCTCGACGATGATGACGGTGCCGTCGACGATCAGCCCGAAGTCGAGCGCGCCGAGGCTCATCAGATTGCCCGGCACCTTCAGCTCGTTCATGCCGATCGCCATCAGCAGGAACGACAGCGGGATGACGAGCGCGGTGATGATCGCCGCACGGATGTTGCCGAGCAGCAGGAACAGCGAGACGATGACCAGCAGCGCGCCTTCGGTCAGGTTCTTCTGCACCGTCTCGACCGTCGCGTTGACCAACTCCGATCGATCGAGCGTGACATCGAGGCTGATGCCGGGCGGCAGCGATTTCTTGATCTCCTGAATGCGCACGCCCGCATCGCGCGCGACCGTCCGGCTGTTCTCGCCGAGCAGCATCAGCGCGGTGCCGATCACCGCCTGCTTGCCGTTCTCCGACGCCGCCCCGGTGCGCAGGTCGCCGCCGACCGACACGTCGGCCACGTCACGCACCCGCACCGGCACGCCGCCCTTGTTGGCGACCACCGCATTCTCGATCTGGTCGATCTTGGTGATGCGGGCATCGACCCGCGCGAGGAACGCCTCGCCGCCGCGATTGACGTAATTGGCGCCGACCGAGAGGTTGTTGCGCTCCAGCGCCTCGGCAAGATCGTTGAACGACAGGCCGAAAGACGACAGCCGCGCCGGATCGGGCTGGACGAGATATTGCTTCTCATAGCCGCCGATCGAATCGATCCCGGCGACGCCCGGCACGGTGCGCATCTGCAGCGCCACGATCCAATCCTGCACTGTGCGCAGATAGGCGGACTTGGCGACCTCGGTGGTCAACCGGTCGCCCTCAGGTGTCAGATACGAGCCGTCAGGCTGCGGGCCGGGCTTGCCGGCGACCGGCTTGGCATCCTCGGCATAGCGGATCGACCACATCAGCACTTCGCCGAGACCGGTCGAGACCGGCCCCATGCTCGGCTGCACGCCGTCCGGCAGATCGCCGCCGATCTGGTTGAGCCGCTCGGCGACCTGTTGGCGATCGAAATAGATGTCGGTCGAATCGTCGAAGATCGCCGTTACCTGACTGAAGCCGTTGCGCGAGATCGAGCGCGTCGTCTCCAGCCCCGGAATCCCGGCGAGCGCGGTTTCGACCGGGAAGGTGACGAGCTTTTCCATATTGGTCGGCGACAGCGCGGGCGCCACCGAATTGATCTGGACCTGCTTGTTGGTGATGTCGGGCACTGCGTCGATCGGCAGGCGCTGGAGCTGGTAGAGCCCGAACGCCGCCAGCGCGGCGGTGATGAACAGGATGATGTATCGGTTGCGGACCGACACATCGATGAGCTTGGCGAGCATGATGCGTTTCTCCTGAAGGTGTCGGTCAGTCTTCTTCGCCCGAGCCCTTTTCGAGCTCGGCCTTGAGGACGAAGGCCTGTTTCCCGGCGACGGTCTCGCCGGGTTTCACGCCGTTCAGGATTTGTGCGGTCTCGCTGGTGCGCTCGCCGACTTCGACGGGGCGCACGGCGAAGCCCTTGGCGGTGCGCACGAACACGACATCGCGTCCGCCGACCGCCTGCACCGCCTCGCTCGGCACGGCGACGCCTTCGCCGCCACCGCTGGCCGTGATCCGCGCACGGATATATTCGCCCGCCGTCAGCGTGCTGCCGCCGCTGGTCGGAGTCAGCACGACCTTCATCGTGCGGCTTTCGGTATCCGCGCTCGGCGTGATCGAGCGCACGCGGGCGCTGACGTCGTTGCCGTCGGCTTCGATCACCGCCGCCGCGCCCGGCTTGATGCGATCGCCATCGCGCACCGGCACCGACACTTCGGCCTGGACCACCGCGGGGTTGGCGATGCGGAACAGCTCGTCGGCAGCACTGACGTAGCTGCCGAGCACGGCGGGCGCGGCGGTGATCCGCCCCGCAATCGGCGAGCGGACCGAGACGAACCTGCCGCTTACGCCGGCGGCTGCTGCTTCGCCGCTGGCGCTGGCGACCTGTGCGGCCGCCGCCTGATAGTCGGCGCGCGCGGCCTCGAGATCGGCGCGCGCGGTCACCTTGGCGTCGTAGAGCCGCTGTTCGCGCGCATAATTGGCTTTGGCTTGCGCCGCGCGTGCTTGAGCCGCGCGCAAAGATCCGCTGATCGAGGCGGCGTCACGGCTTTCGATGGTCGCGATCGTCTCGCCGCGCGCGACGGCGTCGCCGATCTGCTTGGTGATCCGCGTCACGCGTCCGTCGGCACCGGCGGTGAGCACCGCTAGGCCCGATGGCGGCGCTTCGATTGCTCCCTGAGCAATGACCTGTGCGCCGAAGCCGCCGTCATCGGCCCTATAAAGGCCGATATCGGCTGCCTTGATCCGTGCCGCGTCCATGGCGATGCTATTGGGCGGTGCAGCGGTTTCGGTCGCGGGCGTCGAGGCATTGGTCGGCTGCGGCAGATCGCTGTTATGGCCGATGAGATAGCCTGCCGCGCCGGCGATGAGGGCGGCACCAGCGACGGTGCTGAGCAATGTGCGATTCATGGGGATCGGGTCCTTCACTGCGCCGACGCTTCACGCGCGAGCGTGGCGGCGGCCTCGGCGCGCGCCTGGCGCGCCGCGATGAGATCGGATTGGAGGAGAGCATAGGCCTGCTGCGCGTCGAGCAGCTCGATCAGCGACGCCCTGCCCGCCCGATAAGAAAGTTCGGCCAACCGCAGCGCCTCGCGCGCCTCGGCGAGCCCGCTCTGTTCGAGCGCGCCGAGCCGCGCCTCTGCTGCCGTCAGCGAGGCACGGGCATTGGCGATGATCGCCGCAGCCTCGTTGGTCGCCGCCGTGACGCGCGCGTCGGCTGCGGCGACGTCCGAACGCGCCGCGGCGACGTTGCCCTGGTTACGGTCGAACACCGGCAGCGGCATCGACACGCTGGCGACAAGTCCGATATCGCCGGTCTCGCGCAGATGCCTCACGCCGATGCCGACCGATGGATCGACCCGTCCCTCGGCGCGCGCCTGCACGACATCGGCGCGTGCGATCGCAGCGTTTGCCTTGGCAAGAGCGACGTCAAGCGTGGCGTTGGCGTCGATCTGCGCTGGGATTGCCATCGGTGCGTCGCCGACCAATCTCTCGGGTGGCACGTCGCGGCCGAGCAGCGCGGCCAGGGCGCTGCGCGCGTTGCGCTCGTCGGCCTCGGCCGAACGCAATGCGGCGGTCGTCCGCGCCAGCGCTGCTCGTGCCCGCAAGCCCCTGAGCGGCGGCTCGCGCCCGGCGTCGACCAGTTCCTTGGCCACCCGCGCGAGCTCCTGCGCACGTGTCACATTATCCGCCGCGACCGCCAGGAG
>JBQCHA010000288.1:0-10339 GCA_051955175.1 Sphingomonas sp.
AAACAGGCCGGTTTGACCTGGCGGGCGCGGGCCTGGGTGGGGCACCCGGGCGCGCCCCCCCCGGCAGCCACGGCTGCTCCTCGACGCGCGGGAAGCAGCCTGGCGGCAGGGGATTTAGAGTTTGCCGGCGCCGGCGGCGGCGGTGACGCTCGCCTTGACGTCGCTGCTGGGCTTCAACGTGTAGCTGTAATAATCCGCCGGCTTCCAGCTGTTGGTCGTATCGACCTTGCTGGCCGCCTGGTCGGCGATCGCCTGCTGGAGGTCGACCGCGGCCCCGTTCAGAACCGTCCCCGTGTCGTGGAAAGTCGCGGTACATTGTTCCGTCGTGTAACCGAGCGTCGTGCACGCGGTGATCTTCGAACTGCTCACCGAGACGCTCCAGAGCGCGTTCACGTCGGCGCCGCCGCCGACATCGAACACGTTGTTCTCGGCCACGATCTTGCCGCTCTGCCCGATCGTGAAGCCGACCAGCCAGGGGTAGGGCGCGGACTTGTCCCGCGTGCCGGTGAAATAATTGTTGTAGCTGTGGACCATGCCATAGCGCGCGCGCGGCTGGCGCTGGCGCAGGCCCTGGAAGTAATCGTCGTGGAACGTGACCTTCAGCACGGTCGGGTTTTCGGCGGTGGTTTTCGGCGTGTCCGTGCCGCCGATCAGGAACGACTTGTTGTGGTTGAAGAACAGGCTGTTGGAGATGGTGACGAGGTTGCCGAGCTTGGTCAGGTCGACCAGGCCGTCGTGATGTTCCACCTCGAAATCGCTGCCGGTATAGTCGACGCCGTTGACCGTCTCGGTCCAGACCGAGGGATAGTCGCCGTCGAGCCGTGCGCCGTCACTGAACGTGTCGTGGTCGATCCAGACGTGCGAGGCGTACAGTACCGAGACCAGGTCATAGGCCGAGTTCCACCGGCCGGTGGTTGAATCGGTCGGATCCCATTGCGGGAAGAAGTCGAACGAGTCCTCGAATGTGATGTTGCGGATGACCACATTGTCGACCTGCGCATCGCTATGGCCGAGCAGCAAATTGCCGTGGATGATGCGGGCGTCGCTGCCCAGGCCGATGATCGACGTGTTCGACGGTAGGTATAGCTCGACCACGTTCTTCTGTGCGTTCGCGGCGCAATGGCGCGCATCCTCGGGCTTGCCCGAAACCTCGGTCGTGTTGCCCCACGCGCTCGGCCGATAAGCGGCATAATAGTCGGTCCACAACGACTTCTCGTCGGCATAGCCGTAGGTCGATTTGGCGCAGGAGTCGGCGACGTAGTCGTCCGCTGTCTGCTCGACCAGCGCTTTGTTCATGTTGAGGCTGATCGTGCCGGCGACGTAGATGATCTTCTTCGCGCTATCGAGCGTGCCGCTGAAGCTGCCGTCGTCGTTGATCGTCGCGGTGCCGCCATACAGCGCCTGGATCAGCTCGTTGCGATCGTGAACGGTGTAGATCTTGTCGGCGGCAGCGCCGTCGCCGCCCGTCGTGCCGCCGGCGACCGAGGCCCACCCGTCTGCGCCCAGCGAGGAGGGAGTTGGTGTCGGCGCGGGGCTCGGGCTGGGCGTGGGAACCGGTGTCGGCAACGGCGTGGGGGACGGGGTGGGGTCTGGCGTCGACCCATCGTGACTGCCGCAAGCAGCCAGCGCCAATGCCAGGGCCGAGAAGCCCCACTGCAGCTTGTTCATCTTTCCTCTCCCGTTGCGGCTGTGATCAGCCTTCGTTTCGATTATCGAACAAGCACCGCATTACCCCGACGGCAACTTCACATAGATCAACTAATAGCCATCCAGCCCCGCGGCGACTCTGATTTTCACTGTCACTGTGCTTCCACATTCAAGAGACAGGAAAACAGACACCGGTGTCAAGAGCATTCGTTATTTTGGCGATGGCGCCATCGCGCCCGGTGATGCCCTCTGCGACCGGACCGGCCGGGGTAACCCTATGCCTCGGCCAGACTGCGCGATGGCAGGAATAGATCAGCCGGCGAGGCCACCTCGACGCGGGTTGCATTATGAAGGGGCTCCACAGGCTTACGGATTGAATATCTCACCGTGCGGCGCCCAATCGTCGTTCACGCAGCGCTTGATGGCCACGGAGGTAATCAGGCGCGCCATCATGCTGTCGCGCCTCAACTTTGGGATCACTTCATTGGCCGACCAAGTCGCCCGGGCACAACGGCTTCTTCGGGTTCCACTCGGGGATCACGCGCAGCCGCCGCTTGCTCCAGTAGCTGATGTCGATCACCACCCGGACCGGCGCGCCGCGGCGGGTATAGATTTCGTAATCGCCCCGGTCGCCTTCGCCAGTCATGCACAGTGTCCAGCCGTGGCTCTGGAGGGCGTCGCCGGCGGCCTGCACCGCCATCTGGTCGTCGTCATGCCACAGCGTGAGCTGGTCGAAGCCGCCGCTGCCGTCGCTATCGTCGAGATCGAGTGCCGCCTGATACGGACCTTGTCCGGCGAACATCACCGCGCGGCGGCGACAGCGCATCGAGCCGGCGCCCTCGAGGCATTCGGTGAAGCCGGCACGCTTCGCATCGGCAAGGGCGCCGCTGACGGGCAGGCGCTCGAAGGTCAGGGCAGGCGGCGGGGCGGGTCGATGATGTTGGCAACCGGCCAGCGCCGCGAGTATCAGGACGCCGCAACATAGCTCCGTCGATCGATGCATCATCGCCACCTCCGTTGATCAGAAAGCTGCCACTGATGTCCGGTGCGTCCGGACGGGGCCGGTGCGCGGCGGCTACCGGCTCACGGGGAGTTGCCGGGCCCGGTGGCCTGCGGCTCCAGCAGCTTCTGCAGTTCGTCGCGGCGCTCTCCGGTCGCTTTGGCGAGCAGCGTCTTCAGCGCCAGGGTTCGGGCGGTGCGCAGGGCTTCACTGGCCGGTGTCGGGACGTCGGGCTGGACGCCCGATCCCTCCCAGTTGGTTCCTGAGACCGGGTTCACTGCCATGCCGAACGGCACGAAGATTACGAAATGATCATCGATCGGTTCGACCGCGCCGGGGTTGGCGCCGCCCCAGGTCGCTTCGCCGACCACCGTGCCGCGTTTGAGTTGCTGCACGTCGTACGCCATCTCTTCCCCGCCGGATGCGGTCTGCTTGCTCGCAAGGACGTAGACCGGCTTGTCGGTGCTCCACCGGTCGCCGGGAACGTAGGGCAGCGACCAGATCTGATCGTTCACCGCCTTGTCGCGCTGGTGGAAGGTGTTGATCAGCGTGCGGGGCGGAACGAGGTAGCTCATCGCCAGCGCAACCATCTGCGGATCGCCGCCGCCGTTCTCGCGCAAATCGATGATCATCGCGTCGGCGTGCTTGAGCACCGCCATGGCTGCCGCGAACGTCCTGCCCGCCATCTCGGCCGGGGGGAAGCCGTCGATTTTCAGATAGCCGATGTTGCCGTCGAGGACTTCGATCTTGCGGATACCGTAGTTCACCCGCGCCATGCGCTCGTCCATCATCCGCTTCATCGCGGGATCAATCTTGCCTGGCTCGGGCGGCGGCGGCAGCGGATCGGCCGACCATTCGAGGCGGAGATGCCGATCGTTGGCGACTCGCTCGATATCGTCGTTGACCGCGGCGACGAACTGCTCGGGATCGTTCAGACTGTTGTATTTGCCGGACGCGAGCGCCCGCTCCAGCGCCTTGGCGATGACCGGTACCTTCGCAGGGAACACGTAATGGTCGCGCATCTGGGCTATCGCGCCGTCGATCACCTTCTTGCGCATGGTGGCGTCCAGCGTTGCAGCCGGCACCGCGGTGACCGCGGCCGTGCCGGGCGCCGTCATCGGCAGCAACGAAAGCGTGAGCAGCATGGAGAGCAGGATAGGGCGAACTGTCATGATCGACTTCCTCGCGTGGGATCGGGAACCGTCCGCGCGCAACGCCCGCTTCAACGCCGATCCACAAACAATACGACATATGTAGAGTTAAGAGTCAAGTCGCCCGATCCGGTGGATGATGAGGCAAAAGAGAGTGCCGCCCGTAGCCAGCCCGCGCGCGGGCGCCGGCGGGGCGCTGGGTGCTCAGCGGGTCTGCCGGGCCAACCCGTAAGCGCTGGTCGAGCAGAGTTCGCGATGCCAGCGCGCCGACATGGCGATGGCGATCGTCTCGACTGCCAGAGCTGCCGCGTGAAGCAACAAGACGCCGCTGTCGAGGAACAGCACCGCCATGAAGATTCCCAGCGTCGCGATCGCGGCGGCGATGAATGCCGCCAGCCGGGCCGCTCGCGCCCAGTCGTATTCGACCACTGCCCACGCGAGCCTGAGGTGGGTGAGACCAAGAAGCAGCCACAGCGTCAGCAGGGGCAAGGTCGCGGCCATATAGGCGCCCGAGAGATAGGCGTCGTGGAACACGCCCGGCGCAAGCATGGGATAGAGACCCGTTTGGCCAGGCACCACAGATCTCAAGCCCAGCCCCCAGGCGAATTGCAGCACCGCCATCGGGATGAGCAGACCGACCACCAGCACGTAGTTGGCAAGGACGAACCGCCCCTCCTCGTGCGCCGGCATCTCGCGAACGGCGGCGATCAGGCAGCCGGTGGCGAAGGCGAGCGGCTGTCCTTCGGCTCGCGCCACCTCGAATTCCGATCGCATGGCCAGTGCCCAGTCGCGGCGGCTGTCACCCAGAGCGCGCTCGGCCAGCGCCATCAGGGCCCTTGCGAGCGCGTCGGTCATGCAAGCGCCGCCTTGGGCGGATGGGCGCTGGCACCATCGACCGCGGTTCGCGCCAGCGCCGCCCCTTCGGCGGTCAGCCGATAGGCATGGCGCGGCGGCCGTCCGGGTTGCACCGGATCGCGCCACTCGGCCTCGACCAGCCCCTGATCGGTCATACGGATCAACAGCGGGTAGAGCGTGCCCGAGAGCAGCCCGGTTTCCTTCATCAGGTCGTAGCCGTAGCGCCAGTCATGCGCGCCGGTAGACAGCGCTTCCAACAACGCGATCATCTGCTTCGAAGGGCGGCGACGGCGCATCATATGCCATGAACAACCTATGTAGAGATCGAAGTCAAGGCGGTCATACCGCGCCGGCCGTCGGTCGGCTCTCGCCACGAACGGCACGCTCGACACCGCGCCTTGACAGATATGTCTACATATATAGTGGTTGGGCTTGTTCCCCCTCGCGCGGCGCAAGCTGCGGGAGGGGCCAAACCGACGGATCGCCGATGACAAGCCTTTCCGACCGTATCGATGCTGCCGCACTGGTCCCGCGCGACCGTTCCGGGGAGGCTGGTCCGTTGACCGTCGGCGTCGAACTTGGCGGGACGAAGACGATCGCGGTCATCGGCCGCGATCGCATCGTCGTCGACCGCGTCGTTGTTCCCACGACGACGCCGCGGGAGACGCTCGGCGCGGTCGCAGCCGCGCTCGGCACCTGGCACCGTATCTACCAGCCCGCGGCCCTGGGGATCGCGAGCTTCGGCCCGATCAACCTCGACATGCGCCACGGCGCCTATGGGTGGATGTTGCCCAATCCCAAGCCCGGCTGGTCCGACGCCGACATCCTCGCCCCCTTGCTCGATGCCATGCCGGTGCCGGCGGCGCTGCACACCGACGTGACGGCGGCGGCTCTGGCCGAAGGGCGCTGGGGCATGGCGAAGAACCTTCGCGATTTCGTCTACATCACGATCGGCACCGGCATCGGCATGGGGATCATCGCCGGCGGCCGCCCGGTCTCCGGCAGGATGCATCCCGAGGCGGGGCATATGTACGTCCGTCGCGACGGGAGCGACGGCTTCCCCGGCGTTTGCCCGTTCCATGGCGATTGCCTTGAGGGGCTCGCATCCGGGCCGGCCATTGCCGCGCGGGCCGGCGCGCCGGCAGAAACGCTTGGCCCCGATCACCCGGTCTGGCCGCGGGTTGCCGACGCGATCGCCGAAGCCATGGCCGCCTTGCTGCTCACCTTGTCGTGCGAGCGGATCGTCGTCGGCGGCGGCGTGGGCATCGGTCAGCCGCACCTGCTCAGGATGGTGCGGCCTTTGGTTGTCGAGAAACTCGGCGGCTATTTGCCCGGCATCGATCAAGCGGCCATGGC
Source organism: Sphingomonas sp. (assembly GCA_051955175.1). Lineage (GTDB taxonomy): Bacteria > Pseudomonadota > Alphaproteobacteria > Sphingomonadales > Sphingomonadaceae > Sphingomonas. Next base: position 6,010 of record JBQCHA010000288.1, read on the forward strand.
CGACATCATCGTGCCGGCGGCGCTCGGCGGCGACGCCGGGCCGCTCGGCGCGCTGCTGCTCGGCGAGTGGGCGGTCGCCCAGGCGGGCTGAGCTGATGACGCCAGCCGCCAATGTCGCTGAACTGCACCTGCATGCGGCGTTCAGTGTCCCGGCATCCTTCGTGGCGTAGCTTCAAGGCATCGTCAGGCATGACCATCGTCTCGATCGTCGCGCCGGGCGCGCGAAGGAGAGTTGGGTATGAAACGCAAGACAATCTTGATGAGCGGGGCGGCCGCGACGCTGGCCGCCGGACTGGCCTTGTCCACACCGGCGATGGCCGATCCCATCCCGCAGGCGACCAGCTATGCCGACCTGTTCGAAACCGTCAGCGACGCGCCGCAGCGCCTGGCCGCCGATGACGCCGCGCAGGTCCAGCTGGCACAGGACTGGCGTTACCGTGATCGCGGCTATTACCGGGACCGCGATCATCATCACCACCACCACCATCAGCGGTACGACCGCCGCTATTACGAGTCGCGCGGCTATTACTGGAATGGCTGGCAGTGGGAGCGGCGCCCCGTCTACCACCATCACCATCATCACCACCACCACCATCATCACCGCGACCGTTATGATGACCGCGGCTGGTGGTGATCAGTCGCTGTCTTCGCTGATCGTCTTGGCCCGGGCGCGCGCCGCCCGGGCCATGTTGCGGTAGGTCCCGTCGAACACCGTATCGGTCGACGACGTCCATCGTGTCCCTTCGGCGAGCGCGTCCCGGCTTGCCGCCAGCCGCCGCGCCCGCATCTCGCGTTGAGCGGCAACGTCAGGGTCCATCGGTTCGAGATCGAGCTCGGGATCCGCGGGAATGACGATGAAGCTGATGAACGGCTCGTCCTTGCGGAAAATGTGGGTGACCCCCGGCGGTGGCGCCTTGAAGATGCAGAAATAGGTCATCGGCCACCAGTCGCTGCGGATCAGCGCCGGCACCGCCAGCGGCGTCGTGTTGGTCGCGTCGGTGAAATAGCGCGGATGCGGCTCGCTGCGGATTGCCCAGCCCGGTGGGACGGCGAGATCGAGCGATAGCTGGTAGGAATAGAAATCCTCGCCGAACGGCCGGAACGGCGGCCACATCATGTCGGGCTCGGGCGGGGGCCCCCAATCGGCATCCAATCGCACCCGCTCGCCATCGTGCGTCACCCGCAGCTCGACGTCGTGGGGGTAGAGCAGTTCCATTCCGTAGCGGGCGCTTTCGGAGAATGGCAGGCAATGCCACGCCTGTTCGTGGCTGCCGTCGGCGCGCGGCTGCTTGTCGCCGGCCCAACCGGGGACGGAGACGCGAATTTGCTGCGGCCGGTGACGGTCCTTGTGGGAGCGGTAGGCAACTTTCGGCACGAAAACTCTCCTTGGGGTGGGCGCGGCATCTCCCCGCCCGCATCGAACTGTCGATCATCATAATCGGTGCCGGGCGACACCAGGATGAACAGCCGAACCTTCAAAGGCGCCCGAAATAGGTAGATCGCCGTATGGAAAGCCGGTGTTGCCTCGCCGATCAGCGCGCGGCAGATTCTGCTGCAGTGCCAGTGACTGTCCGAAGGGGCGTGACGTGAACGATAATCCGGCCTCCCTTCAGGTCTCACGCGACGATAGCCAACGAACGCATGCCACGACGTGGCGCCAGAGGCTGGCGCGTAATCCGCTGCGATCGCTGGGGCCCGGCTTGATAACCGGGGTGGCCGACGACGATCCCAGCGGCATCGCCACCTATTCGCAGGCCGGCGCGCAGTTCGGGCTGAACATGCTATGGACGATGCCGCTCTGCTATCCGCTGATGTCCGCCGTCCAGCTGACCTGCGCGCGCATCGGCCGCGTCACGGGCAAGGGCCTCACCGCGAACATGGCCGCGATCTACCCTGCACCGATGGTTCGCGCGATGGTGGTGCTTCTGCTGCTCGCGAACACCCTCAACATCGCGGCCGATGTTGCTGCCATGGGCGAGTCCGCCGAGCTGGTCACCGGCATCAGCCGCCACGTGGCGACGCCCGTCTTCGTGCTGGTGACGCTCGCGCTCCAGGTGTTCGTGCCGTACCATCGCTACGTCAGGTTTCTCAAATGGTTGACGGCGTCGCTGCTTGCCTATGCCGCGGTGTTGTTCACCGTCCATGTACCCTGGGGTGAGGTCGCCAGGCGGACGCTGCTGCCATCGCTGTCGATCGACGGGCAGAGCGCAACCATGGTGCTTGCGATTTTCGGGACGACGATAAGTCCCTACCTGTTCTTCTGGCAGGCATCCGAAGAGGTCGAGGATCTTGCCGGCAGGCCGCCGCTGATCGACGCGCCGGCCGAGGCCAGGGGCGAGTTGGGACGGATGCGCTGGGACACCTGGACCGGCATGCTTTATTCCGACGTCACCTCGTTCTTCATCATCCTGGCGACTGCCGTGACGCTGCATGCCGGCGGAGTGACTTCGATCGGAACGGCAGCGCAGGCAGCCAGCGCCTTGCGGCCGCTGGCCGGCAACTTCGCCTTCCTGCTGTTTGCGGTCGGCATCCTCGGCGTGGGGTTGATCGGGGTTCCCGTGCTCGCCGGATCGGCCGCCTATGCAATGGCGGAGGCGTTGGGCTGGCGCACCGGTCTTGAGGCGCGAGCGCGCGATGCCAAGGGGTTCTATGCGGTGATCGCGATCAGCGTGCTTGCCGCCATCGCGCTACAGTATCTGCCGCTCAGTCCGATGCGGACGCTGTTCTGGAGCGCGGTGGTCAATGGCGTGGTCGCCGCCCCGATACTGGCCGCGGTGGTCCGGCTGGCTGGCGCCGAGGCGGTGATGGGGGCGTTCACGATCTCCCCGGTGATGCGCGTGCTTGGCTGGCTGGCGGTGGCGATCATGGCGCTTTCGGCGGTCGCCATGCTGGGCTCCCTATTCTGATAGCCGCCCGCTTCTCGTCGGCATCAGCGATGGCTCGCGCCGCCTTCCAGCTTGGCCAGCGCGGCAGCAAACGCGGCGCGGTGCTTCGCTTCGTCGCGGCCGATCTCGGCAAAGCGGCTGGCGGCGGAGCCATCGCCCGCCTGGCGCGCGCGTGCCGCCATGCCCGGATACATGGTGGTCGATTCATAGCCTTCGCCGGCCATGGCGTTGCGAAGGTTGTCGGCGTCCGAGCCGGTGGTCAGGCCGGCGAGCTGTGCATGCTCGCGGAAATGCTCCATCCGCTCGGTCTGCGCAGTCTTCTCGAACAGCTGCGCGATATCGGGATGGCCATGCGCGCGCGCTTCCTGCGCGAACAGCATGTACTTGGCGTAAGCAAAGGCCTCGCCCTTCATCGCAGTGTCGAGATCCTGCTTCACCGGTTCCGGAATGGCGCGATTCGGCGTGACCCACGCCAGCGCCCCGGTCGCCGCGCCAGCGGCCAACGCTCCGATGACAGCGACTATCAGTCTGTTTGTCATGATCGCCTCCGTGGGGGAAGTATGGCGGCAATATGATCGACGGTGCGCACCGACCGAATCCGTAATGTTCCGCAAACTCTCCGGATCTGGAAGCCGCGCCACGTGCATGGCTGAAGGGTACGCGCTCCCCTCAATCCATTCCGGTGATCGCGCGAAGCTGGTAGGCGGCGACGAGCAGGTCGCCCGCGGCGGCGATACGGGCGCTTTCGGCCTCGATCGCCTCGCGCTGGGCGTCGAGCAAAGCGAGTTGCGGCTTGGCGCCCGATTGCACCTCCAACCCGGTGTCGTGCAGCGCGCGGTCGGTTGCGGCGACGCGGGCCTGAGCGGCGTCGAGCACGGCGCGCGCGGTGATGACCGCGTTGAAGCCGGCGATCGCCTGTTCGCGGACCTGCTCCCGGGCGGTGTCGGCATCCGCGCGGGCGGCGCGCAGGTCGGCGTCGGCGCCGCGCTCCTTCGCACCGGCGCGCCCGCCGCTGAACAGCGTCCAATGCGCGCGCACACCGACGGTGCCGCTGTCCGCCTTGTAGCCGGGGAAGAACTGGTCGCGGACCGTTGCGGCGTCGGCGAAAGCCCCGACGGTCGGCAGGCGATCGGCGCGCGCGGCGTCCACGCCGGCATGCGCCGCAGCAACCAATCGGTCGGCGGCGAGCACCGCGGGATTGTCGGCAAGCGCGCGGCTTGCCGCGTCCTCCGGCGTGGGTGGCAGCATCGGTGCCCCGGGCAAGTCGCGAGACACGGCCACCGTGGTGCCGGCCAGCGACTGCAAACGGGTCTGCGCATCGGTCAGCTGGCCCAGCGCGCCGGCGAGACCGGCCGTCGCCACGCGCCCGCCCGCCCGCGCCCGTGGCAACACCGGTATGGTTGCGTCCCCCGCCCGGCACATTAGCTTTCCCGGGCGCAGCCTCG
>JBQCHA010000289.1:0-12619 GCA_051955175.1 Sphingomonas sp.
ACCGGCAATGCCGACGTCATCACCGCCGATCACATGAAGGCGATGAAGCCGATGGCGATCGTCTGCAACATCGGGCATTTCGACAGCGAGATCCAGATTTCGGGCCTCAGCAACTACAAGTGGACCGAGATCAAGCCGCAGGTCGACCTGGTCGAGTTCCCCGATGGCAAGCAGATCATCATCCTCGCCAAGGGCCGCCTGGTGAACCTGGGCTGCGCCACCGGCCACCCGAGCTTCGTGATGTCGTCGAGCTTCACCAACCAGACGCTGGCGCAGATCGAACTCTTCACCAAGGGCGACGAGTACAAGAACGACGTCTACGTGCTCCCCAAGCACCTCGACGAAAAGGTCGCCGCGCTGCACCTCGAGAAGCTGGGCGTGCAGCTGACCAAGCTGAGCCAGAAGCAGGCCGATTACATCGGCGTGCCGGTGGAAGGGCCGTTCAAGCCGGATCATTACCGGTATTGAGGCCACGGCCTCCACATTTCGAGTGTTGGAAAGCGGTCGGCGCCGAAAGGCACCGGCCGCTTTCGTTTGTTGTGGCGCCGAAGCGACTGCCGGCGCGCAAAGCGGTTACGATTATGTGACATATTTGCACCGCGCCTAGACAAAGGTCGCCTCGGGAGAGGGCCTCTGCTTGACGCGGTACGCTGCGTCGATTTTTATCGGCGTTATCCACGCCCAGGGGCACCATTGGGCACATTAGGGGAATACATAAATGATCGTTAGGTCACGACTGCGCGCCGGCCTGCTTGCCGGCGTGTGCGGCTTCGCTTCCATCGCGGTGATTTCGCCGGCACATGCGCAGATCACGCCGCCGACGCAGGATCAATGTGCGGCGGATCCGTCGCTCGATGGCTGTCAGCCGCCCGTTGCGCCGGCTGCGCCCGGAGCGGGCGACAACGCCGTCGTCGCCCAGGATCAGGGCGGCTCCACGCAAGAGATCGTGGTTACCGGTACCAACATCCGCCTGCCCAATCTGACCTCCCCGGTTCCGGTGACGTCGATCACGGCGCCGACGCTGCTCGCGACGGGTAATCTCAGCCTCGGCGACGCGCTCAACCGTCTGCCGGCGCTGCGGAGCACCTACAGCCAGTCCAACTCCACGCGGTTCATCGGCACGTCGGGTGTCAACTTCCTCGATCTGCGTGGTCTCGGCACGTCGCGCACGCTGGTGCTGGTCGATGGCCGCCGCCACATCACCTCCTCGCCAGGTGACTATCTGGTCGACACCAACACGATCCCGGACGATCTGCTGGAGCGCGTTGACATCATCACCGGCGGCAGCTCGGCTGTCTACGGCACCGACGCTATGGCCGGCGTCGTCAACTTCGTGATGAAGCAGAATTTCAGTGGTCTCAATGTCACTGGTCAGGGAGGCGTCTCTGGTCATGGCGATCGCGGCAGCTACACCGGCAGCATCGTCTACGGTAAGAACTTCGCTGAAGGTCGCGGCAACATCGCCGTGGCGGCCGAATATTCGCAGCAGAACGCGCTTTACAATGTGCAGCGCGATGACCTGACGGGTGCCTTCAGCGGTCGCCATCAGTTCAACCTGCAGCAAGACACGGGCGATACTGCCGCTCTGTCGGACGGCATTGGCGATCATGGCTATTACACCGGTGTTCGTAACGGCTCCATTTCGGATGGCGGCGAGATCACGGCACGGTGTAGCGCCGCATATTTCGGCAACCTGGCGCGGTGCCGCGCAAGCGGCTTTGGCCAGCGCTACATGTTCATGCCCGATGGCACGCTGGTGATGAGCAATCCCACGCTCGATTTCCGCGACATCACCAATGGTGGCAGCGGCAACACGATTGGCGGCCTTGGCTCGACGCTCGAAAATACAGGGCAGCTCGACCCCGGCCTCAAGCGGATGTCGTTCAACCTGCTGGCGCATTACGACGTCTCTGAAGCGTTCACGCCCTTCGTCGAAGCTAAGTACGTGCACATTCATGCCAACCAGGAGGGGCAGCCGAGCTTCTTCCAGGGCAATCTGAGCAGCTTCCTCGGCGGCAATTATGACCTGTCGTGCACCAATCCCTACCTTCAGCAGCAGGCGCTCAACACGCTGCAGTCGATCGGCTATTGCGCCGATCCGGCGACGGGTACGTTCCCGCTCAGCCGGTTCAACGTCGATTTCGGCGGCCGTGGCGAGATCGAGACGCGCAACACGTTCCGGATCGTCGGCGGCGTGCGCGGCAACTTCATGGATACGTGGCATTATGAAGTCGCCGCGGACTATGGCGAATTCCACGGCAGCACCAAGTCGCTCAACAACCTGCTGCTCTTCAATCAGGACCTCACACAGACCGCGGGCTTCTTGAATGCGGTCAATGCGGTTCGCAACCCGCAGGGGCAGATCGTTTGTTCGATCAATGCCGACGCTGATCCGTCGAATGACGATCCGGCGTGTGTGCCGATCAGCGTGTTCGGTTATGGCAACTCGACGCTGACGCCGCAGGCGCTGAACTACATCAACACGACGTCGTACAATAAGCTGCGCGCTACCGAGCTCGACATCACCGCGAACTTGAGCGGTGATGCGTCGAAGCTGTTCACGACTTGGGGTGGCGGCTCTCTGGCATTCAACGTCGGTGTCGAATATCGGCGTGAGACGGCGTTCTCGGGATGGGATGCGCTGACGAAGGCCGGCGCAACCTTCCTCAACGCGCTGCAGGACTTTGCTCCGCCGGCGCTTGTGTCGAAGGAAGCCTACGGCGAGGTCGTACTGCCGATCGTCAAGGATAAGCCGTTCATTCATGAACTGTCGATCAACGGCGCTGCGCGATACTCGCACTACAACACCGTTGGCGGCATCTGGTCCTACAACGGCGGGGCGGTCTACGCGCCGTCGCGGGACATCAAGTTCCGCTTCGGTTATGCACGGTCGGTCCGGACGCCCACGCAGAGTGACTTGTATTCGACGCCGTCGCAGAACTTCGGGTTCATCGACGATCCGTGCGACGTGTTGCACCGGAACACGGGCGCTGCGACCCGTGACGCGAACTGCACGGCCGCCGGCATCCCCGAGGGCTTCGTAAATCAGCCCTCGCGCGACGCAAATCTGTCTTACCTGCAGGGCGGCAATCCTGATCTGAAGCCGGAGGTCTCCGACTCCTATACCGTCGGCACGATCATCACGCCGCGGTGGTTGCCTGGCTTGTCGCTGACGGTCGACTATTACGATATCACCATCAACAAGGTGATTCAGACCATCGATGCTCAGACGATTGTCAACAATTGCTACGATGCCTCGTCGCTCGACAACGTCTATTGCGGTCTTGTCTATCGTGACCCGACGACGCACCTGTTCGAAGACCCGGCGGTCCTGGCAGGTCCGGTCAATTTCGCGCGACAGAAGACGAAGGGTATTGATGTCAACATCGCTTATCTGCATCGCTTCGAGAACGGCGATCTGTTCAACGTCCAGGCGAATACCGCGATTGTTCTGCGTCGCGACAATTACTTGGACGTCACTGATCCCAATCGGGTGAGCCGTCAGCTGAGCAACCTCGGCGATCCGAAGGTCGATATCGACGCGAACTTCGATTACGAGCATGGCCCGGTGCACCTCCACTACGAGGCGCGCTTCATCAACCGGATGTATATCGACGACTATGCGGACTATTACTCGCTGAACGGCGAGGACCCGCAGGAGCCTGAATACGCTATCCCGAACCACTATCCGTACGTCATGTATCACAACGTGAAGATGTCGTACGATGTGAACAAGCGGTTCCAGTTCTACATCGGCGTGGACAATCTTACCGACAAGATGCCGCCCTATGGCCTGGACGGCACCGGGGAGAACGACGCGATCTACGACAACGTCGGTCGCGTCGTCTACTCGGGCGTCAAGATAACGATGTAAATTCCATCGGGTGGCGGCGGGGAGACTCGCCGCCACCTCTTTTTTTGCCAGTAGTGGCCTAGCTGGCCATCTGCCCTATCAGCTGGCGCTTCCAATCTTGCGTGGTGCAGAATATCGGCACCATGAGGTTGGCATGGAGGATGCGATCGCCGGCATTTCGAATATCTTCGCGGGGGTGGTCCTCGCGATCCTCGTCGGCGCGGCCGTTTGGGCTCTGGCGACGGGTCTGCGTGCGCGCCGGCGCGCTGCAGCATGCGAAGGCGATGTTCGACGGCTCGGACGTTTGGCGCAGATGTCGCCGGCCCAGGCGATCGTCGTCAGATCCGATTCCACGTTCACGATTTCCGAACAGGCTGCCGATTGGCTCGGCGTGACCGGCCAACCTTATCCAATGGCCGATTTACCGGCTGCCGCGTCGGCGTTGACTGCCGAAGATCGTGCTTCGCTGGAGCTGGGTATACGTTCCGCCCAATCTGCTGCCCGCCCGTTCAGGCTGCGGGTCCGCCTGCAAGAATCGGATCGGGTCTTGCTCCTGTCCGGTGCGCCCGCACTTCCCGATACTCACCCGCCAGGCTCGGTTATTATCTGGGTGCAGGACACCACCGATAGCCACCACGAAATCACCCGCCTGGAAGCCGAGAACGATCGCCTGCGTGCCGCCTTCGAGGCGCTCACTGGGCTAATCGAGGTGGCGCCGCTGCCGATGTGGTATCGCGGGCCCGATCTGCGGCTGGCGATGGTCAATTCGGCCTATGTCGCCGCGGTCGAGGCTGAGGATGCCGAGCAAGTCGTCGGGCGTGGTATCGAACTGGTCGAGGCGGGCGGGATCGGCGGGCCGCTCGCCGGTGCGGCCACGGCGCGGGACACGGGGCGTCTGCAGCAGCAGACGGTGCCGGCGACAATCGGCGGCCAGCGGCGGACGCTGCGGGTCTATGACGTGCCGCTGACCAGCGGCGGCGTCGCCGGGTTCGCGGTGGATGTCGAGGAGCTGGAACAGGCGCGCAGCGGCATTCGCCGCTTCGCCGAGGCGCAGCGGACGATGCTCGACCGGCTGTCGGCGGGCGTCGCCCAGTTCGGCGGCGATCACACGTTGGTGTTTTGCAACGAGGCGTTTCGTCGCCTGTTCGCGATGCGCCGCGAATGGATCGCCGACCGGCCCGAGTTCGACCGCGTGCTGGAACGCATGCGTGAGGCCAATCGACTGCCCGAGGTGCGCGATTTCCCCAGTTGGAAGGCGGAACGGCGCGACTGGTTCACCGCGCCCGACGCCATCGAGGAGAATTGGTCGCTCGCCGGCGGCAAGCACATCCGGCTGCTCGCCCAGCCGCTGCCCGATGGCGGGCTGCTGCTGGTGTTCGAGGATCGCACAGAGCAGGTCCAGCTCGCCAGCGCGCGCGACACGCTGCTGCGGGTGCGCACCGCCACGTTCGACAATCTGTTCGAGGCGCTGGGCGTGTTCGCCGCCGACGGTCGGCTGCAGCTGTGGAACACGCGCTTCGCCAGGGTGTGGGGGTTCGAGGACGAGTTCCTTGCCGGCCATCCGCGCGTCGACACCTTTGCCGAGCGGGCTGCCGGCCGGCTGGGCAACCCGGCGCGCGCCGGCCTGATCGGTGAACTGGTGCGATCGGCCACCGTCGAGCGGCAGCAGCGCGGCGGACGGGTGACCTTCGCCGACGGGCGGCATTTCGAATTCGCCGCGGTGCCGCTGCCCGATGGGAACGCGTTGTTCACGATGCTCGACATCACCGACAGCCGCCATATCGAACAGGCGCTGCGCGACCGCAACGAGGCGCTGGAAGCCGCCGACAAGGTCAAGACCGCTTTCGTCGCCAACATGAGCTACGAACTGCGTACGCCGCTCACCTCGATCAGCGGCTTCGCCGAGATGCTCGACGGCGGCTATGCCGGCGAGCTGAGTGCCGAGGCGGCGGCTTACGTGTCGGCGATCCTCGAATCGGCGGCGCGGCTGGGCACATTGATCGACGAGGTGCTGGACCTGACGCAGCAGGGGGACGCGCCGGAGCTGGAGATGGCGCAGATCGACCTTGCCGCGCTGGTCGAGCGGGCGGCCGACACCACGCGGGCAATCGCCGACCGCCACAAGCTCGACTTTGCGGTCGAGATCGCCGACACCACCGGCGCGGTCCAGGGTGATGCGCGGCGGCTGGGCCAGGCCATCGAGAACCTCCTGCGCCACGCCATCGCCCATACGCCGGAGGGCGGCCGCATCCTGCTGCACGCCGACGGGACGGCGCAGGCGGCGCGGGTGATCGTGTCGGACGACGGACCGGGGATGGACGAGGCGGCGGTGGCGCAGGCGTTCGACCGCTTCGCCCGGCCGGGCATGACCGACAGCGGCGAACGCGCGCTGGGCCTCGGCCTGCCGTTCGCCAAGCAGGTCGTCGAGGCGCACCGTGGCACCATTGCGCTTGTGTCGGAGCCGGGCGCCGGCACGCTGATCACCGTCGAGCTGCCGCGGTCATGATCCGGCTTGCCGACGCCGCCGCCAGCCACGCATTCGGCGCGCGGCTTGCCGAGCTGGTGCAATCTGGCGACGCGATCACCCTGGCGGGGCCGCTAGGCGCCGGCAAGACCAGCATCGCCCGCGGGTTACTCGCCGCGCTGGGGCTCGCCGGCGAGGCACCCAGCCCGAGCTTCGCGATCGTCCAGCCGTATGACCCGCCGGAGGTGTGCTTGCCGGTGCTGCACGTCGATCTCTACCGGCTCGACGATCCGGCGGAGATGGCGGAACTCGGCCTCGACGAGGCGCGGCGCGACTCGTTGCTGATCGTCGAATGGCCGGAGCATGGCGGCGACTGGTCCGACGCGCTGGCGCTGACCCTGACGATGGAGCCCGATGGCGCGCGCGGCTTGACAGCGCGCGTGCCGTCGTCATGGGAGAGCCGATGGCGGTTGATATGACTCCCCCGGCCGACGCGGCCGCATTCCTGGCGGCGCATGGATGGGGCGGGGCGGCGCTCTCCCCACTGGCCGGCGACGCCTCGTTCCGACGCTATTTTCGGGTCAGCGACAACGACCGTAGCGCGGTGCTGATGGACGCGCCGCCGCCGCACGAGAACCCGCGACCGTTCGTCGACGTCGCCTGCTGGCTGCATCAGCGTGGCTTTGCGGCGCCGTCGATCCTTGCCGCCGATCTCGACCGCGGGCTGGTGCTGATCGAGGATTTCGGCGACGTGCGCATGCGCGAGACGGTCGACGCCGATGCGACGCGGACGGAGGCGCTCTACGCCGAGGCGGTCGACCTGCTGGTCGCGCTGCACAAGCATGAGGCGGGGCCGCTGCGTCCCTATGATCGCGCCGAATTGCACCGCGAGGCGGGGCTGTTCGTCGACTGGTATTGCCCGGCGGTGGGTCTGGAGGTCGATGTCGACGGCTATCGCGCCGCCTGGGACGACGTGTTCGATCGTATTGCCGACGCGCCGGCACCGGTCACGGTGCTGCGCGACTATCACGCCGAAAATCTGATGCTGATCGCCGGCGGCGGGCTGGGGCTGCTCGATTTCCAGGACGCGCTGGCCGGTCACCGCGCCTATGACCTCGTGTCGCTGCTGCAGGACGCGCGACGCGACGTCGAGCCGGAGATCGAGGCGGCGATGCTGGCCCGCTATCGCGCCGCGACCGGCGCCGATGAGGCATTCGTTGCCGCCTATCACATCCTCGGTGCGCAACGGAACGCGAAGATCATCGGCATCTTCACCCGGCTGTGGAAGCGCGACGGCAAGCCGCGCTATCCGGCGCTGTGCCCGCGCGTGTGGCGTTATCTGGAACAGGACCTGGCGACGCCGGAGCTTGCCCCGGTGGCTGATTGGTTCGACAGCAACGTGCCCGCGTCGCGGCGCGGCAACCCGATGGAGATCGCCGGCCAATGACCATCAGGCGCACGCTCGCGATCCGTCCCGATCCCGGCGCGGCGGTGCCCGAAACCGCGATGCTCATGGCCGCGGGGCTGGGCAAAAGGATGCGCCCGCTGACCGCGACGCGGCCGAAGCCTCTGATCAAGGTTGCCGGGCGGACGCTGATCGACCATGTGCTCGATCACCTGCGGACCGCCGGCGTCAAGCGGGTGGTGGTCAACGTTCATTATCTGGCCGACGCGATCGAGGCGCATCTGAAGCGCCATGCGCAGGACCTGGACCTCGTTTTTTCCGACGAGCGCGCGCAGTTGATGGAGACCGGCGGCGGGTTGGTGCAGGCCCGCGCGCTGATCGGCGACAAGCCGTTCCTGGTGGCCAACAGCGACAATCTCTGGCTCGACGGCCCGACCGACGCGATCCGCGCGCTCGCCGCCGCCTGGGACGACGACAAGATGGACGCGCTGCTGCTGCTGGTGCCGTTGGCGCGCGCCAATTGCCACATGGGCCAAGGCGATTTCTATCTCGATGCCGACGGACGGATCACCCGGTGGCGGGAGCCGGGCCGCGTCGCGCCGTTCGTCTATACCGGCGTGCAGATCCTGTCGCCGCGCGTCATCGCCGATTGGCCGGAAGGGCCGTTCTCCACCCGCCTGTTCTGGGAACGCGCAATCGAGGCGGGGCGCGCTTACGGCTTCGTGCATGAAGGCCTGTGGTTCGACGTCGGCACGCCGCGCGCGGTGAAGCAGGTCGAGGCCATGCTGGCGGATGGCTGACAGGACGCGGCCGGCCGTCTTTACCATCCCGGCGCATCGCGCGTTCGCCGATGCGCTTGCCGCCGGACTGATCCGGCGCTTCGGTCGGGACCGGATGAACCTGGCGCGCGGGCTGGTACTGCTGCCCAACAATCGCGCCAAGCGGGCGGTGACCGACGCCTTCGTGCGGGCGAGCGAGGGTGGGCTGCTGCTGCCGCGGCTTGTCGCGATCGGCGACCCCGAACTGGACGAGGCGGTCGGCGCTGCGCTCGATCCGGCCGACGATCCGGCGCCGGTGCCACCGGCGATCGCGCCGCTCGCGCGACGCATGATCCTGGCGCGGATGGTTAGTGACGAGCGCGCGCGGGCGCGTCAGCCGGTTGACGCAGCCGAGGCGGTGCGGCTGGCGGGCGACCTAGCCCGGACGCTCGATCAGTTGCTGGTCGAGGAAGTCCCGCCGGCGCAGTTGCGCGCGCTCGAGCTCGGCGAGCTCAACGAACATTGGCAGCGCTCGCTGGAGCTGTTCCGCATCGTGCTCGATCGCTGGCCCGATGAACTGGCGCGGCGCGGCATGATCGAGCTGGCCGAGCGGCGCGCGCGGCTGCTGGGGCGACTGGCGGCACGGTGGCGGGCGGCGGCGCCGACCGGCTTCGTCTGTGCGGCGGGCGTCACCACCTCGGCGCCGGCGGTGGCGCGCGTGCTGCGCTGCGTGAGCGAGCTTCCCCACGGCCTCGTCGTGCTGCCCGGCCTGGCGGTCGAGATGGACGAGGCGGAGTGGCAGGCGCTGGGGCCGCACGAGCGCGATCCCGCGACCGGTCATCGCGCGCGATCGATCGAGACGCACCCGCAATTCCACCTGAAGCTGCTGCTGGACCGCATGGGCGTCAATCGCGCCGAGGTGACGGTGTGGCGTGAGGGCGGCGGGCGCGATGCCGGGGCGGTGCGCGGCCGGGCGGTGGAGAATGCGCTGGCGCCGGCGGCGTTCACCGGCAAGTGGACGACGCTCCCGGCCGAGGCGCGGCGGCTGAGCGGCGTGACGGCGGCGGAACTGGCGACGCCTGCCGAGGAAGCGCAGGCGATCGCGCTGAAGCTGCGTGAGGCGCTGGAGACCCCCGAACGCACTGCCGCGCTGGTGACGCCCGATCGCGGTCTGGCGCGGCGCGTGGCGGCGCATTGTGCGCGCTGGGGCATTGCGATCGACGACACCGCCGGTCGCCCGCTGTCGATCCTGCCGCCCGGCACGTTGATCTCGGCGCTGGCCGAGGCGGCGGCGCAGCGCTTCGCCCCGGTCGCGCTGCTGGCGCTGCTCAAGCATCCGCTGGTGCGGTTCGGGCCGGGGCGGCTGGCATGGCTGGAGGGCGCGCGTGCGCTCGACATGACGCTGCGCGGCCCGCGTCCCGCACCGGGGCTCGACGGGATCGACGCCTTGCTGGCGACGCCCGGCGGCCGCGACTGGCGGGTGCGCAAGGCAGCGGCTTCGTGGTGGCCGGAGGCACGGGCGCTGCTGGTGCCGCTTGAGGAGGCGTTTGCCGCGGGCGATCAGCCGCTCGGACGCTTGCTGGGCGCGCTGCGTGAAGCCGGGGCCGGGTTGTGCGGCGACGCGCTGTGGGCGGAACCCTCCGGCCGCGCGCTCGCCGATCTGTTCGGGGAACTGGAGGCGCAGGCGGCGGCAGGCCCGGCGCTGGTCGAGCCGGAGGCGGTCGGCCCGCTGCTCACCACGCTGATGAACGAAGTCGCGGTGCGTCCGCCGCAGGGCGGGCATCCGCGGCTCGCAATCTATGGCCTGCTGGAGGCGCGGCTGCAGACTGCCGACCTGATGGTACTGGGCGGGCTCAACGAGGGTGTCTGGCCGGGCCAGCCGTCGCCCGATCCCTGGCTGGCGCCGCGCATCCGCGCCGAACTGGGTCTGCCGGGGCTGGAGCGGCGCGTCGGGCTCGCCGCGCATGATCTTGCCGGCGCGCTGGGAGCGCCCGACGTGCTGCTGACGCGCGCGCGGCGCGATGCGCGGTCGCCGGCGATCGCCTCGCGCTTCTGGCTGCGGCTGGAGGCGATGTCCGGCGGGCTCCACCGGGAGCGGGTGCTGGAGGATTGGGCGCGGCGGCTCGACCGGCCGGAGGCATTCACGCCCGCCGCACGCCCGGCGCCGGTCGTGCCCGCCGAGTGGCGGCCGAAGCTGATTTCGGTGACCGAGGTCGACCGGTTGAAGGCCGACCCCTACGCTTTCTACGCCCGTCGCGTGCTGGGGCTGGCCGCGCTCGACGCGATCGATGCCGATCCATCGGCCGCGTGGCGCGGCACGGCGGTCCATGCCATCCTGGAGCAATGGGCGAAGCAGGACGGCTGCGCGCCCGAGAAGCTGCGCGACCGCGCGCTGGCGATGCTCGATGCCGTGCATCCGCACCCGATGCTGCGTGCGCTGTGGCAGCCGCGACTGATGGAGGCGATCGACTGGATCGCGGCCGAAATGGGCAGGCGGCTGGGGGAGGGACGCCGCGTCGCCGGGGTGGAGATCGCCGGCGAGGCGGCGATTGCCGGCGTCACCTTGCGCGGCAAGGCCGATCGCATCGATCGCTGCGGCGACGCCAGCCTGGCGATCGTCGACTACAAGACCGGCAAGCCCCCATCGGCCAGCGCGGTCGCGGCGGGCTACAGCCTGCAGCTCGGCCTGATCGGCGCGATCGCCGAGCGCGGCGGGTTCGACGGGCTCACCGGCACGGCGAGCTGCTTCGAATATTGGTCTCTGGGCAAGGGACGCGACGGCTTCGGCTATGTCGCGAGCCCGGTGGATCCCGACGGCAAGCGTGACCGCATCCGCAACGACGAGTTCGTCGCAATCGCGGTGAACCAGTTCAAGCATGCCGCCGATATGTGGCTGACCGGCAGCGAGCCGTTCACCGCCAAGCTGCACCCTGAATATGCCCCTTATGCCGAATATGATCAGCTGATGCGGCTCGACGAATGGTACGGCCGTGGCTGAGCGCGGGCTTCCCGGTGCACTGCCGCGGCTGACCGGCAACCAGGCCGAGGCGAGCCGGCCCGATGCGCATGTCTGGCTCTCGGCCTCGGCCGGAACCGGCAAGACGCAGGTGCTGGCCGCGCGCGTGTTCCGGCTGCTGCTGCGCGGTGTCGACCCCGGTGCGATCCTGTGCCTCACCTTCACCAAGGCGGGCGCGGCCGAAATGGCCGGGCGGATCAGCCGCCGGCTCGCCGCCTGGGTGCGGATGGCAGATGTCGCTCTGGGCGCCGACCTAGCCGCGCTGGGCGAACAGCCGACGCCCGAACTGCGCGCCCATGCCCGGACGCTGTTCGCCAAGGTGCTCGACGCGCCGGGCGGCGGCATCCGGATCTCGACCATCCATGGCTTCTGCCAGAGCCTGCTCGCCGCCTTCCCGATGGAGGCGGGGCTGGTCCCCGGCTTCCGCCCGCTGGAGGCGCGTGAGGAAGCGGTGCTCGCCCGCGAGGCACTCGCGGAGATGCTGGTCGATGCCGAGCGCGAGGGGCGTCGCGCGCCCGTCGAGGCGATCGGCGCGCTGAGCCTGAGGCTGGGCGAGGGCGGGGCGGAGGCGTTCCTGACCGCCTGCGCCAAATCGCCGGTGCTGGCCGATCTGCCGTCTGGTGAGGGCATCCAGCCGTTCATCCGCCGCGCGCTCGGCCTGCCCGGCGGCGACATCGAGGCAGCGATCGTCGACGCGTGCGGCGACGGCTCGTTCGACCACCAATCGCTCGACGCGGTGGGCGGCATGAACAGCAGCTGGGGCACCAAGAAGGGGCTGGAGCGCGCCGTCGTCGTTTCAGCCTGGCTCGAGCGTTCGCCGGCCGAGCGTGCGGCGACGCTTGCCGACCTGCACCTCGTCTGGGCGAAATCGGACGGCGGTGTGCGTTCGTTCGCCAAGGGACAGGCGCCGCAGGAGGACGGTTATGCCGATCTCGCCACCGGGCTGCATGGCCATTGCGCCGAACTGCTCGGCTTGCGCGTGCGTGCCGCCTATGCTGATCTGCTGGCGGCGGCGCTTGCCGTCGGGCGCGATTATGCCGAGGCCTATGCGCGTGCCAAGCGGCGGCTGGGCGCGGTCGATTTCGACGATCTGATCCGCCGCGCGGTGGCGCTGCTGCAGCAG
>JBQCHA010000290.1:0-17110 GCA_051955175.1 Sphingomonas sp.
CCGGCGAGCACCTTCTGCTCCTCGATCGGAATGCCGAGCTTTTCGTAGGTGCGGCGGATTTCGGGATCGAGCTCGTCGAGCGACGACAGCGTCGGCTTCTTCTTGGGCTCGGCGTAGTAATAGGCGTCCTGATAATCGATCGGCGGCACGTTCAGCTTCGCCCAATCGGGAGCCGTCATGTCCTGCCACAGGCGATAGGCCTTGAGCCGCCAGTCGAGCATCCAATCGGGCTCGCCCTTCTTGGCCGAGATGAAGCGGACGGTGTCCTCGCTCAGCCCCTTGGGCGCGAACTCCTGTTCGAGCTCGGTCGAGAAGCCCCATTCGTACCTCTTGTTGGCGGCGGCGAGCGCCTCGGCGTTACGCGTGGCCATGAGCCATTCCTACTTCTTGTGATCGGGGCGGGGTGCAGAGCGATGCCAGCGTGACGCCGGCGAGCGCGCCTTTGACGGCTTCGTTGACGACCGTCCAGTGCGGGCGAACGCGACAATTGGTTTCGATCGCGCAATCGTGGCTGCCCTGCTCGACGCAGGCGGTGAGTGCGATCGGGCCTTCGACCGCCTCGACGATGTCGGCCAGGCTGATCGTCGCGGGTGGGCGCGACAGGCGCAGCCCGCCGCCGGTGCCGCGCACCGTCTCGATCAGGCCGGCAGTGGCGAGCCGGCTCACCAGCTTCTGCACCGTGGGGAGGGGGATGCCGGTCTCGCTCGACAGCAGTGTCGCGTTCAGCCGGCCGCGCGCGCCGCAGTGGCGCGCGGTGGCGGTCAGCATCACGACCGCGTAATCGGCAAGGCTCGAAAGACGCATGGACTCCTAATCGGATTAATTCGTTCCGATTGGCAGATGGTAGCGGTCGCGGCCCGCGTCAACCCGCTTTCAGCTGTCGCTGATCAGCGGCGAGACCTGGCCCTCCAGCGCGAGGCGCCGCGACATGGTGAGTCGCGTGAGCAGCGGCGGATTGGCCTTGATCTGGCGGGGGGTGAGGCCGGTGAACTGCTTGATCTCGCGGATCAGGTGCGACTGGTCGTAAAAGCCGCGCTCCAGCGCGTCGCCAAGCGAGGCGCCCGCGGCCAGGGCGACGGCGGCACGCAGTGCCCGGTATTTCCGCGCGAGCAGCTTCGGCGGGGCGCCGTAGAGCGCGTTGCACTTGCGCTCGATCTGCCGGCAGGAAAGGTTGGTAGCGGCGACGAGATCCTCGATCGCGGGCGAATCGGAAGACGCGAGCCAATCGTCGACGCATTTGACGAATGCGAGTGCGCTGTCTTCATGGTCGCTGACCAGCGCGGCCAGGGCGTCGCTGGCCACCGGCACCATGGCCTCGAGATCGGGCGCGGCCGCGATCTGCGGCATCACCCGGTCGAACCGGCGACCGAACAGCTCGTGCGCGTCGAACACGCGATTGACCATCGTCGAGGCTTCCGCCCCGATCAGCGCCGACCAGCCGCAGGGCGTGATTCCGGCGCCAAACACGCGGATGGGGCCGTCGGCGCCCACCTTGATAGCGCCGGTGGTGGGGCCGACGATGTGGATCGGCGGGGCCACTTGGAACGAGCCATCGGGGAAGCGGTATTCGGCCGGGCTGTCGCTCAGCATGAACCGGATTTGCGCATGATCCGCGCGCTCGGTTTCTTCAAAGCGGGGGGCGTCGACGCTGAACAAGTAAAGTAATGTAAGATAATCGGCCAAATCGGGCCGTGGCACTGCATAATCCAGATTAACGTCCGGCACGTGGCGACCCCCGGCAACTAGAGCGCCGCAGATTACATCAGATGACGATATCAGAAAAGCGGCCCGGTCGGATGATCGACCGAGCCGTAAGTGAAGGATCCCCCGATCGTTTCGGGGATTCCTCGGGTCGCATCTGCACCAATAGCATCCCCCCGGCGATTGTATTGGACGAATCCGACGAATCCCGAATTGGTACATGAGCATGCCGACGTACCGCTTCCGGGTGGTTGCACCGCACCGGTTTTGACGCCCGATACACCTGATGCCATGAGCCGCGGCGATGACCGATCTGCTCCACCGCATCCTGTTCGCCCTGCCTGCCGAGCGGGCACACCGGCTGACCATCGGCCTGCTTGGCCCTTGGGGGCGGAGCGGGGCCCCGTTCGCCACGCCGGCCGCGCAACCGATCCTGGCTACGCGCGTCGCGGGCATCGATTTCGCCAACCCGATCGGCCTCGCCGCGGGGGTGGACAAGGATGCCGAGGCGATCGACGGCTTCTTCGCGCTGGGGTTCGGATCGGTCGAGGTCGGCACGTTGACGCCCCGGCCGCAACCGGGCAACCCGCAGCCGCGCCTGTTCCGGCTGATCGACGACCGCGCGGTCATCAACCGGATGGGGTTCAACAATGGCGGGCTGGATGCCGCGCTGCCGCGGATCTCGCGCGCCAGGCGACGCGGCGTGCTGGGCGTCAACGTCGGCGCGAACAAGGACAGCGTCGACCGGATCGGCGACTATCGCCACGGCGTGGCCGCGGCGGCCGGTGTTGCCGACTACGTGACGATCAATATCAGCTCGCCCAATACGCCGGGCCTCCGCGACCTGCAGCATGGCCAGGCGCTCGCGGAGCTGCTCGCCGTCTGCGATGCAGCGCGGGGCACGACGCCCTTGTTCCTGAAGGTCGCGCCCGACCTCCACCCCGCGGCGATCGACGACATCGCGCGGGCGGCGATCGAGCATCGCATCGACGCGCTGATCGTCTCCAACACGACCGTGACACGGCCCGGGCTGCGCAGCCGGCATGCCGAAGAGGCGGGGGGCCTGTCGGGTGCACCGCTGGCGCCGCTCGCCCGGCAGCGGCTCGCCGATTTCCGAACGGCGACCGGCGCGGCGTTGCCGATCGTATCGGTCGGCGGGATCGGCGATGCCGACGAAGCCTACGCACGTATCCGTGCCGGCGCGAGCCTGATCCAGCTCTACACGGCCTTGGTCTATGAAGGGCCGGGCCTTGCGCGGCGCATCGCCAGGGGACTCGCCGAGCGCTTGCGGCGCGACGGTTTCGCCAGTGTCGCAGAGGCAGTTGGCACCACCTGACGTAGCGTCTTGTCTGTACGACAATCCTCGTTAGGGTCGCGCGCAGCCAAAGCCGGGCGCGCCGAACCGGCCGCCATCCGGGAGAGTCGATTGCGCACGCTGGAGTCCTTTCCGAACCTGGTGACGATGTTCTTCACCCGCGCGCGGGAGGGCGGCGAGAAGCCGTTCCTTTGGCATAAGGAGGGCGATCGCTGGGTCTCGACCAGCTGGGCCGAGGCGGCGCAGCAGGTCGCGGGGCTTGCCACCGCGCTACGCCACATCGGCCTGCAGCGTGGCGACCGCGTTGTGCTCGTTTCCGAGAACCGCCCGGAATGGTGCATCAGCGACCTGGCGATCATGGCCGCCGGCTGCGTGACGGTGCCGGCCTACATTACCAATACCGAGCGCGATCACAGCCACGTCATCGAGAATTCGGGCGCGCGCGCGGCAATCGTATCGACAGCGAAGCTCGCCAAGACGCTGTTGCCGGCGATGGTGCGCGCGTCGCAGGCGCAGATCGTGATCGGCATCGATCCGATGCGTGCCGGCCAGTCGGGCGAGGTCGAGTTCCATGACTGGCAGACGCTGATCAACCGCCACCCCTCCGACCCCGAAGCGGTGGCGATGGAGGCGCAATTCAAGCGCGAAGAGCTAGCCTGTATCATCTATACAAGCGGCACCGGGGGCTCACCGCGCGGGGTGATGCAACACCATGGCGCGATCCTGCACAATGTCGAGGGCACCAGCCGGATCATCGCCGAGGATTTCGGCTGGGACGAGGAAGTATTCCTATCGTTCCTGCCGCTCAGCCACGCGTACGAACATACCGGCGGCCAGTACCTACCGATCGGGCTGGGCGCGCAGATCTATTATGCCGAGGGACTGGAGAAGCTCGCCAGCAACATCGAGGAGGCCAAGCCGACGATCATGGTCGTGGTGCCCCGCCTGTTCGAGGTGCTGCGCACGCGGATCAGCAAGGCGATCGAGAAGCAGGGCGGGCTCCCGGCCTTCCTGCTGCGCCAGGCGCTGGAGATCGGCGCGCGCGACTATGAGGGGCGGCCGCGACTGCTCGATTGGCCGATGAAGCTGGTGCTGAGCCGGACGCTCAAGCCGAAGATCGCGCAACGCTTCGGCGGCCGGATGAAGGCGATGGTGTCGGGTGGCGCACCGCTCAATCCGGAAATCGGCATCTTCTTCCAGTCGTTGGGGCTCACCTTCCTGCAAGGCTATGGCCAGACAGAGGCGGCGCCGGTGATCTGCTGCAACCGTCCGGGCGTCGGCCTGCGCATGGACACGGTCGGACCGCCGATTCCCAATACGGAGGTGCGGATCGCCGACGACGGCGAAATCCTGGTACGCGGCGAGCTCGTCATGTACGGCTATTGGCGCAATGCTGCGGAAACCGAGCGGGTGCTGCGCGACGGGTGGCTGCACACGGGCGACATCGGGGAATTCGACGATCGCGGCCGGCTGAAGATCACCGATCGCAAGAAGGACATCATCGTCAACGACAAGGGCGACAACGTCGCCCCGCAGAAGATCGAGGGCATGCTGACGCTGCAGCCCGAAATTCTGCAGGCAATGATCTGGGGCGACCGCCAGCCCTATATGGTCGCGGCAATCGTGCCCGATCCGGAGTGGACGCAGGAATGGTGCGCGGCAAATGGCAACGCCTGCGACTTCGCGGCGCTGGCCCGGAATCATGACTATCGCGCCGCCCTCGGCCGCGCCGTCGAGCGGGTCAATGCCGACCTGTCGCAGATCGAGCGCATCCGACGCTTCATCGTCGCCGACGAGCCGTTCACCATCGAGAACGAGCAACTGACCCCGTCGCTCAAGATCCGCCGGCATGTGCTGAAGGCGGTTTATGGCGACCGGCTAAACGCCCTCTATCGCGCCTGACGAGTCGCCGCCGGCGGGGCCGTAGTCGCGGCGGCGATTAGCCCAAGGGATGGGAATTGGGGCGATTTCGGGGCAGGTGGTGAAACCGGCCCAACGGCTCCCTAAATCTTGCCGCAATGCGGCGAAGCGGGCCGTTTCAAGCGGCTCCGGTGCCTCATGCCGCCATGATTTCGACCCAAGTCGGGATTATGGCTGCGTCGAGATTGGCCGCGGCCCGGCGTCTATGTTTCGGCCCGGCCTGGCCAGGCGGGGCGGTGATGAACAGTGTTTCGACAGCGGATCGGGTGATCCCCAAGAGACGGCAGGCCCCCGCCGCCGGACGCTCGACGCCCGGGCTTGATCTCAACATCCTGGCCGGCGCACCGCCGGCCGATAGCGGTCTCGTCGCCGACCGCGACCGGCCGCTGATCATCAAGCTCGGCCGGCGGCTGCGCGGCGTGTTCGACCGGCTGATCGCGTCCTCGTCGCTGGTCGGCAACGATCCCGTGCTCGACGTGCGCGACTTCGCCTGGACCGCACTGCTGCGCGAACATTGGCGGGCGATCCGCGATGAGGCAGTGGCGGTGGCGACCGACGAGACGATGGTGCCGTCGCTGGCCACGATCTCGCCCGATCATCGCGCGATCGCCCAGGTCGGCAAGTGGCGCTCGTTCTTCCTGTGGGGCTATGGCTTCCCGATCGGCGAGAATATCGCCCGCTGCCCGGTCACCGCGGCGCTGGTCGAGAAGATTCCGGGCCTCAACAGCGCCTTCTTCTCGATCCTGGCGCCGGGCACGCACATCCCCGACCATCGCGGCGTCACCAAGGGGCTGATCACCTGCCACCTAGGCCTGATCGTGCCGCGCGACGGCGATGTCCGGATGCGCGTCGACGACCGCGTCGTGCGCTGGGCGGAAGGCGAGACCTTGGTGTTCGACGACACCTACAACCACGAGGTGTGGAACGACACCGGGGGCACCCGCGTCGTACTGCTGGTTCAGGTCGAGCGGCCGCTGCGCAATCCCGGCAAGTGGGTTGCCGACGCCTTCCTCAACATGGTCCGCCGTTCCGCCTTCGTGCAGGAGGCGCGAAAAAACGTGCTGCGGTGGAACCACGCACTCAGGCAGCTCGACGTCTGAAGCTGATCCGTATTTTGGCATCCGGCACCCTGCTGTTCTATGCCGGGCGTCGACTCGAACCATAGGAGCACCGCCCCTTGCGCAAGATTGCGTTCGCCCTGGGCCTGACCGCCATTTCCACCCTCGCGCTGACGGCAAGCGCGCCGGCGCAGCAGACGCCGCCTGCGCAGCAGCAGCCGCAGATTTCCACCCGTGCGCTCGACCAGTCGAGCACGCTGCCCGCCAGCGGCGACTGGCGGAGCGCGCAGCCGGTGCTGGCCAAGCACGCGATGGTCGTCTCCGCCCAGCATCTCGCGACCGACGTCGGCGTGCGCATCCTGAAGGATGGCGGCAATGCGGTCGATGCCGCGGTGGCGGTCGGCTATGCGCTGGCCGTCGTGCATCCGTGCTGCGGCAATATCGGCGGCGGCGGGTTCATGGTCGTGCACCTCGCCTCGGGCAAGAACCTGTTCCTCGACTTCCGCGAAAAGGCGCCGCTGCGGGCCACCGCCACGTTGTTCCAGGACCCCGAGGGCAATGTCGTGAAGGGCCGCAGCACCGGCACCTATTTCGGCGTCGGCGTGCCCGGCACGGTGATGGGCCTGAACGATGCCCTGGCGAAATACGGCACCATGAAGCTGTCGAAGGTCATCGCGCCGGCGATCGAACTGGCCAAGCGCGGCTATTTGCTGGAAGCCGGCGACGTCAGCATCCTGGATGAACGGGTGGAGGATTTCGCCAACGAACCCAATGTCGCCGCGATCTTCCTGAAGGACGGCAAGCCCTACACGATCGGTGACCGGCTGGTGCAGAACGACCTCGCCAGCACGCTGCAGCAGATCGCGCACGGCGGCAGCAACGCCTTCTATCGCGGCCCGATCGCGCAGAAGGTGGTAGCGGCGAGCAAGGCCAATGGCGGCCTGCTGTCGATGAAGGACTTCGCCGACTACACCGCGCAATGGGCCAAGCCGGTGACGTGCAAATATCGCGGCTACACCATCGTCGCCGCGCCGCCGCCGAGTTCGGGCGGGACCACGGTGTGCGAGATCCTGCAGACCGTCGAAGGCTATCCGTTGGGCAAGTATGGTTATGGGTCGCCGCTGGCGACGCATTATGTCGTCGAGGCGGAGCGCCACGCGTTCGCCGATCGCAACACCGATCTTGGCGATCCCGCGTTCGTGCACAATCCCGTCGAGCGGCTGACGTCCGAGCAGCATGCCGCTGAGATCCGCGCCGAGATCCAGCCCGACCGGGCGACCCCCTCGTCAGAGGTGAAGGGCAGCGTCAGCGCGACCGAGGGCAACGACACCACGCATTTCTCGGTGATCGATGCCAGGGGCAACGCGGTCAGCATCACCTACACGATCAACTATCTGTTCGGCGTCGGGAAGATCGCCGGCAATACCGGTTTTTTCCTCAACAACGAGATGGATGATTTCACCTCGAAACCGGGCGTGCCCAACACCTTCGGGCTGGTGCAGGGCAAGGCCAATGCGGTGGGGCCGGGCAAGCGGCCGCTGTCGTCCATGTCGCCGACGATCGTGCTCGATCCGTCGGGCAAGGTGTTCATGGTGACCGGCAGCCCCGGCGGCTCGACGATCATCACCACCGTGCTGCAGACGATCCTGAACGTGATCGATTTCCACATGAACATGCAGCAGGCGGTGAACGCGCCGCGATTCCACCACCAGTGGCTGCCCGACGAGGTGATGGTCGAGCCGGGCTATCTAACCGCCGAGGCGCAGGCCAAGCTGGAGGCGATGGGCTACAAATTCCATCCGATCGCCAAGATCGGCGCCGACGAGGCGATCCTGGTCGATCGCCAGCATGGTGTGATCCAGGGCGCCAACGACCGCCGCCGTCCGGCCGGCCTGGCGGAGGGCTATTGAGCCGGTGAGCACGGCGCTGAAGCTCGGCGACTTCCTGCCGTATCGGCTGTCGATCGCCTCGAACCGCGTGTCCGGGGCGATCGCGACGGCTTACCAGGCGCTGTTCGGGCTGCGCATCCCCGAATGGCGGCTGGTCGCGGTGCTGGCGGAAGGCGGTGAGATGACGCAGCAGGCGATCGGGCGGGTGACGCGGATGGACAAGGTGACGGTCAGCCGCGCCGCGATCGCGCTGGTCGACCGCGGGCTCGCCGAGCGCCGTCCCAATGCCGAGGACCAGCGCTCGCACCACCTGACGCTGAGCGCGGAGGGGCGGACGCTCTACCGCCAGGTCGCTCCCAAGGCGCTTGCACTTGAACGGCAGATCTTCGCCGGGTTCGACGCCGGCGAACTCGCCACGCTGCGCGAGATGCTGGGTCGGCTGGAGGCGGCCGCGGCGGCGCTCGATTCCGAACAGGCTTGATGCGGCGGGCGCGTCTGGCCTAATTGACCGAGCCCTCCCCAGGCCGATGCGATCGCAGCTTCAGGAGGATTTCGCCATGATCAGCCGTTCCGACCTCACCATCGCCGAACCCCTCGTTCGGTTTATCGAGGATGAGGTGTTGCCGCCGCTCGGGCTTGAGGCGGACGGGTTCTGGGCGGGCGTGGCAGCGATCTTCGCCGACTTCACGCCCGAGAACCGCGCGCTGCTCGCGACCCGCGACCGTCTGCAGGCGCGGATCGACGATTGGTATCGGGCCCGTCCGGGCGCCGCGATGCCCGAGCCGTTCCTGCGCGAGATCGGCTATCTGGTCGAGGAGCCGGCGCCGTTTACCATCGGCACCGGCCCGATCGATCCGGAGATGAGCACGACCGCCGGGCCGCAATTGGTGGTGCCGGTGCTCAACGCGCGCTTCCTGCTCAACGCCGCCAATGCACGCTGGGGCAGCCTGTACGACGCGCTCTACGGCACCGATGCGATCGCCGGAGCGCCGGACGGGGCAGGGTATGACGAAGCGCGCGGCGCGGCGGTCATCGCGCGGGCCACGGCGTTCCTCGACCAGGCGGTGCCGCTGGCCGAGGGAAGGTGGGCGGCGCTGTCGGGCGAACCGGTGCTACGCGACCCCGGTCAGCTCGTCGGGCGCAGCGATACGGCGCTGCTGTTCCGCCACAACGGGCTGCACATCGAACTGGTGATCGACCGCGACCACCCGATCGGACGCGGCGATCCCGCAGGCATCGCCGACGTGGTGCTGGAGTCGGCGCTGACCACCATCGTCGACCTTGAGGATTCGGTCGCCGCCGTCGATGCGGCGGACAAGGTCGCGGCCTATGCCAACTGGCTGGGCCTGATGCGCGGCGACCTGGAGGCGGTGTTCGACAAGGGCGGCCGCAGCGTCACCCGGCGGCTGGCCGGCGATCGGCCCTATCGCACGCCGGACGGGCACGACCTGGTCCTTCCCGGGCGCTCGCTGCTGCTGGTGCGCAACGTCGGCCATCTGATGACCACGCCGGCGGTGCGTCTGCCCGACGGGGGCGAGGCGCCAGAGGGCATTCTGGATGCGATCGTCACCAGCCTGATCGGCGTGCATGACCTGCGGGGCCTCGACCGCTATCGCAACAGCCGCGCCGGATCGATCTACATCGTCAAGCCGAAGATGCACGGGCCCGCGGAGTGCGCCTTCACCAACCGCCTGTTCGATGGGGTGGAGGACCTGCTGGAGCTCGACCGGCACACGATCAAGGTCGGGGTGATGGACGAGGAACGCCGCACGTCGGCCAATCTCGCCGCCTGCATCCATGCGGTGAAGGATCGCGTCGGGTTCATCAATACCGGCTTTCTCGATCGCACCGGCGACGAAATCCACACCGCGATGCAGGCCGGCGCCATGAACCCCAAGCCCCAGAAGAAAACGCCCGAGTGGATCAAGGCCTATGAGGATCGCAACGTGCGCATCGGCCTCGCCTGCGGCTTTGCCGGGCGGGCGCAGATCGGCAAGGGCATGTGGGCGGCGCCCGACCGCATGGCCGACATGCTGGAGCAGAAGATCGCGCATCCCCGCGCCGGCGCCACCACCGCCTGGGTGCCGTCGCCGACCGCAGCGACGCTGCACGCGCTGCATTATCATGAGGTCGACGTCGCCGAGCGGCAGCGGGCGATCGCCGGCGAGCCCGTGCCGGGCCTCGATGCGCTGCTGACCGTGCCGCTTGCCGATGGGCGCAACTGGACCGGTGACGAGGTGGCACGCGAGCTCGACAACAATGCGCAAGGCATCCTCGGCTATGTCGTGCGCTGGATCGACCAGGGGGTCGGCTGCTCCAAGGTGCCCGACATCCATGACATCGGCCTGATGGAGGATCGCGCGACGCTGCGCATTTCTTCGCAGCATATGGCGAACTGGCTGCTCCACGGCGTTGCCACGCGCGAGGACGTCGAGGCGGCGTTCGCGCGCATGGCGGCGAAGGTTGACCGGCAGAATGCGGACGATCCCCCTTACCGGCCGATGGCCGGCCATGACGACAGCCTGGCCCTGCAGGCGGCCAAGGCGCTGGTGTTCGAAGGCGCCACGCAGCCCAATGGCTATACCGAGCCTCTCCTCCACCGCTTCCGCGCGCTGGCGAAGGCGCGCGGCTGAGCCGATCAATATTTGTCGCGGCGCGGCTTCGCCTGGCGGCGGCTCGGCAGCGTATCGGCGACCACGGCGCCGCGCTCGCCCATCGGGCGGGGCGGGCCGGTGGTCGAATCGATAATCGTCTGGCGTTCCGATTCGGCGTTGAGCTCGGCGCCCATCAGCACCGCATAGGCGGAAACCCACAGCCACATCAGCAGAACGACGACGGCGCCCAGCGAGCCGTAGGTCGCGTTGTAGTTCGCGAAATTCGCCACGTAGATGCCGAACAGCACCGTGGCGACCAGCCACAGCAGGGTTGCCACGACCGCCCCGACGCTGAGCCATTCCCATCGCGCATCGGCACGGTCGGGGCCGTAGCGATAGACGAAGCCGAACGAAAAGCTGGCGATTGCTGCCGCGACCAGCCAGGTCAGTGCCTGCACGATCACCACGCCGGCCTGGCCGATCACCCCGGCAGCGTCCTTCAGGTAGGCAAGCACCACGGCGGCGAGCAGCCCGACGACGCCGGCCAGAACCGCGACCATCGTGATCCTGGCGGCCAGCCAGTACCAGGCGATCAGGCTGCGATCGTCCTGCTCCTCGTATATGACGCTCAGCGCCTGGATGATCGCGCCTGCCGCTCGCATCGCTCCATAGATCGACAGCACCAGCGCGACGGCGAAGCCCAGGCTGATCTGCGACTTGCTGGTGGTGACGATGTCGGCGAGCTGGCCGTTGATCAGGCCTGCGGCGTCGGGCGGCACGACGCGCATGATCATGTGCATGTGTTCGGCAACGGTACGCGGGTCGGCGAACAGGCCATAAGTCATGACGACGGCGGCCATCAGCGGCACGAACGACAGGAACGCGTAGAAGGCGACGCCCGCCGCCATCAACGACAGGTTGTGATAGCCGGTCATCACGTAGATGCGGCCGAAGATGGCCTTCCAGGCCGGCCATGGATGTTGCCACGGTGCATGCGCGTCACCGCCGGGGATAGTCGCTGGGTCGATGTTGCCGGCCGGCTCGCTCACGTTTGTCTCCCTGTTGTACCACTCGGGATAACGGTCGGTCGCCGTGGCAGGTCCCATTCCGACACAATCTCGCGCAGCAGCAAAGCTGACGGACCCATTTCAGTCATCGGACGTTAAGGCGCTGGCGAGGGGTTTGCCACGCGGCGCAGGCCTGGGAGGAGAACACAGGGGCGTGCGTACGCGAGTGGTTACGGCGTTGATGTTGGCTGGGGTGGCGCTGGCGCCGATGGCGGCAGCGGCGCAGAGCACCGGGCAGGTGGCCGACAGCTCGGCCTCGCCGGCGGCGCAGCAGACCCAATCGGCTTCCCCGGACGCAAGCGCCGGTCAGGCGATCATCCCCGACGAGCAGTTTCAAAAGGACCTGCCGCCGCTCAGCAGCGACATCAATGCGCCCCTGGAACCGATGCCGGTGGCGCCCTTGCCGACGCCCGCGCCCACTCAGACGGAGCCGGTGCCGGCCGCGCAATCGACCGAGGCCGCCAACCGCGCTGCCGCTCAGCAGGCGGCGGGTCAAAATGGTGCAGGCCAGGAGAATGGGCCCGTGGTCTCGCCGCAGACCACGCAGCAGCTTTCTGAGCCGCTGGCGCCGCTGTCGACCTTCGATACCGTGCCGCTGCAGACCGCGCAGGACGTCAAGAACGCCCAAAAGGCGCCGGAAATCCATTACGATACCGTCGTCACGGGGCTCGACCAGGTCGACCTCGCGGGGAAGTTCAAGGACCTCTCAGCCCTGGAGGATGGCGACGGTAAGGCCGAGAACGTCGCGATGATCCGCGCGCGGATGAGCAATGACGAGGATCTTGCCGTCCGCCTGATGAAGTCGGCGGGTTATTATGACGGCACGGCGGTCGCCACGATCGCCGAGGAAGCCGGGCAGGCGGGTCGCTATCGCGTCACCGTCGATACGACGCCCGGTCACCTCTACCGCCTGGGCGAAATCGCCATCAAGGCTCAGCCGACCGTGCCGCCCGACTTGATCCGCGACGCGCTGCCGCTGAAGACCGGCGACCCGATCGACGCGGCGCGGGTGCAGGGGGCGGAGGCGAACGTCAGTGTCGCGCTGCCCGAACACGGCTATCCCTTCGCCGACGTCGGCACGCGCGACATCCTGCTCGATGGCCAGACCTTCACCGGCGACTATACGCTGCCGGTCGATACCGGCCCGCGCTCCAGCTTCGGCGACATCCGGCTGGCCGGCAAGCGCAAGGTGTTCAACATCAAGCACATCCGTGAACTCGCCCGCTTCAAGCGCGGCGAGCTGTACGACGTGCAGAAGGTCGACGACCTGAGGAAGGCGCTGGTCGCGACCGGCCTGTTCCGCGACGTCTCGGTGAAGCCGGTGAAGACCGGCGAGCCCGGCCCGGACGACACCCAGCTCGCCGGCATTCAGGTGCGCCAGATACCCGGACCGACTCATACGCTGGCGGGCACCGCCGGCTATTCGACCGGCCAGGGCTTCAAGGTCCAGGGCTCCTGGACCAGCCGCAACATGTTCCCGCCGGAAGGCGCGCTGATCCTCACCGCGATCGGCGGCAGCCAGGAACAGGGCGCTAGCGCCACCTTCCGCCGCTCCAACGCCGGCAAGCGCGATCGGACCTTCTCGATCGTCGCCTCGGCCGACCATAATAATTACGACGCCTATGATGCCTTCACGGGCACGCTGGGCATCAACTGGTCGTATGACTCGACGCCCATCTGGCAGAAGAAGTTCACCTACGCCTTCGGCGCACAGCTGATCGGGACCAACGAAAGCGTCTATGACTTCGGGCGCGACAAGCGCGTGCGGCGGACATACGGCATCCTCGCCGTCCCGCTGCAGGCGGTGTTCGACCAGTCGAACGACCTGCTCAACCCGACCCACGGCTATCGCGTGAAGCTGAAGCTGAGCCCCGAGAGTTCGGTGCACGGGGCGATCAAACCCTATGTCCGCTCGATGGTCGAGGCGGACGGTTATTTCCCGGTCACCGACAGCCTGGTGCTCGCCGGCCGCGCGGCGGCAGGCTCGATCTTCGGCATCGATCGCGACGATCTGGCGCCGTCGCGGCGCTATTATGGCGGCGGCGGCGGCTCGGTGCGCGGCTATGGCTATCAGCGGCTCGGGCCGTTCGATCCCAATGGCGACCCGATCGGCGGCCGCAGCATCAACGAATTCTCGGTCGAGGCGCGCTATCGCTTCGGCAATTTCGGCGTGGTGCCGTTCGTCGACGCCGGCAATGCCTATGCAAGCGAGCTGCCGAAGTTCAACGATCTCCGCTTCGGCGCGGGTATCGGTGGCCGGTTCTACACCAATTTCGGCCCGGTCCGCGTCGACGTCGCGACCCCGCTCAACCCGCGCAAGGGTGACGGGCGGATCGCGGTCTACATCTCGATCGGGCAGGCGTTCTGATGGTCGACGAAACGCCGGTGACCGAAACCACCGAAACCGAGATCGTGATCGAGAAGCGGCCGCTGTGGCAGCGCATCCTGAAATGGGTCGCGGTCGGCCTGCTGTCGATCGTCGTGCTGGTCGGCCTGCTGCTGGCCGCGCTGAACACCAGCCCGGGGCGCCGCTTCCTGGCGGACGAGATCGGCAATTACACCATGGCGTCGGGCCTGAACATCCAGGTCGGGCGGATCGAGGGATCGGTCTATGGCGCGATGGTGCTGAAGGACGTGCGGGTGCGCGACACCAAGGGCGTGTTCCTGACCTCGCCGGAGATCGACGTCGACTGGCGGCCGTTCCGATACCTGCACAACCATATCGACATCCGCTCGGCGACCAGCCACCTGATCACACTGCACCGTTCGCCGGCACTGAAGGCGACGCCCAGCCAGCCCAACCAGCCGCTGCTGCCCAATATCAACATCGACGTGAACCGGTTGAAGGTCGACCGGCTGGTGCTTGCCGCGCCGGTGACGGGCACCCGGCGCATCCTGTCGATCGCCGGCCAGGCGCATATCGCCGATCGCCGCGCGCAGATCGTCGCCAATGCCGCCGCGCTGAACGGTCCCGGTGTGATCGGTGGCGACCGGCTGTCGGTGAAGCTCGACGCGGTGCCCGACGCCAACCGTCTCGACATCGACGCGCACCTGTTCTCGCCGGCCAAGGGCGTCGTTGCGGGCATGACCGGCGTGACCAAGCCGATGCGGGTGGCGATCACCGGCGATGGCGACTGGAAGGCATGGAACGGGCGGGCCAAGGGCACGCTGGGCGGCCAGTCGCTGGTCGACCTGGCGCTGACCGCGCGCAACGGCACCTTCTCGGTTCGCGGCAACGCGCACCCGGGCCTCTACATGTCGGGACCGGTGGCGCGGCTGACGGCGCCGCAGCTTGATATCGCGCTCGACACCACGCTCGACCAGCGGCGGGCGCAGACCAAGCTGGCGCTGCGTTCCAGCGCGCTGGCGATGGATGCGCAGGGGCTGGTCGATCTCGCCAACAGCCGGTTCGGCAATTTCCAGGTCGATGCGCGGTTGCTGACGCCCGGCGCGGTGGCGCCTAAGCTGGCGGCGCGCAACGCCGCGGCGCACCTGACTCTAAACGGCGCGTTCGCGACCCCAACGGTCGATTATGTGCTGCGCGCAGACGCGATCAGCTTCGGCAATACCGGCGTGCAGGGGCTCTATGCCGCCGGCGACGCCACGGTGAACGCGCATCACATCCTGGTCCCGGTCCATGCCCGCGCGGCGCGGATCACCGGCGTCAACGCCGCCGGCGGGCTGCTCGACCACGTCACGCTCAACGGCGACATCGCAATCGACGGCAGCAAGATTCTGTCGACCAATCTGAAGGTCCGTTCCGACCGCATCGACGCCACCGCGATCATCGCCGCCGATATGGCGACCGGCAAATACACCGGCGGCCTGAAGGGCAGGGTGAACAACTACCGCATCGAGAGCATCGGCATCATCGACCTGCAGACCAATGCCGATCTCGCCACCGCGGCGGATGGGGCATGGGCGATCCATGGTCATATCGCGGCGCGGACGCAGCAGATCTTCAACAGCGGCGTGCGCAGCTTCCTGGGCGGCAATGCCGTGGTCAGCACCGACTTCGGCTACGATACGAACGGCGTCATCAGCTTCGCCAACCTGCACCTGTCGGCGCCGCAGTTCCGCGTGACCTCGGGCTCCGGCCGCTACGATCCGTCGGGCGCGCTGCTGGTCAATGCGAGTGCCTATTCGACCACATATGGGCCGCTGACCGCGCGCGTGACCGGCAATGCCGCGTCGCCGGTGGTGCTGCTGCGCGCGCCGCGGCCGGGCCTCGGCGTCGGCCTCGCCAATCTCGAGGCGCATGCGCGCGGCCGCGGCGGCGCCTATGCGGTGACCGCGACGGGCAACACCAATTACGGCCCGTTCAACGCCAACGTGCTGGTGCGGCCGAGCGGTCGGCTGCGCGTCGACGTTAACAAGCTGCTGTTCGCCGGCGTGGATTTCCACGGCGCGATCGCCGCCACGCCAGCGGGCCCATTTGCCGGCACGCTGCAATTCGCCGGTTCGGGCCTCAACGGCACCGTGCGCCTGGCCGACCAGGGCGGGGTGCAACGCGCCGACATCAACGGGGGCGCCAGCAACGCCAAGATTCCCGGGCCGGTGACCTTCACCATCGGCCGCGCGATCATCAACGCCAGCGTGGTGATGTATCCCAAGGCGCCGTCGATCACCGGCGACGTACAGCTCGCGGCTTT
The DNA here is from genome assembly GCA_051955175.1 of Sphingomonas sp. Taxonomy (GTDB): domain Bacteria; phylum Pseudomonadota; class Alphaproteobacteria; order Sphingomonadales; family Sphingomonadaceae; genus Sphingomonas. The sequence goes on from JBQCHA010000290.1 coordinate 16,197, forward strand.
GCATTACGGCCCGACCGTCGTCTCCAAGGCGCGGGCGCACATCGATTATCGCGGCGGTAACGGCACCGCCCAGCTGGTCGCCAGCGGATCGAGCAACGTGCCGTTCGAACTCGCCGCCAATGCCAAGCTGTCGCCCGACCAGTATCTCGTCGCGCTGAAGGGAACGGCGAGCGGCGTGTCATTCCACACCGCCAATCCGGCGCGGATCACGCATGGCGCCGGCGGCTATGAGCTGCAGCCGACGCGGATCGACTTCGACAAGGGCTCGCTGCGGCTGGCCGGCCGCTACGGCAACGGCATGGCCGTCCAGGCGCGGCTCGACCGCCTCGACCTGACGATCGCCAATGCCTTCGTCCCCGGGCTCGACATCGGCGGCAATGCCACCGGCAGCCTGGCGTTCGAGCAAGCTGCCGGCGGCGGCGCGCCGCAGGGCCAGGCGCTGATCAACATCGCCAATTTCACGCGGTCGGGCGTCGCCACGGTGTCCGAACCGGTGGACATCGTGCTGCGCGGCACATTGCAGCCAAACGGCGCGGACGCGCGTGCGCTGGTCAAGCGCGGCGACACGACCGTGGGCCGGCTGGTCGCGACGCTGCAACCGCTGGGGGCGGGCGGCAGCTGGAGCACGCGGCTGGCGCATGCGGCGCTGAACGGCGGCATCCGCTACAACGGCCCGTCGGCGGTGCTGTTCTCCCTGGCGGGTGTCGCCAACCAGCAGCTGACCGGCCCGATCGCGGTCGCCGCCGACTTCTCCGGCCGGTTGAGCGCACCGCAGCTGCGCGGCATGGTGCGCGCCGACAACCTGACCTACGACAACAACAGCTTCGGCACGCACCTGACCAACGTCGCCATCGCCGGCACCTTCGACAACGACCGCTTCGCGTTGCAGAACCTCAGCGCGAAGGCCGGCGAGG